>DATKNA010000069.1:0-10022 GCA_035541595.1 Kineosporiaceae bacterium | reverse complement strand
CCTCGCCCCCGCTGTGGAGATTGCGGACGCCCCGCCAGGCGGACAGGTGGATGTGGCCGCCGTCGCCGACGGATCCGGCGACGACGGACGGGGCGAAGGAGGCGCGCAGGCCGTGCTTCCGCGCCACGGCGCGGATCGTCTGGCGGACGAGGATGCTGCGGTCCGCGGCGCCCACCGGGTCGAGCGCGCCGGCGGACACCTCGAACTGTCCGGCTGCGTACTCCGGGTGCACCTGGTCGACGTCGACGTCCTGGGCGGCCAGGGCGGCCAGCAGATCGGCCGAGAAGTCGGTCAGCTCCACCAGCCTGATCATGCCGTAGGCAGGGCCCTGGCAGGCCGGGGCGAACTCCCCGGCGGGCGCGTCGTCACGGCCCAGCGCGAACTCGATCTCGACAGCGGCCTTGATCTCGAGCCCGTGCTCGCGCGCCGCGCGCACCTGCCGCCGCAGCAGCGTGCGGGTGTCCGCCGGATGGGTGTCGCCGTCCTGGGTCACCCGGTCGACCGGCGCCCAGGCCCATCCCGGCTGGCCGGCCAGCGGGGTCAGCCGCTCCAGGTCCGGGTAGAGGCGCAGGTCGCCATCGGGGCTGCCGAGGACGTCGGTGGCGACGATCGA
This sequence comes from Kineosporiaceae bacterium, assembly GCA_035541595.1. Lineage (GTDB taxonomy): Bacteria > Actinomycetota > Actinomycetes > Actinomycetales > Kineosporiaceae > DATKNA01. The sequence continues at coordinate 9,409 of DATKNA010000069.1, read as the reverse complement.
GTCGTCGGCGAGGAAGGTGTCGAACACCGGCGACATCCCGACGCCCCACGCGACGGCCGAGGGCAGCCGCCGGGTGGGGATCGTCTTGATCCGGTTGATGCCGGCGGTGTCGACCCAGGAGCAGATCACTCCGTGGACGCCGCGGCCCGCCAGCTGTGCCGCGTACCGCTCTGCCGCGGCGACCTCGCCGGGCCGGCCGCCGGGCTGAGGATCGGCGCCCTCGGTGCGGAACGGGGGCCGGCGGACGTCGTCGACCGCCTCGCGCGCCCTCCGGGCCGCCTCGCCGGCGATGCGCCGGATGGCCTCCTCCGGCGACTCCGGAGTCACACGGCCTCCTCGGAACGCGCGCCAGGCTCGGCGGCCAGGCCCTCGGCGGCGGTGAGCTGTTCACCGGCCCGCTGGGCGACCGTCGGCCGGAGCAGGACGAGGGCGACCGCGGCCAGCAGCCAGACCGCGGCGGTGACCGGCAACCAGCGTGCGGACCCCTCCGGGAACGGGATGATGTTGCGCCAGAGGGTGTAGCCGAGCAGGGCGAGGCCCAGGATCGGGATGATGATCTCGGCCCGGATCGCGGCTTGCCCGTGCGGGAAGAACACCAGCCGGGTTGCCCCGATGGTGGCCAGGACGTACACGACGAGGAGGATCAGCGTGCCGATGGTGCCAGCCGCCGCGAACGTCGCCAGGGACGGCGAGTCCTCGTTTCGATAGAGCAGGCCGATGACGACGTCGAGTCCGAGCATCGTGCCGACCACCGTCACAGCGGCGACCTCGGGCGTTCCGCGGGCCGCCGAGACCCGCGCCAGCGAGGCCGGTCCGACGCCGTCCCGGGAGAGGGCGAAGACGAGTCGGGACCCGCCGACGGCGCAGGCGAGCGCGCAGCCGAAGGCGCTGACCGAGGCGCCGAGGCTGATGAGATTGCCCAGCCACGAGCCGACGTACTGGCTCCCGAGCTCGGCGACCAGCGCGTTCGACGACGCGAACGCCTTGAGGCCGGTCGCGTCGGCGCCGAAGCCCATGACCTCGACCCAGGTGATGAAGATGAAGAAGAGGCCACCGAAGATCGCGGTGCCGAGGATGGCCCGCGGGATGTCCCTGCGCGGATCGCGGGCCTCCTCGCCCAGGGTCGCCGCCGCCTCGAACCCGGCGAAGGACAGGAACCCGAAGACCACGCCGAGGAACAGGGTCGAGGCGTCCGTGCCGCTCTCCACGGTGAACGGGCTGAACGTGACGCCGAGACCCCCCGGGGCGTTGCCGGCGATGAGCCGGACCAGCACGATCAACCCGACGAGGAGGATGAGCAGGACCGTCGCGCCCTCGATCACCAGCAGGGTGCGGGTCCCCCGGCGCACCGGCGCGATCGTCAGGACGTAGACGCCGCCGAGCACGAGGGCCGCGATGACGAACGCCGCCCAGTCCGGCGGGTTGTGCCAGATGCCCAGGCCCTCGAGGAAGGCGAAGAAGATCCGGCCGGCGGCGATCGACGTGACGACGCCGTAGAACGTGTAGGTCCCCACCAGACCCCAGCCCGCCACGACGCCCGCACGCGGGCCCAAGGTCGCGCCGACGAAGCCGTAGACCGACCCGGAATGGTGGAAGCGCTGGCAGAGGCGGACGAACGTCCAGGACACCAGCAGGACGCCGACGGTCGCGAGGACGAACGTCAACGGTATGGCCCGGCCGACGAGACCGACAGTGCCCTGGGGGTTGATGTTGGCCGCCATCGAGGGGGCCATGAGCGCCACAGAGATGCCGATGGCCTCCCAGATGTTCAGCTCGCGGCGTAGCCGCCGCCGTTCACCGACGTCCATGCCGACCTCCCACACGCCCGTCGTTGATCACCTAGGCAACACCCGTCACGCGTGCTTGCGCAAGAGCCCGTTCAGACACCTGCCTCGACGACGTCGTCCACCGACAGCTGCCGTGCGGATCGGCGCCGAGCGGTCACCGGCAGGTGGCCGCGGCCGGCGAGGATCGGTGCGAGGAAGCGGCCGGTGTGGCTCGCCGGATCGGCCGCGACCGCTTCCGGTGTCCCCTCGGCGATGACCCGGCCACCGCCCGAGCCGCCTTCGGGGCCCATGTCCACGATCCAGTCCGCGCTCTTGATGACGTCGAGGTTGTGCTCGATGACGATGACGGTGTTGCCCTTGTCGACCAGGCCCTCCACGACGCCGAGCAGCTTCTGGATGTCCTCGAAGTGCAGGCCCGTCGTCGGCTCGTCGAGCACGTAGACCGTCCGGCCGGTCGAGCGCTTCTGCAGTTCGGACGCCAGCTTGACGCGCTGCGCCTCACCGCCGGACAGCGTCGGGGCGGGCTGCCCGAGCCGGACGTACCCCAGGCCGACGTCGACCAGCGTCGTCATGTGCCGGGCGATCGCCGGCACCGCCGCGAAGAAGGTGGCGGCCTCCTCGATGGGCATGTCGAGGACCTCGGCGATCGTCTTCCCCTTGAAGTGCACCTCGAGCGTCTCCCGGTTGTACCGGGCGCCGTGGCAGACCTCGCACGGGACGTAGACGTCCGGCAGGAAGTTCATCTCGATCTTGATGGTGCCGTCGCCCGAGCACGCCTCGCACCGGCCGCCCTTGACGTTGAACGAGAAGCGGCCCGGCTGGTAGCCGCGGATCTTCGCCTCGGTCGTGTCCGCGAACAGCCGCCGGATGTGGTCGAACACGCCCGTGTAGGTCGCCGGGTTCGACCGCGGCGTCCGCCCGATCGGGCTCTGGTCGACGTGCACCACCTTGTCGAGGTGCTCCAGCCCGATCACCGTCTTGTGCCGGCCGGGGACCTGCCGCGCACCGTTCAGCCTGTTCGCGAGCACGGTGTAGAGGATGTCGTTGACCAGGGTCGACTTGCCCGACCCGCTCACTCCGGTGACGGCCACGAGGCGGCCGAGGGGAAAGCTGACGTCGATCCCCTGCAGGTTGTGCTCGCGGGCACCGACGACCGTGACCCGCCGAGCCGGATCGACCGGCCGTCGGGCCGCGGGCACCGGGATCTCGCGCCGCCCGGACAGGTACATCCCCGTCAGCGAGTCCGGGTGCGTCAGCAGCCCGTCCACCGGGCCCGAGTAGACGACCTGGCCGCCGTGCTCGCCCGCCCGCGGCCCGATGTCCACGGCCCAGTCGGACGCCCGGATCGTGTCCTCGTCGTGCTCCACGACGATCAGGGTGTTGCCCAGGTCACGCAGTCGGGTGAGGGTGTCGATGAGCCGGCGGTTGTCGCGCTGGTGCAGGCCGATGCTCGGCTCGTCGAGGACGTAGAGGACGCCGACCAGCCCCGACCCTATCTGGGTCGCGAGCCGGATCCGCTGCGCCTCGCCTCCGGAGAGCGTGCCGGCCGCCCGGTCGAGTGACAGGTACTCCAGCCCGACGTCGAGGAGGAACCCGAGCCTGGCCTGGATCTCCTTGAGCACCCGCTCGGCGATCTGCCGTTCCCGCGGGGTCAGGTCGAGATCGGCCAGGAACGCGGCGGCCTCGCGGATCGGCAGGCCGCAGACCGCGGCGATCGAGCGGCCGCCGACGAGGACCGCCAGCGACTCCGGCTTGAGCCGCGCGCCCTTGCACTGGGGGCAGGGGACCTCGCGCATGTACCCCTCGTACCGCTCCCGGCTCCACTCCGAGTCGGTCTCGGCATGCCGGCGCTGGACGAACGGGACCGCTCCCTCGAAGCCGGTGGAGTACGAGCGCTCCCGACCGTACCGGTTACGGAACTTGACGTGCACCTGGTGGTCCTGGCCGTACAGCAGCGCCTGCTTCGCCCGCTCCGGCAGCGCCCGCCACGGGGTGTCGACGCCGAACCCGAGGTCCTCGCCGAGCGCCTTCATCAACCGGACGAAGTAGTCGGCGGATCCGCTCGCCCATGGCGCGATCGCGCCCTCGGCGAGCGCCAGGTCCTCGTCCGGAACCAGCAGGTCCGGATCGACCTCCAGCTTGCTGCCGATGCCCGTGCACTCGGGGCAGGCACCGTAGGGGTTGTTGAACGAGAACGAGCGCGGCTCGACCTCGAACGACGACAGCTGGTGGTCGTTCGGGCAGGCCATCTTCTCGCTGAAGCGGCGTTCCCGGTCGGGCGAGCCCTCGGGCTCGTCCACCAGATCGACGGTCAGCACGCCGCCGGCGAGCTCGAGCGCGGTCTCGACGCTGTCCGTCAGCCGGCGCTTGCTCGACGGCTTCGCGACCAGCCGGTCGACGACGACCTCGATGGTGTGCTTGAGCTTCTTCTCCAGCAGCGGCGGCTCCGCCAGCGACACGGTCTCGCCGTCGACGCGTGCCCTGGCGAACCCCTTCGTCTGCAGTTCACGGAAGAGGTCCGCGTACTCGCCCTTGCGACCGCGCACCACCGGGGCCAGCACCTGGAAACGGGTGCCCTCGGGCAGCTCCAGGAGCCGGTCGACGATCTGCTGCGGGGTCTGCCGGGTGATCGGCTGGCCGCAGACCGGGCAGTGCGGTCTACCGGCGCGGGCCCACAGCAGCCGCAGGTAGTCATAGACCTCGGTGATCGTGCCGACGGTCGACCGCGGGTTGCGGTTGGTCGATTTCTGGTCGATCGACACCGCCGGCGACAGGCCTTCGATGAAGTCGACGTCCGGCTTGTCCATCTGTCCCAGGAACTGGCGCGCGTACGCCGACAACGACTCCACGTACCGGCGCTGGCCCTCGGCGAAGATCGTGTCGAAGGCGAGCGAGGACTTGCCCGAACCGGACAGGCCGGTGAAGACGACGAGGGCGTCCCTCGGCAGATCGAGCGAGACGTCCTTGAGGTTGTGCTCTCGGGCACCGCGGACGATCAGTCGGTCGCTCACAACGTCCTTCTCGGGGCAGGGGACGGGTCGGGGCGGGCGCTGCCCATGCTAGGTCGGGGGTCGGACAGACTCGCCACGGACGCAACCACCGGTCCGCCGTGCCGGCAGACACCATCGCCAACGGGAGCAACGCCCGGTCCGCGCCGGGCATGCCTCACTATGGTGGCGTCGTGCCGCTGCCCGCCGAGGCCGCGTCGCCCGACGCATTGCTGCTGTGAGGAGGCGACGTGCCCGGCACCGGCGACTACACGGGAGACGTGAGCCCCGGCGGCCCGAGCGACGTCCGCGAGCTGCCGGACGCCGTGATCCGCAAGGCCAGCGTCTCGACCATGGACAACAACGTCTACCTCGTCACCGATCGGGCGACCGGGGAGCAGCTCCTCATCGACGCGGCGGACGACGCCCCCCGGCTGCTCGCGCTCGTCACCGAGTCCGTGCCCGAGGGCGGGCGCGGGCTCGCCATGGTGGTCACCACGCACCGGCACCGGGACCACCACCGCGCGCTCGCCGCCGTCCTCGACGCGACCGGGGCCCGCAGCGCCGCCGGCCGCGACGACGCGTCGCACCTTCCCGTGACCCCCGACGTGCCGCTCGACCACGGCGACACGATCGACGTGGGAGCGACCCCGCTGGAGGTCGTCCACCTGCGGGGGCACACGGCGGGGTCGGTGGCCCTGGTCCTGAGGTCCAGCGACGGCAGCACCCACGCCTTCACCGGGGACAGCCTCTTTCCTGGTGGGGTCGGCAACACCGACCGCGATCCGCACAGGTTCGCACAGCTGCTGGCGGACGTCGAGGAGCGGCTGTTCGCCGTCCTGCCGGACGACACCTGGATCTACCCCGGGCACGGCAAGGACACCACCTTGGGCACCGAGCGGCCTCGCCTCGGCGAATGGCGGGCGCGCGGCTGGTGACCCGCAACGGCCCCGCCCGGCCTGTGCGAGGAGTCGTCGATCGTGCTCCTGGGCCACCGACCTGGTCGAGCAGTTCGGCCGACCTGAGCGCGCACACCCGCAGTGCGGCTGCGTCGAGGTGCCGGCCGGGGTTCGCCCGCGCCGGTTCACCCGCGCCAGGACGACGACAGCTCCGGCCGTGGCGCGGGCAACGCCCGGTGGCTCTTGGGCGGCGCGAGCACGCTGAGCGCAGCCGTGACGAGCAGCACCGTGCCGATGAACGCGAGCGAGCCCCAGATCGGGATCACGGGCGCCCACTCGACCGGGTCGCCTCCGTTGACCCACTGCATCTCGTTGGTCGCGAGCGCCTCCAGGACGAGCTTGGCGCCGATGAACGCGAGGATCACGGCGAGCCCCTGGGGCAGATAGACCATCCGGTCGAGCAGCCCGCCGAGCAGGAAGTACAGCTGGCGCAGGCCCATCAGCGCGAACAGGGTGGCCGTGAACACGACGAAGGGGTGAGTGGTCAATCCGAAGATCGCCGGGATGGAGTCGAACGCGAACAGCAGGTCGGCGGAGCCGATGGCCAGCAGCACGACGACCATCGGCGTCGCGACCCGGCGCCCGCTGACCCTGGTGACGAGGCGCGCGTCGTCGTACCCGTCCGACAGCGGCAGCCGGCGGCGGATCTGCCGCACCGCGCGGTTCTCCTCGTACTCGTGGACGTCCCCCGAGCGCAGCAGCGACACGGCCGTGTAGACCAGGAACCCGCCGAAGAGGTAGAAGATCGCGCTGAATCGTTCGATCGCGGCCGCGCCCAGCAGGATGCACGTTCCCCGCAGCACCAGCGAAAGGATGATCCCGATCATCAGGACCTTCTGCTGGTTCGCCCGCGGCACGGCGAACCGGGTCATGATGATCATGAAGATGAAGAGATTGTCGACGCTGAGGCTGTACTCGGTGGCCCACCCGGCGATGAACCCGCCGGCGACCTGCCCACCGGCGAGCCCGGACAGCAGGCCCGCGAACACGCCGGCCAGCACCACGTAGAAGCCCACCCACAGCGCCGCCTCGCGCATGCTGGGAACGTGCGGACGCCGCGCCACGATCAGCAGGTCGACGATCAGCAGGACGGCGAGAATCGTGACGGTGGTCAACTCGAACGAGCGCGACAACTCCACGGACCCTCCGCTCCTTGTCCGTCGGTGGCGCCGCGTCGCGGCAGGTTCATCAGGCTAGCCGGAGGCAGGCGGCCGGGGCAGGTGGCCGAGCGAGGACGTGTCGGACTGACCTGGCCGGCCGGCCCGGCCCTCAGACCGCACCCGCCGCCCTCATCCCCCGCAGCTCCTTCTTGAGCTCCCCCACCTCGTCACGAAGCCGCGCCGCGAGCTCGAAGTGCAGTTCCGCCGCCGCCGCATGCATCTGTGCGGTGAGCTGCTGGATGAGGTCGGCGAGGTCGGTCGCGGGCAGCGACACGAGGTCCTTGGTGTGCCGGCCGATCGGCTCGCCCGTCGACCGCATGCCGGGCACCGGCGCCTTGCCCCGCGAACGCTGTCGGCCGGCACCACCGATCAGCGCATCCGTGTCCTCGTCCTCCCGGGCGATCAGATCGGTGATGTCCGCGATCCGCTTGCGTAGCGGCTGCGGGTCGAGGCCTCGTTCCGTGTTGTAGGCGATCTGCTTCTCGCGTCGTCGGTTCGTCTCGTCGATGGCCTGCTGCATCGACGGCGTCACGCTGTCGGCGTACATGTGGACCTCCCCCGAGACGTTCCGGGCGGCGCGGCCGATCGTCTGGATGAGCGACTTGGACGAACGGAGGAACCCCTCCTTGTCGGCGTCCAGAATGCTCACGAGCGAGACCTCGGGCAGGTCCAGACCCTCGCGCAGCAGGTTGATGCCGACGAGCACGTCGAACTCCCCCTGCCTGAGCTCGCGGAGCAGCTCGACACGGCGCAGGGTGTCCACCTCCGAGTGCAGGTAACGGACGCGGACCCCCTGGTCGAGCAAGTAGTCGGTGAGGTCCTCGGCCATCTTCTTCGTCAGCGTCGTGACGAGGACGCGCTCGTCCCGGACAGCGCGGTCGCGGATCTCCCCCAGGAGGTCGTCGATCTGCCCCTTCGTCGGTTTCACGACGATCTTGGGGTCCACCAGGCCGGTCGGGCGGATGATCTGCTCGACCACGCCGTGCGCCCGGGACAGCTCGTAGTCGCCCGGCGTCGCCGAGAGATACACGGTCTGACCGATGCGCTCGAGGAACTCTTCCCACTTCAGCGGCCTGTTGTCCACCGCGCTGGGCAGCCGGAAGCCGTGCTCGACGAGCATCCGCTTACGCGACATGTCACCCTCGTACATGGCGCCGATCTGCGGCACCGTGACGTGCGACTCGTCGATGACCAGTAGGAAGTCTTCAGGAAAGTAGTCGAGCAGGGTGTTGGGAGCACTGCCCGGCGCCCGGCCGTCGATGTGCCGGGAGTAGTTCTCGATGCCTGAGCACGAGCCGACCTGACGCATCATCTCGATGTCGTAGCTCGTCCGCATGCGCAGCCGCTGGGCCTCGAGCAGCTTGCCCTGCCGCTCGAGCTCGGCCAGACGCTCGGCCAGTTCCGCCTCGATCGAGGCGACCGCCCGTTCCATCCGCTCCGGGCCCGCGACGTAGTGCGTCGCTGGGAAGACGTACATCTCGTCCTCCTCGCGGATGATCTCACCCGTGAGCGGGTGCAGCGTGTACAAGCGGTCGATCTCGTCGCCGAAGAACTCGATCCGGATGGCGAGCTCCTCGTACACCGGGATGATCTCGACGGTGTCACCGCGGACCCGGAAGGTGCCGCGAGTGAAGGCCAGGTCGTTGCGGGTGTACTGCATCTGGACGAACCTGCGCAGCAGATCGTCCCGCTCGATCTCGGTGCCGACCTTCAGCCGGACCATCCGATCGACGTACTCCTGCGGGGTTCCCAGCCCGTAGATGCAGGACACGGAGGCGACCACCACCACGTCGCGACGGGTCAGCAGCGAGTTGGTGGCCGAGTGCCGGAGCCGCTCGACCTCCTCGTTGATCGAGGAGTCCTTCTCGATGTAGGTGTCGGTCTGCGGGATGTACGCCTCGGGCTGGTAGTAGTCGTAGTACGACACGAAGTACTCGACCGCGTTCTGCGGGAGCAGTTCGCGGAACTCGTTGGCGAGCTGGGCCGCGAGGGTCTTGTTCGGGGCGAGCACCAGGGTGGGCCGCTGGACCTGTTCGATGAGCCAGGCCGTGGTGGCGGACTTGCCGGTGCCCGTGGCCCCGAGCAGGACGACGTCCTTCTCCCCCGCCTCGACCTTCGCCGTCAGCCCCGCGATGGCCTCCGGCTGGTCGCCGCTGGGCTCGAACTCCGAGACCACCCGGAAGGGGGCCACGGTGCGCTGCAGGTCGGTCGTCGGTCGCATGGCATCACCGTAAGCGGCGGCACCGACGGACTCATTCCTGGCGATCTCCCCCATCCCCACCGGCGGTCTCCCCGCCGGTGCTGCCCTGGCCGCGCGCCCACTCCCCGGCACGGCCCAGCTCCGCCCGGATCCACGGCATCCGCCCCGTCGCGTACGCGTCGATCGTCGTGTGCGGCTCGTCGGCCAGCGTGCGCTTGAGCGCCGCGTACGCGGCGGCGGCGGCCGGCACGTTGCGCAGCCAGTCCCGCAGCAGCAGGCCGTCCCGCCAGGCCGGTGAGGCGACCGGCCGGACGTG
>DATKNA010000068.1:0-8270 GCA_035541595.1 Kineosporiaceae bacterium | reverse complement strand
GCCAGGTCGGAGCCGCCGACGTCGGCGACCGCGCGCTCGGCCTCCCGCCGATGCTCCCCGACCCGGCTCGGCGCCGAGCCCGAGACGTGGCGGCCGAGCCCGCGCGTCTGGCGCTGCTCGTCGGCGAGGATCCGGGACAGGGCCGCGACGATCTCGACGTCGGTCCGCGCCGGGTGGCTGAACCGACCGCCCCCCCGCCGGGACTCCTGCTCGGCGCGAAGGATGTCCAGGCGCCCCTGGAGGAGGCGGCGGGCGTAGGAGAGGTCGACCTCCTCCTGATCGGCGTCGGCCCGCCGCAGGCGCAGCTCCTCGAGGTCCAGGCCCTCGATGTTCTCGATGAACGCGGGCGCGAGCACGCGGTCGATCCGCCGGCGTCCGCCCGGAAGGAACTCGGTCACGACGGAAGAGTACCCGGTTCGATACCCATGCGTAGCCACCTGGTCACAGTATGCTCCCGACCGCTGAGCTCACGGAGATCTGGGACGGTCGGCCGATCCGGAACGGCGTCACCAGGGCCCGTAGGGACCGCTGCTGTCTCCCCCACGACCACGCCCACGCAGCTGCCGCACGGCCGGCCGGACGTCCGTGAGGTACACCGCGGCGGCCACCACCGCCACGATGCCGAGCAGGCCGAGCGGATTGCCTCCGCCGACGGGCAGGCCGAGGAATCCGAACGCCGTGGCCACACCGAGAATGATCAGCCAGAGCCGCTTGGTGAGCTTGCCGGCGGCCACGAACGTGGCGGCCGGCTGGGTGATGGCGTCGATCAGCGCCCAGACCTCGATCCCGAACGCGAGGACGCCGAGCACGAGCACGATGAGGGTCTGAAGCGTGTAGACACCGCTGACGAGCATGCCTCCAGCGTACGGACTCCAGGGCCCGGACAGGGACCCGCCTGTCGCCCGCGCCGCGGCACGTCGTGCTGACCACCGAAGCAGAGAACGGAGCCGCCCGCCCCGCATGGCTGCGGGGACGGACCGCTCCGTCGTGGTGCCGGCCGACCGTCTGGTCAGTCGCCGATAGGTCAGTCGCCGATTGGTCAGTCGCCGACCTGCTCCGCGGCGGCCTCGGCGGCCTCCACGGCCTTCGACACGGTGGCCTCCGCGTCGGACACCAACTCCTCGGTGGCCGCCTTCGTCGCAGCCGCGCGGTTGCGGGCGGTGGTGGCGGTCCGCTTGACGGCGGAGCGGGTGCCGCTGGTCCGCGTCTGGACGACCTGCTCCGTCTGCTGGACGCTCTTCTCGACCTCGGCGACCGCCTCCGCGGTCTCCCGCCGGCCGATCGTGACGGCGCCCTTGGCGGCGGCGGCCGTGTCGTCGACGGCCTTGCGGGCGGTCGTCACGGCGGCCCGGGCCTGGTTCACGGTGAGTCGGCCCTGGGCGATGAGGTCCTGCGTCGGCTTCTGGCTGCGAACCCGCTCGACCAGCTGCCTGCCCCGCTCGGCCAGCTCGGCGTAGCCGGTCTCGACCTGCCCGGCGACCTCACGGGCGCGGGACACGGCCAGGGCCGGAGCCTGCTGGACCTTGGCCTGGAGCCGGGCGGGCTCCAGCTCCGCCTGATACGCGTGCAGCGTCTTGCCGAACTCGCTCTGCGCAGCGGCGATGCCCTTGCGCAGCTCGACCTGGTAGGTGGTCAGGGCGTCCTGGACCGCGGCCTGCACCCGCTGGGTGTCGGCGGCAGCGGCACGCGCGCGCGCCACCACGACGTCGGCGGCGCCGACGGCGGCCAGCACGGGCGTGGACTCCGTGACGTTCTTGCTGATCTCGGCCATGCGAGACATTGATCTTCCTCCTGTGTTCACCGCGCGGGGGGCGCGGTCTCGGTCGTGGTCGTGGCAGGCGGCTCGGCCGCACCGTCGATCTCGAGCCCCACGAGGGTCCGGGCGGCGCCGCTCGGGAGCCCCGCATCGACGTCGCCGTCGATGCGCGCCCCGATCGCGCCGTCCAGGTCGGCGTCGACGCCGGTCGCCTCGGCAGCGTCTGCCACCTCGGCGGCCTTCCTGGCGGCCTGTTCGGCAGCCTCTTCGGCTCGTGCGTTCTCGGATCTGAAGTGCGCGCAGAGTTCGCGCAGAACCTTTTTCTGGCGCGGCGTCAGCCCCTCGTCGGCATCGATGGCGGCCTCGATCGTGCCCCGGAGACCCTCTTCGAGGATGCCGGCGCGGACGTACAGCGCCTCGGCGGAGATCCGCAGCCCCTTGGCGATCTGCTGGAGCACCTCTGCCGAGGGGCGTCGCAGGCCGCGCTCGACCTGACTGAGGTAGGGGTTGCTGACACCGGCGAGGGACGCGAGCTGCCGCACGGACAGCTTGGCGTTCTCGCGCTGTTCGCGAAGGTACGCGCCGAGGTCGCCGACCCGATGGGAGATGCTTGCCACGACGTCCATCATGCTAGCTGGAGCAAGCGCTTGCAAGTGCAAGCGGCCGTGAGTTACCTCACGGTCAGTGAGTGTCTGCTTGCTATCCGTCCGAGCGGGCCCGGCTGTCCCGGCCAAGCCTGCCGCTCTGTGAGCCGGCCACCAACGATGATCGCCAGGTGAGCGGCGGTACCACACCCCGCCACGGCATCCTGGCAGGACTGCCCGATCATGGCCGTTGGTACTCCGCCCGCGTGGCGATCACAGCCACGATGAGATGATCGACTCCAGCGTGGCGATCACGGCGAAGCAGGGCGATCACGGCCAAGGGTCCGATCACGGCCAAGGGTCCGATCACGGCCGGGCGTCGTGATCAGCGCCGCGACCACCCCTCCCCCCGGCGGGGCGATCACCACGGCCACCGTCTGCTGCACCGCCGCCCCCGCTGCACCGCCGCCGCCGTGCCGCCGCCCCCGCCGCGCCACCGTCCGCGGGACCACCCCATGGACGCTGCAGGCCCCGATGACCGGCCAACCCCCGAGCTGCGGGAGGTCAGTCCCGCGGCGGGAGGCCGAGCAGCCGCCGTGCCTGTGCCGGCGTCATCGGCGCCCGCTGGAGCTCCGTTGCCAGCCGAGCCGCGCGGTGGACGAGCTCCGCGTTCGACCGCACCGGCCGGCCGCGGGCGAAGACGATGGTGTCCTCCATGCCGACCCGCAGGTGTCCGCCCAGCGATAGGGCCGCGGCGACGATCGGCAGGTGGGTTCGGCCGATGCCGGTGGCCGACCAGGAGGTGACCTCCGCCGGCAGGGCCTGGACCCCCGCCGCGAGCGCCTGCGTCGTTCCTGGCATGCCACCGGGGACTCCGAGCACGAAGTCGCAGTGCACCCGCCCCCCGTACGGCGGGCCGCAGGTGTCGAGCAGCCGCTGAAGCGCCGCGACGTGGCCGAGGTCGAAGAGCTCGAACTCCGGCACGACCTGCGCCTCCCGAGCCCGCTCGTAGAGATCCACCATGAAGGGCCAGGGGTTGAGGAAGACGTCGTCCCCGAAGTTGACCGTGCCGCAGGTGAGCGAGCAGGAGTCCGGCCGGGCCTCCAGGACCGCGAGCCGGGCGTCGAGGGGATCCTGCACGCTCCCCCCGGTCGAGAGCTGGACCACCAGGCCCGTCTGCTCGCGCAGGGCCGCCACGGTCTCCTTCAGCCGGCCCAGGTCGAGGGTGGGACGATGGTCGGCGTCCCGGATGTGCACGTGCACCAGCGCGGCGCCCGCCGCCTCGCACGCCGTCGCCTCCGCCACCAGCTCCTCCAGGGTGGTGGGCAGCTGTGGGACGTCGGACTTGCGGTGCTCGGCGCCCGTCGGGGCGACGGTGATGAGCGTGGCGGCTGTCACGGTGGCCATCCTGCCGCAGATGCTGCGGTCGACACAGCACACGGCAGCACGACCTACGGTCGATCAGGGTGCGACGACGAGCTCCTGTGCCGCGGCCACGCCACCGGCGGTGAGCTGGACGTCGGCCGGCGTCGAGCGCTTGACCAGGGCGAGCGCCACCGGCCCCAGCTCGTGGTGCCGGGCGGCCGAGGTGACGAAGCCGACCCGGCGGTCGCCGAGGGCGACGGGGTCCCCGTGGGCGGGCAGGGTGTGCTGGGAACCGTCGAGATGGAGGAACACCAGCCTGCGAGGCGGCCGGCCGAGGTTGTGCACCCGCGCCACCGTCTCCTGCCCGCGGTAGCAGCCCTTGGCGAGGTGGACCGCGGTCCGCAGCCAGTCCACCTCGTGCGGAATCGTCCGGTGGTCCGTCTCCAGCCCCAGCCGGGGCCGCCAGGCCGCCACCCGACGAGCCTCCGCGGCCCACGTCCCGGCCGGCGGGACACCGGCCACGACCTCCGCGAGCCTCGCCCGCGGCACGAGCACCTCGGCGAACGCGCGTTCACGACCGGGGTGGTCCGCCTCGTCGACGGCGGCGTAGGAGGCCGTCGACGCGCCCAGGGCCGGCCAGGGGTCGGTCCACACCGGCGGCGCTCCCTCCGCCACCGCCTGGTGCAGCTGCAGCGCGAGCGCCGGGGCGGCACCCACCGCCGCCCATGCGCGGGTGACGTCGGCGACCTCGACCCGGAGCATGAACCGCATCCGGTCGAGCCAGTCCCGGACCGCGTCGACGGTCCCGGGCTCGACGGTGATCCACACCGTGGTGCCGTCGTCGACGAGGTGCAGGTCGTGCTCGACGTGCCCGTGCGGGCTGAGGATCAGCGCCTCGCGGGCGACGCCCGGCGGTGTGTCGATCAGCGCCTGGGTGGTCAAGGAGTTCAGCCACGACAACCGGTCGGGTCCGGTGACCCTCACGACCCCGCGGTGGGACAGGTCGACGGCGGCCTCCCCCGCCTCGAGCCGGCGTTGCTCGCGCACCGGGTCGCCGTAGTGCCACGCCACCCCGGCGTCCGGGCCCTCGGCAGGGACCGCGCCGGAGACGTCGAGCAGCGGTGAGGCAGGGAGTCCGCGCGCCGCGCCCGCTCCGGCGGCGGCGTCGGGGCTCGTGGTCGGGGTCGGGGTCGTCATGGTGGTCTCAGCGTCGGCCGGGGCTCGGGACTTCCCGCCGGGGCGCGGCACCCGCCGGCCGGGGGGCCCTACACGGCCGGCGACCCCTCGACCGGCACCCGTTTCAGCCGAGCGGACGCGTGGGAGGTGAGCGGCCGGCCCACGGCCGCCATGTCCATCACCCAGAGGAGGTCGCCCTCGACGAGCCCGTAGAGCCGGGTCGCCGCGGTGTACTCCTTGGCGGTGGCCGTCCGCACGACGGCATCGGTGCGCAGCGTGACCCGCGGGCCCTCGGCCGTGCCCACGTACACCTCGACGATGCCGGTCGGGTGCGCGAGCAGGACCTCCAACCCGACGCCCGAGGCCCCCGCGGGCGACTCCACGGGCCGCCAGTACCCCGTCTCGCTGGCGAGCGGACGGACCTGACGGCCGTCGGCGTCCAGCAGCCAGGTGCGCGAGCTGTAGGCGAGGAAGGGGCGCCCGTCGTGGTTGAAGGTCACCTCCTGGCCGAATCGCAGGTCCTGCGCCATCGTCGGGTAGCCGACGACGCCGGCTCCGGCCCACGTCCCGACCAGCCAGGCGAGCGGGACGAGCGGCGCCGGGAGATCGGCGTCGAGCCGGATCGACACGTCAGCGCTGACCCTTGAAGAGGCGATAGACGACGAACACGGCGAACCAGACGATCGCCAGCGACGCCAGGGTGAGCAACGTCAGGTAGAAGCCTTCGAGCACCCCCCGATCGTACGGGCCCCGGCCCGGATCACACCGCGAAGAGGCGGGCCACCGCGTACGCCACCACGCCGGCGGCGGCGACCGGCGCCGCGGAGGAGGCGACGAGCGCGGCGGTCCCCCGGGTGGCCTGCGCGTGGGCGAGCAGCCGGTCCAGCGCGGCGACCACCGCCGCGACGGCCACACCGATGAGCGCTCCCTGAGCGAGGTGCGCGGGAGCCGACAGCGCCGTGGCGATCAGGGCGGCGACGGTGCCGGCGGCCAGGCCGATCCAGCCGGTGAGTGACCCGGGCCACGGCAAGGCGGTGGCGAGCCGCGTCGCGGCCACGGCGGCCGCCGCGACGAGCACGCCGTGACCGCCGACGCCCGTGACGGGCACGAGCAGCCAGGCGGCCCCGAATACGACGACGACCTCGCCGGCGAACGTCCCGGTGAGCGACTCCACCAGGGCCTCCCGGGGAGCCCGTCGCACGATCTCGCGGACGAACGCGGCCAGGACGGCACAGGCGAGCATCCCGGCGAACCTGGCCAGGGGCCGCGGCTGATGCTGTACGGCGGCGGCGACCGCCACCGCGGCCCAGCCCGCCAGCGCGACCAGGACGCCGCTGCCGAGCGGCGACGGCAGGTCGACGAGAGCCGACCAGCCGAGCGCGGTGACGAGCACGACGAGCGCGAGGGCCGCGGCGAGGAGGGCCGTCCCTGAGTACGCCGACACCGCGAGGAGCCCCGCGAGAGCGGCGGAGGCCAGACCCCCGAGGACGGCGTTCACCCGGGCATCCTGGCAGACGGGGCATTCTCGACGGTGTTCGCGTCGGCCCACGTCGCGATGCGATGGAGGAGGTCCGGCGTGGCCGCCGCCTCGGCATGGCCGAAGCCGGGCTCGAGCCACAGCTGCGCCGGCCCGCGGGCCGCGGCGACGAGCCATCGGGCGTGCTCCGCCGGGATGTACCGGTCCCTGTCGCCGTGGACGACGAGCAGCGGCGCGGGAGCGATCCGGCCGACGAGGGCGTCCGGCGGCTCCGGCCAGGGCTCCCATCCCCGCGCCGCGATCCGGGTGCGGAACCCGAGGGCCAGCACGGCCCGCCCGAACCGGGTCTCGACGCCGTAGTGCAGCAGGCGCATCGGCGCCGTCCCCCGGAAGTGCCAGCGGCTGGGCCCGCTCACCGCGACGACGGCGTCGACGCCGCGGCACAGGGCGGCCTGCCGGATCGCGACGCCCGCCCCCATCGACCAGCCCACCGTCACGACCCGGCGGTAGCCCAGCAGCCGGGCCCAGCGCACGGCGGCGTCGAGGTCGAGCACCTCGAGGTCGCCCAGCGTGCTCCGGCCCCCTGAGGCGCCGTGACCGCGGAAGTCGAACGACACCACGCCGGCGTGATCGGCGAGCACGCCGGCGAGCGCACGCACGCTCTGTCGGCGCCAGGCGCCGGTGAACCCGTGGGCCACGACGAGACCCAGGTCGGGAGCCGGAGCGTGCTGCACGGGCGGGTCGTGCCGGGCGCTGATCCGGACGCCGTCGGCGGCGAGCAGCATGCGTCCGGACAGGGGTTCCACCGGTCCATCGTCGCCGCACTCCCCGGTCGACAGGTCGGCGGGTACCAGTCGCCCGGGTACCAGTCGCCCGGGTACCAGTCGCCCGGTATCAGTCGCCCGGTACCAGTCGCCCGGTATCAGTCGCCGGGTATCATGAGCCGTTCACAGCCCGCAACGGCGCGGCGTGCGACGCCGGACCTGCTCGCCGGCCGTGCGCGCGGGGACCCCGCGCGGCGGCGGTCGGCGTGACCGGCTCCTTGCGTACCCCGCGGGAGGACCACGACATGGCTCAGTTGCTGCTGCTCACGAACGCGCTGGCGCCCTCGGCCGAGGTTCTGCCGGCCCTCGGGCTCCTGCCCCACCAGGTGCGGGTCCTGCCGGCCGAGGCCGCGGTCCTCGTCGACGCGCCCCCCGCGGACGCGGTCGTCGTCGACGGCCGGCGCGACCTGGCCGGCGCCCGCTCGCTGTGCCGGCTGCTGCGCACCACCGGGTTGTCGTCGCCGTTGCTGCTGGTGCTGACGGAGGGCGGGATGGCCGCCGTCGCCGCCGACTGGGGATCGGACGACGTCGTGCTCGACTCGGCCGGGCCCGCCGAGGTCGAGGCGCGGCTGCGCCTGGCGACCGGACGGACCCGGCTCGCCGAGGCGGCGCTGGAGCCGCCGTCCGCGGAGATCCGGGCCGGAGATGTCGTCGTCGATGAGGTGACCTATACCGCCCGCGTGCGCGGTCGACTGCTCGACCTCACGTACAAGGAGTTCGAGCTGCTGAAGTTCCTGGCCCAGCACCCCGGCCGGGTGTTCACCCGGGCACAGCTGCTGCAGGAGGTCTGGGGGTACGACTACTTCGGCGGCACCCGGACGGTCGACGTCCACGTCCGGCGGCTGCGAGCCAAGCTCGGCGTCGAGTACGAAGCGCTGATCGGGACCGTGCGCAACGTCGGCTACCGGTTCGTGCCGGTCAAGGGCGACAGGGCGGCAGGCGACGAACGCGCCAGGGGTTCACGGGACCACACCGCGGCCGCGGCTCGATGACCGGACCGCGGATCACCAGCTCGCCGCTCACGCCCGGCTCGGGACCGGCCGGGGCCGGGGGGCCCAGGTAGGCGTAGCCGGCGATCTGGCCGTCCA
>DATKNA010000067.1:0-2151 GCA_035541595.1 Kineosporiaceae bacterium | reverse complement strand
ACGGTGCAGGAACCGCTGCTGGGCGGCGTCAGACCGACCAGCATGCGCATGGTGGTCGACTTGCCGGCGCCGTTCGGGCCGAGGAAGCCGGTGACGGTCCCCGGGCGCACGGAGAAGGAGACGGAATCGACGGCCGTGTAGCGGCCGTACCGCTTGGTGAGCTGGTCTACGAGGATCATGTGTCGAGCCTGCGGCGCAGCGCCGCCGTCGCGCATCGGTCACCGGTCGGTCCCGGCTCGACCGAGGTCGATTCCTGGCACCGACTTTGGTCGGTGGTGTGCCTGCACGGTCCCGATCTACGCTGGAACGGTGAGCACCGCCGAACGCACCGGCCGGCGGTTGACCCCTGCGCAGACGACCTGGCTGAGCACCGTGTTCGCGGGCGTGATCGGGGGCTTGCTCTGGCTGGCGGTCGCGCAGGACCAGTGGCAGTCCGCCCGGACGCTGTTCTGGGGCGATCTGGCGCTCGGCGTCGCGTCCCTGGCCGCGATGCAGTGCCGCCGCCGCTGGCCGCTCGCCGTCACCGTCCTGACCGTCGCGGCCACCGCCGTGTCAGTGAGCGCGATCGGCCCGTGGATCGTCTGCCAGGTGTCGCTGTCCGCCCGCCGGCGATGGCGCGAGATCCTGCCCACGGCCGCGCTGTCCGTCCTGGCAGGGCAGGCCTCACTCGCCGTCCAGCCGAACCGGACCATGTCGTGGTACGTGAACCTGCTCTTCTGCGTCCTGGCGGCCGGCGTCGTCGTCGCCGTCGGCCTGTACCTCGGCGCGCGCCGGGACCTGATCGCCTCCCTGCACGATCGAGCAGAACGGGCCGAACGCGAACAGGCGCTGCAGGTGTCCACCGCCCGGGCGGGCGAGCGGACACGCATCGCCCGCGAGATGCACGACGTGCTGGCACACCGGATGTCACTGGTCGCCGTCCATGCCGGGGCGCTCGCCTACCGGACCGACCTCAGCGCCGCCGAGACGCGAGAGACCGCCGCGATCATCCAGGCCAATTCTCAACGCGCCCTCGCCGACCTCCGGGAGATCCTCGGTCTGCTCCGGGACACCGAGCGCGGCATCGACGTCACCCACCACCGGCCACAACCGACACTCAGTGACCTGGACTCGTTGCTCGACGACGAACGCGCGGCGGGCGCGCACGTCACGCTGCGTTCGGACCTGGAGGACCTCGACGCCCTCCCGGAGTCGATCGGCCGCAGCGCCTTCCGCATCGTCCAGGAGGGCCTGACGAACGCCCGCAAGCACGCGCCCCACGCCCTGGTCACCGTCGAGCTGACGGGCCACCCCGGCAACGGACTGGACCTGTCGGTGCGGAATCCGGTACGGGTCGGTGGGGAGCTCGACGGCAAGGACGGCGCCGGCTTCGGCCTCGTCGGGCTCGCCGAACGGGCCGCCGCCAGTCATGGCCGCCTCGAGCACGGCCTGACCCGCAACGGCGATTTCGTCCTGCGGGCCTGGCTGCCGTGGGAACGATGAGCGGCGACCCCATCCGGGTCGTACTCGTCGACGACGACCCGCTGGTGCGGGCGGGGCTGAGCCTGATGCTGCGAGGGGCGCCGCAGCTCGAGATCGTGGGCGAGGCGGGCGACGGCGTCCAAGCTCTCGAGGTGATCGCGCGAACCCGCCCGGACGTCGTGCTGATGGACATCCGGATGCCCAGGTTGGACGGCCTGGCGGCCACCCAACGGCTCTCCGAACAGCCCGACGCGCCCGCGGTCATCGTTCTCACCACCTTCGACGCCGACGAGTACGTGGTCCGGGCCCTTGCGAACGGTGCAACCGGCTTCCTCCTCAAGGACACGTCACCTCCGATGATCGTCGAGGCGATTCAGAAGGTCGCCGCCGGCGAGCCGATGCTGTCGCCCAGCGTCACGACGCAGCTCATCCGCAGAGTGGTCGAGACCCCGTCCGCCGGCTCGGACTCCGCACGCGCGTGCTCGGCGGCGGCGAGACTGGCGAACCTGACCGAACGTGAACACGACGTTGCCGTCGCCGTCGGGCACGGCAAGTCCAACGCCGACATCGCCAGTGAGCTCTTCATGAGTGTCGCCACCGTCAAGGCCCACGTCTCACACATCCTGGTCAAGCTGGACGCCGCGAACCGGGTCCAGGTGGCCATCTGCGTCCATGAAGCCGGTCTCATCT
>DATKNA010000066.1:0-5613 GCA_035541595.1 Kineosporiaceae bacterium | reverse complement strand
TTGGTGCCGGTGCCGACGGGGTTGACCGTGGCCGCGCCGAGGATCACGTGGTCGTTGATGCCGTCCTTGGGATAGGGCGTGACCGGTTCGGCGCCGTACAACCTGGCCAGGTTGGTCTCGTTCTCGCAGAACAGCAGCTGCGGGTCGGTGCCGTCGGGGCCGGCCGCGGCGACGAGCTCCAGGGTGCCCGCGAACGGATGGTCGATGGTGACTGACCGGTCGCCGGTGGCGCGCAGGGCCGGTCTCGGCTCGGGGTCACCCCAGGACCAGGTGTTGCGGAACCACGCGGTGGGCAGCACATGGATGGTTTCGGCCTCCGGGCCGGTGTTGGTGACCTGGATGGCCATGAGCAGGTCATCGGGGCCGGCCTTGGCGTAGTGCACCTCGATGATCCAGTACCGGTCGCCGTCGAACGCGCCGGTATCCAGGAGCTCATACTCCGGCTCGTACCGGCTCCGGCCGGCGTTGGTGTCGATCAGGTCCTGATACGGGTAAGCGCGCTGGGGATAGTGGTAACGCCACCGGTTCCAGGCATGGCTGGGCACCGCGTCCAGGTACCACCAGTACTCCTTGACGTCCTCGCCGTGGTTGCCCTGCGGGCCGGTCAGCCCGAACGCGCGTTCCTTCAGGATCGGGTCCCGCCCGTTCCACAGCGCCAGACTCAGGCAGAGCCGTTGCTCGATGTCACAGAACCCGGCCAGGCCGTCCTCGCCCCACCGGTACGCCCGGGATCGCGCGTGATCATGCGGCAGGTAGTCCCATGCGTTGCCGTCGGCACTGTAGTCCTCCCGGACCGTGCCCCACTGCCGCTCGCTCACGTAGGGTCCCCACCGGTACCACTCCCCGCCCTGCCGAAGCCCGTCCTCCAACTTGCCGAAACCTGCCACCCGATCCCGTTCGACGCCCACCGCAGTCCCCTTCGTTGGCTGTGCAGCCCTCCATGGGCTCGTGCGAACCCCACGATTCCGCGGCCACGGGCGACCCGTCATCACCCGCCGGAGCGCCGTCGTCGCGGCCGGCGCCGGCCGTGCTAGTCCCGTGCGGCGATGCTCGTGCCGGCGACGGATCGGCCGTAGCGTCGCACCAGGTCCCGGTAGGTCGGCCACTGGGCGGCCGGCCGGCTCCGGGGGTGGTCGGCGCCGAACCGGCTGCTGGCGAAGGCGCGGACGACGTGCACGATGGTGGTGCTCCAGAAGCGGCCGGTGGGCGCCGGTATCGGGATCGCCTGGCACGAGTTCGTGGTGGAGCAGCCGGCGAAGACGGAGCCCGCGTCGAAGACCGCGGCGCCGGAGGCGGCCACGTAGTAGGTGGTCATGGCGTCCACTTCCGTGCCGTCCTTCAGGGCGGCGCCGGCAGCGAGCACCTGCGTGTCCGGCGGGCTGATGCCGTTGACGGCGTGGTCCACCTCGCTCGCGTATCCGGCGGGCAGGATCTGGCCGGCCGTCCAGCCGAGCCAGTCCGGCGCCGTCAGCACCACCAGCGGGGCGACGACTCCCAGGCCGTTGTACTGGCCCCCGAGCAACTGCGCCTCGGGTCGGTTGAGGGGAGCGTCTCGCCAGCGGACCGTCGCCTGCGACGGGGACGTCGCCGCCACAGGGTCGCCCGCGAGTTGGCGGTGGACGGTGATCGCCAGTGGCCGCAGCTGCGGGTCCCGGGTGACCCGGGCCTGCCAGTAGAAACCGTTCGCGCCGAGGAACGCCAGATTCGTGCCGGCGTCCCGGGCGGCCTGGAAGGCGTCGTACACCCGTCGGGACACGTACTCGGTATGAGATCCGGTGACCAGCTCGCCGCGACCTCGGACGAGCGACGGCGTGGCGTCCACGTCGAGGTCGGCGGCGTAGTCGACGTCCACCCCGGCGTGCTCGACCGCGCTGACGGTGGGGACCGTGTAGCGGTACACGGCGTACACGCCCGGCCCCTCGATGGGTCGAGCGACGTCGGCGGTCCGGGCTCGGTGGGCGACCCCTGCCCTGCCCGGTAGGCGTGCGTCGCGGTAGAGGCTTCGACCTCCGAAGCGCGTGTAGGCCGCCCACGTCATCGCCGGCACGACGAACAGGGCTGGGGATCGCAAGGCGCCGTCCGGGGCGCGGACGACGAGAGGAGCCGCCTGGACCGCCAGCCCCCGGGCCATGAGCTGCACCAGGTAGAGACCCGGCGGCCACGACGGGCCGACCCGGACAGATGCGGAGGATTGCCAGCCGGGTGTGCCGGCGTCACCGGTGCGCGGGCCGTCCAGCTGCGGACCGCCCCGGAAGGGTGGGGTCGCCGCGACGACCCGGCCTCCGGATCCGCCGTACCACCCGACTCGGACGACGCGGAGGCTGTAACTGCCGTGCGGTCCCGAGACAGCGGCATGGACGACCTGGCCGCAGGTCGCGGACCCCGTGTCGAGGTACACGGTGGCGGACGGGTCCGTCGAGGGAGTGGCGACGGCGATGCCGACGTGCCTGTTCTCTCGGGAGAGCCAGCCGCGGCGAAGGTCGGGCTGGCAGGACGCGGTCGTGAGTCCGCCGAGGTCGGGCGGTAGCGACGTGGCGGACGAACGCGTCATGCCGCTACCCGTGGACCTCCCCGAAGCCGTCACCGAGGGTGTGCGGACGGCCACACCTGCCGGTGCGCAGGCGGTCGCTGCCACCAGCGCCATCAGCACGGCCAGCCCGTGGCGGGCCCCGGTCCGGGGTGAACGCGTACGCCGCACCTGCTGGCCTCCCGTTCGCCGTCCGGCGGGACTGACCGTGAGGGTCGGCGCCGCGGGTCTCGAATCAGCCCGACGATGGGACGACGACGGCGACCGCGAGGTTGACGGGACGGGTCCATGACCGCTCTGGTGAGCCTGGACGCCGAGGTGCCGGGCGCGCTCGGGAGGCGGTCCCGGCGCCCGGCGAGGGACGCCGACGGCGAGCCCGCGCTCGACCACCTCGCCATGATCGTCGGGACGGACGGCTGATCGATCGTCGGGACGGACGGCTGATCGGCGGTACGGACACGCCGTCCCGAGCACCCGTTCATGCCGGCACGGGAGTCGTGAAGGCAACGGTGAAGATCACGGTGAAGTGACGTGGTCGTCTGGACGCTCATTCGCTTCACGGTGATCTTCATCGCTGCCTTCACCGCGACAGCGCTCGGACCCTGCGTCCCTCCGTGTCGGCACCCGTCTGACGGTGAGGGCCTCGCCGATGCCGGGACGCCGGTCGGCAACTGTCGATCATGCTCGGGACTCGGGCGCTAACCGCGTGTCACGAGCCTGAGGGTTCGCGGTTCGAACTGCTCCACCACGCCGCCCAGTGCCTTGACTCGCTCCTGGTAGCCGGTCAGGAGGCGCCAGTCCCGCGCCGTGTTCACGCTCTCCCAGCGGCCGAAACTCACGTGGATCATCGGGTTGTCGACGTCGCGCAGCAACATGGCGTGCGCCTGCAGCCCGGCCTGATGGCTCCACTGGGCCCAGTCCTGCCAGCGACGGACGAACTCGGCCTCCTGCTCGGGCGTGACCACCCACGTCGTGTGCGTGTAGGCGTGCTCCATGAGAACCCCCTGCCTGCGGACGGTCGAGAGCGCCGCGAGATCACGCCCGACCCGTGGTGGAGTTCGGGATATCGCCGCTCACGTCGGTCAAAGACGTCCGAATTCTATTTCATGGGCGGTCGGAGCGCCGCACCGGCGATCTCGTGATGCAGTCCCGGTGCAGTCCCGACGCTCCGGACGCAACGTTCACCGTCCAGGCGCTTGCCCGTGGATACCCGATGCAGGGCTCGAGCACCCGGCCGGCCCGGCCCGCTCGAGGTCGCAGGCGCCTAGCGTGATGCCCATGCGCGACGATGACGCCGGTGAGGAACACGAGCTGCCGGCCGCGGTCCCGACCATCCCAGCCTCCGCCGGAGCTCTGGTCCGTGGCCGCAAGGACCGACTGCTCATCCTGAAGCCGACGTACAAGGGTGGTTGGACGATCCCGGGGGGAGTCGTAGAGATCGGTGAGTCCCCCTGGGAGGCCTGTCGCCGCGAGACCAAGGAAGAGTGCGGGCTCGACGTCACCGCCGGCCGGCTGGCCTGTGTGGACTTCTTGCGCCCTCGGCCGGGCCGTCCGGGTGGTATGCGGTTCCTCTTCGACTGTGGTGTCTTCGACGACGCCGTCCTGAGCACGGTGCGCATCCAGCCGGAGGAGATCGCCGAGAGCCGGATCCTGCCGCTCGAGACGGCGCTGCCTCTGCTCAGCGGGCCGGTCCGACGTCGGGTCCGCGCCGCCTGCGAGTCCAGACAGGTGCGCTATCTCGAGGACGGCCGCCCGGTCGACGGGATCAGGCCCTAGAGACGGTGGCGATGCTCAGCGCTCACCGGTCAGCTGCATCCTCAGCGAGGAGGGTCCACAGCCTCGACGCCCCGGTTCAGCGTGCGTGTCCCGAGGGCGTGTCGGCGGCCGTCGTGTCGAGCCCACCGCCTCCCGCGGTCGGGGGCAGCTCGCCGAGGGTCTGTGCCAGCCAGAAGGCGACGAACAGGGCCGCGACCGCGAGCTCGACCCAGAACAGGCTGACGAGACCGACCACCACCCCGATCGCACCGAGGACGGCGACGACGACGAGTGCCCACGCGAGACCGGCGTAGACGTTGAGCCGGTGGTCCCTGCGCGGTTGCAGCGCCGTCATGCCGGCACGCACCGCCGGGCCGGTCATCCGCCTCCCCGACCCGGGGACGACGGTGCCCTCCTCCCGCACGGCGTTGCTCACCGCGACGACGACGATGGAGACGAGCAGGCCGGTTGCCGAGATGAAGTGCACGTTGGCGATGACGAAATCCAGATCGACCGCCAGGAGGATTCCGGCGGCGGCCACGAGCGCGAGAGCGCTCCAGAAGCCCCAGCGGAACGACAGGCTGTGCGTGCCGCCTCCCGGCGTCCGGTTCCTGGTCGTGAAGTACCAGACGGCGGCGAGGCTGAGCGCACCCACGACCACGAGGGCGAGCAGGTTGTTCTCGACGTTGGCCCGAGTGGCGGCCGCCAATGCTCGCACCGTCGGGCAGTCGAAGCGACCCGCACCCTGCTGCGTCAGGAGGGGACTGTCCGATTCCCGGCAGGCCTGGATCGCCGTCTGGTAGTCCTTCCCCCGCGAGGTCGGCACCACGGCGACCACCGCCGCGAACATGCCCCCGAGGTTGAGGAACGCCTCCTCCACGGCGTTGACTCCGCGCAGAGCGATCATGCAGGCCCCGAGGCCGATCAGGGATCCGACGAAGATGCCCTGCGCCGGGGAATAGTAGTAGGCGCTGACCGAGTCGAGGGGAGTCCAGCCCTGCTGATAGGTCTGCCAGATGACCGAGAAACCCAGGGCGACCAGCAATGCCACCAAGGCCATTCGAAGGTAGGTGTAGGTCTTCTCCCGGACGTCGTCAACGCCGTCCATCCCGATCCCCTCCGTCCCGACGATGGGCCGCGGTCGACGGCGGCCGCGCGTCGTGGCGCCTGCACCCACCCTGCCGACCCCCGGCGCTTCCCCCAGGGCCCTGCCGCTACGGCCAGGTTCCTCCCGACCCTGGCGTCGACGCTACTCCGGCCCCGGCGGCCTGCCCAGCGGCGCTCATGGAGGTGTGGCGCGGGACGGTGGCAGCGACTCGATCGAGCCGGGC
>DATKNA010000065.1:0-14109 GCA_035541595.1 Kineosporiaceae bacterium | reverse complement strand
ACGGTTCCGCCGGCAGCGACCGTCCCGCCGGTATCCAGCAGCCCGGCGAGGAGCTCGCGGCGTTGGCGGATCGAGCTCCTGAGGTACTCGACAGGGAGATGCTCGTCGTTCAGGACACCCAGCGCCCGCAGCCGGCCGCCGACCGAGCCCGAGGAGTCGTGGCACGGTCGCTCAGGGACAGGCGGCTCGGCGAGCCCTACCATGTGGCCCCCGGAGACCGACGGGTGGACGACGTAGCCCTCCGCCTCGATCCGCGCGACCACCTCGGGATCGTCCGTCGTGATCTCGGCGGTTCCGCTCGTGCCGTCGCCGAGCCAGGCACCCAGTGCGTACGGCGGGATCGGGAGGTCGCGCTCGGGCAGGTCGAGCGCCGCGGCCAGGGGAATGCTGTGGTTCCACCGATCGTCGGCCGGCGCCCGCAGTGTGCCGGCGATCTCGACCGTCGTCCGAACTCCGGCGAACGCCCTGAGTCGGCGGGATCGATCGTCGCCGGTTCGGGCCCGCCGGGCCGACGAGCGGCGCGAGGCCCTGGTCTCGGTCAGCCACTGGTGCTGGGCGTCCGCGACGATGACCGATCCATCCGAGAAGTGGACCTCGTAGCAGGGCCGGCCGGTCATGATGCCCGTCGCGGCCACCACCCGCGTCGGGCGGCCGTCAGCTCCCAGAAGGGTGTCCCCCACCTCGAGCTCGCCCATCGTGGTCCACCCGCTCGGCGTGGGCAACGGAGTGTCGAGCGCCAGCGCCTTGCCGACCGCCGGCCTGGCCGCAATGACGATCATCTGGCCCGGATGGAAGCCGTTCGTCAGACGGTCCAGGTCGGCGAAGCCGGTCGGGATGCCGGTGAGACCGTCGCCGCGGTGACTCGAGGCCTCGATCTCGTCGATCGTCCCCTCGATGATGGCCGACAGGGGCAGGTAGTCCTCGCTGGTCCGCCGCTCGGTGACCGAGTAGACCTCCGCCTGCGCGGCGTTGACGATGTCGTCGACGTCACCGCCGTCCGTGGCGTACCCCAGCTGCACGATGCGAGTGCCCGCCGTGACCAGTCGGCGCAGGACCGCCCGCTCGCGCACGATCCGCGCGTAGTAGCCCGCGTTCGCCGCGGTGGGCACCGACGACAGCAACGTGTGCAGGTACGCCGGACCGCCGATCGACCCGAGCTGGCCGCGCTTGGTCAGCTCGGCCGCAACGGTCACGGCGTCGGCCGGCTCACCTCGCCCGTAGAGGTCGAGGACCGCCTCGTAGACCGTCTCGTGCCGGGGGACGTAGAAGTCGTTGCCGCGCAGCACCTCCACCACGTCGGCGATCGCATCCTTGGACAGGAGCATGCCCCCCAGCACGCTCTGCTCCGCAGCCACGTCCTGCGGCGGCGTCCGCCCGAACTCCTCGCGGGGACCGCCGCTGCTGACCTCGAGCTCGGCGAGAGACAACGCACCCCTTCTTCGCTCGTCCGGCCGCCGCACGCGTGAGGGGCGGCAACGGGGCCTTCCCCGTCGAACACGTGTTCTACTGCCCCCGTCCGACAAACGCGTTCCGGGCCGACCACCTCTCTGTGGCGGTCTCTCGGTCTGTCTGGTCTGGCTCGTCTCGGCACCACGCTCCCCCGCGTCGGACGACGGTAGGGGCGGCGGGCACAGGCTTCAACGACCCCTGTGGGATCACCCTGGGACAACCTGGGGACAGCCGGTGGACAACTGGCGTTCACTGCCCACAGCCTGTGGACGATGCTGTGGACAACGGCTGAGGGTCTGTCGAGCGGACGCTGCTGACCGGCCGCGACGGTGTCCACCGGATGTGGACGTGAAAAACTTCGGCGCGGATTCCTCGGCAGGCGCGCCGGGCGTGTCGGGAGGAGGGCGGTTGCGAGGGGAGGGCACGTGACCGTCGACAGCGCCCCGGTCCGGACCGACGCGCACGCCGTCCTCGCCCTGGCCGTGCCGGCCCTCGGCGCGCTCGTCGCCGAGCCGCTGTTCCTGCTGGCCGACTCGGCGATCGTCGGGCGGCTCGGAACCGTGCCGCTGGCGGGCCTGGGCGTCGCCGCCGGGCTGCTCACCGCCGCGGTCAGCACGTTCGTCTTCCTCGCCTACGGCACGACCGCGGCGGTCGCCCGCCGGATGGGTGCCGGCGAGCGGACCGCCGCCCTGCGCCACGGGGTGGACGGGCTGTGGCTCGCCCTCATCCTGGGCATCGCCCTGGCCGCTGCCGCCGTGCCGGCGGCACCGTGGGCCGTCGCGGCGTTCTCCCCACCGCCCGACGTCGCCGAGCAGGCCGTGATCTACCTGCGGTGGGCGCTGCCGGGGGTGCCGGCGATGCTCGTCGTGCTCGCCGCCACCGGCGTCCTGCGCGGCCTGCTCGACACCCGGACGCCGCTCGTCGTGGCCACCGTCGGGGCCGTGCTCAACGCCCTGCTCAACCTCGTCCTCGTGCACGGGGCGCAGCTCGGCATCGCCGGCTCGGCCATCGGCACCGCCACCACGCAACTGCTCATGGCCGTGGCTGTCGGGGCTGTGGTGGTCCGGGGTGCCCGGGCCGCGGGCGCCCCGCTGCGGCCCGACCTCCCCGGCATCCGTGGCGCCGCCCGGCACGGCGTGGGGCTGCTGATCCGCACGCTCGCCCTCCGGGTTGCGATCCTGGTCACCACCTGGGCGGCAGCCTCGGCCGGCGTGGTCCAGCTGGCCGCGCACCAGGTGGTCGCCACCGTATGGGGACTCCTCGCCCTGGCCCTGGACGCCGTCGCGATCGCGGCCCAGGCGCTGACCGGTGCGGCTCTGGGCGCGGGCGACGTCCACGGCGTCCGCACCGCGACGGCCCGAATGGTGCGGTGGGGCGTGGCGGCCGCCGCCGTCCTGGGTCTGCTCTCCGGTCTGGCCGCACCGGTCCTCGCACCGGCCTTCTCCGCCGACCCGGCGGTCCGCGCCGCGATCGTGAGCGGCCTGGCCGTGGTCGGCGTCCTCCTGCCCCTCGGCGGATACGTCTTCGTCCTCGACGGCGTGCTCATCGGGGCCGGCGACGGGACCTACCTGGCCGTCGGCGGCGTCGTCCAGACCGCCCTGTACGCGCCGCTCGCCCTGCTCATCGGGTGGTTCGGGCCACCGGGGACAGCGCGCCTCGTGCTGCTGTGGATCTCGTTCGCGGGGGGCTGGATGCTGCTGCGCGCCCTCTTCCTGGGGCTGCGTGCCCGCTCGGCCGCCTGGCTGGTGACCGGCGCCGTCCGTTCATCGGGTGATCGGGCGATCGGCCGCCGGTCAGCCCGCGGGCAGCTGGACGGCCTCCGGCGCAGGAAGCCGGACCAGCACCACCCCGTCGGAGACGATCGCGCCGGCGACATCGGCGCCGGCCAGGAGCAGGCCGGTCCGCCGATCCCGGACGAGGCGCCACCACACCGGCCCGGCGACGACGACTGTGAGCCCGAGGTCCTCCTTGACCAGCAGCAGACCGAGAGCGCAGGCGATGGTGAGCCGGCGGCGGCCCTCCAGCAGGCCCAGGCACAGCCCGGCCGTGGCCGCGAGCTGTCGTTCGCTCCCGGCCACGCCGGGTGCCGGCGACTGGGTCAGCCGGCGACCACACTCAGTGCGACCTTCGCCTGCACTTCCGGGTGCAGGCGCACGAGCACGCTGTAGTCGCCGAGCGCCTTGATCGGCTGCGGCAGCTCGACCTTCCGCCGGTCCACCTTCGGTCCGCCGACCTTGGCGACGGCGTCGGCGACGTCGGCCGTCGTGACGGCACCGAACAGCCGCCCGTTCGTGCCGGCCTTGGCCGGGAGCGTGACCCGGGTGCTCTCGAGCGTCCTCCGGACCTGCTGGGCCTCCTCCAGCGACTTGATCTCGCGTGCGGCGCGAGCCGTGCGGATGGCCGCGACCTGCTTCTCGCCGCCCTTCGTCCAGGCGACGGCGTAGCCACGCGGGACCAGGTAGTTGCGGCCGTAGCCGTCCTTGACCTCGACGACGTCACCGGGAGCGCCGAGGCCGGTGACCTCCTGGGTGAGGATGAGCTTCATCTCGACTGGATTCCCTTCTGCCGCCGGCTCAGCGGGCCGAGCTGGAGTACGGCAGCAGGGCCATCTCACGGGCGTTCTTGACGGCCTTGGCGATCTCGCGCTGCTGCTGCACGGAGACGCCGGTGACGCGCCGGGCGCGGATCTTCCCGCGGTCGGAGATGAACTTCCGCAGGACGTTGACGTCCTTGTAGTCGATCCTCTCGACACCCGCGGTCTTCAGCGGGTTCTGCTTCTTCTTGGGCTTGCGGACGGGTGGCTTCGCCATCGTGGTGCTCCTCGAGCTCCGGAGCCCGGGCTACGCCCGGGATGGTCGGCGACCGCCGGGCCGGCGGTCGCTGATGTCGATCCGGCCGGTGGGCCGGCCAGGTGGTGCGCATGCGCTCGTGACCGGGCGGTGGCGACCGATCGGCGAGCGGGTCGGATCCGCGGGCTGGACCGATCGGCGCAGCCGGGATTCCGTCAGAACGGCGGGTCCTCCGGTGCGCCGGCGTAGGCGTTGCCCCCGCCACCGGCGGTGGGACCGGTGGCCCACGGGTCCTCCGTGCGGGCCTGGGACGAGCCGTAGGTGCCGCCGGCCCCGACGGTGTTGCCGTTGCCGCCGCCACCGAATCCGGCACCACCACCGCGCGAGGTCTTGGAGACCTTGGTCGTGGCGTAGCGCAGGGAGGGGCCGACCTCGTCGACCTCGAGCTCCACGACCGTACGCTTCTCGCCCTCCTTGGTGTCGTACGTCCGGCTGCGGAGCCGGCCGCTGACGATCACGCGGGTGCCGCGCTGCAGCGACTCGGCGACGTTCTCGGCCGCCTCGCGCCACACGGAGCACCGCATGAAGAGGGTCTCGCCGTCCTTCCACTCGTTCGCCTGACGGTCGAACGAACGGGGCGTGGAGGCGACGGTGAAGTTGGCGACGGCCGCGCCCGACGGCGTGAACCGCAGTTCGGGGTCGTTGGTCAGATTGCCGATGATGGTGATGACGGTCTCGCCGGCCATGGCTGGTCCTGCTTTCGTCAACGGGCACTAATGGGCTTCGGGGCGGATCAGCTTGGTACGCAGGATCGCCTCGTTGAGGTTGAGTTGACGGTCGAGCTCCTTCGCGAGGTCCGGCTCGGCCTGCATGTCGACGACCGCGTAGATGCCTTCGGTCTTCTTCTTGATCTCGTACGCCAGCTTGCGCCGGCCCCAGATGTTCACGTTCTCGATCGAGCCGCCACCCTTGCGGACGACGTTCAGGAACCGGTCGAGCGAGGGCCCGACGGCGCGCTCTTCGAGTTCGGGGTCGAGGATGACCATCAGTTCGTAGTGACGCATGCTTCGTACCCACCTCCTCTGGTCTGGGCGGTCACGGTCCTTCCGTGACAGGAGGGCTGTGCGTCGGCGGGGAAGCTCGCGGGGCTCACGACCCCGGAGAAGACCCGACGAGCGAGGATAGCCCGGCGACGCCGAGGGGCCGAAATCGGTCGTCCACAGGCCCGCGCGACGCGGGGCGGGTCGGCCACCGGACGAGGTCCGCACCGCCTCGCGACGACTGTGTCGCCGAGCCCGGCCCGCGCGGCTGGATGGGCGCGGCTCAGGACAGATCGTCAAGCTTCAGGTGAGCTCGACCACGAAGCGGTCCTCGGCGTCGCGCACGGGACCGCCGATCGGGTCGTCCTCGCCGTCCGCACCGTCGAGCGGGGTGCGAACCCGGTCCCGGGTGGGGTCGGCGGCCGCCCGCGCAGCCTGCAGCGCGAGCCAGCCGATCCCGGCGAGGCGGCCGAGCAGCAGGACGAGGTAGAAGCCGGCGGGCAGGCCCCGGTTGGCCGCGCTGGCGCCGGCGATGTACAGCCACACGCCGACGAAATAGGCCAACTCCGTGCTCGCCCAGAGGAGGTGGTCGCGCCACCGCAGGCCGGCCAGGGCGACCAGCGGGAGCAGCAGGAGCGACGCCTGCACGGGCAGGGACTTCAGGACGATCAGCGTGCCGGCCACGGCGAACAGCGCCACCTGGGCCAGCCGGGGCCGGCGCCGCGGCGCCAGGGCCAGCGCGGCGGTGGCGACCACGACCACGACGAACGCCAGTAGGACGCCGGCAGTCGCTCCCGATCCGCTCAGCGCGTGCCCCGGGAACCAGATGGTGGCTCGGGGCGGCCGGCTCTGCTCCAGCAACGACGGCACCAGCCACAGGGACCCGTAACCGGGCGAGGCCGCCTTCCAGCCCTGCCACGCCGACCCCAGCTCTCCCGTGAAGCCCGGGTAGGCCAGCACCCGGACCCCGAGCCAGACGGCACCGGTCGTCGCCGCCACGACGAGCGCGGGACGGGCCTTGCCGGCTCGTACCGCGACAGCGACGATCGCGACGGCGACGATCGCCACGGCCGGGGTCGCGCAGGTGGCCGCGCCCAGCAGCAGACCGGCGAGCAGCGGTCGCGACCGCGACCACGCGAGCACGGCACCCGCGAGGAATGCGACGCCGAGCAGCTCGTACGACAGCAGCCCCGCGGTGACGAGCACCGGCGCCAGGGCCAGGTGGGCGGCGTCCCACGACCGCCGGCGCCCCGCGGCAGCCACGACCAGGGCGACTGCCACGGCGAGCACCCCGGCCAGGACCACGGCGGAGAGATCGAAGAACGCCCTGGCCGCCTGGGTCGTCGGTCCGTCGCCGACCACCGCCGCGACCGCCCACATGGCGAGCGCCGCGAGCGGAGGCTCGCCCAGGCCGGGGCTGCGGACGGCCTCGAGCGGCCCCAGCGCCTCCGCGCCGCCCAGGTGTGCGCTGAAGTACAGCACGGGGATGTCCGTGTAGCACTCGTGCCAGAACATGTCCGGGGTCGACCATCCTGCCGCCCGGCAGTGCTGCTTCTGCACCAGGCCCGCGCCGAGCAGGGCCACGGCGAGCAGGACGAGGACCGTGGCCGCGCACCAGAACCCGCCGGACGCCGCCAGCCGGCGCCCGGCCGGCCCGCCGGCGACCGCGCTCGCCACGCGCGCGACGGGATCCTCTCTGGACGGTGCCGCGACGGCCGGCGCCGGACCGAGCAGGGCACGCTCGGCCTCGGGAGGCCCGGGAACGGTGTCGGGACCCCCGACGACCCGGATCATCCGGCCTCCTCCAGCTCAGCGCGTCGACCCTGCACGGACCTATTGCGTCGGCGACGTCAGCGGGGGCGGCGTCGGTCCCGGGCGGCGTCTCGACGGCGGGGTGGGGAACGGAGGGGCGGTCGCCGTCGGTCCCGGCGTCTGGGTGGGCGACGGCGCCGGCTCGCTCGGTGACGGCTGCCCGACCGACGGCGACGGCGACGGGGCCGACGGCTGCGGCGCCTCCGGGGTGGGCGAGGGCGGGGGCACCGAGGTGGACGTCGACGGCGCGGTGTCGCCGCTCTGGCCGCCGTAGCTGGGCTGCGGGAAATCGGCGACCGGCAGTCCCTGCAGCACCGAGCTCATGTACTCGGTCCAGACCCGGGCCGGCAGCGTGCCGCCGGTCACCTCGCTGCCGGCACCGGCCCACGGCTCCAGGCTCGACTGCCCGCCCTTCTTGCCCATCCGGTACATGGCCACGACGGTGGCGTACTGGGGGGTGTAGCCCGCGAACCACGCCGACTTGTTGTCGGACGTGGTCCCGGTCTTGCCGGCGACGGGACGGCCGAGCCGGCTCACCGTGGTGGCGGTGCCGTGCTCGACGACGGCCTGCATGGCAGCTGTCGCATCGGCCATCACGCCGGGGTCGAACACCGCCTGCCCGGACGTCGGGTCGTGCAGCGCGACGACCGCGTCGTTCTCCGAGTTCACGATCTTGCTGATCACGTACGTGTCGTGCCGGACGCCCTGGGCGGCGAAGGTGGCGAACGCGCGGGCGACGTCGATCGGGTGCGGCGCGCTCGTCCCCAGGACGTTGGCCGGGTTCGCGAGCAGGTCCCGGGTCGTCTTCGGGTACCCGGCGCAGACGGCCACGTCCATCGTGTGCTGGGGGCCGACCTTCTCGTTCAGCCCGACGTAGACCGTGTTGACGGACTCGGCCGTGGCCGTGACCAGGTCGATGTTGCCGTACTGCTCGTTCCCGAAGTTCGTGACCTTGAACGTGCCGAACGTCTGCGGGCTCTGCCCGTCGAAGCGGCTGCGCAGGCTCAGGCTGTCGGCGTCCGGGGCCTTGGGGGTGCAGTCGCCGAGGTCGCGCCTGCCCTCCAGGGCGGCGACCAAGCCGAACGGCTTGAAGGTCGACCCGGCCTGGACGATGTCCTGGGTGACGGCGTTCTGGCTGCGCTCGCCGTCGCCTCCGTAGATCGAGACGACCGCGCCGGTCTTCGCGTCGACCGTGGCGATCGCCACCTGGGTGCCGGCCGGCCATGTCCTGCGCGGCCCGAGGACGCTGCTCACGGCGCTGGTCGCGTCCTTGACGAGGCCGGCGCGGAACGTTGTGTAGATCTTGTAGCCGTCGCGCTGCAGCTCGCTGTCGCTGATCCCCAGCCGGGCTGCCTCGGCGCGGACCATCTGCATGGCGTAGGTCTGCTGGCCGCTGAGCGACGAGCCAGGCGCCGTCAGCGCCCTTGGCTTGATCTTGGGAAAGACGGCCTTCGCGCGCTGGCCGGCGGGGAGCCAACCCTCGGTGACCATCCCGTCCAGGACGTAGCCCCAGCGGGCCCGGGCACCGGCCCGGGCCTGGGAGGTGCCTGAGTCGTAGAGCTCGGGCCCGTTGATGATCCCGGCGAGGTAGGCCGCCTCGCTCACGGTCAGCTGGTTGACGTGCTTGCCGAAGTAGCACTCGGCGGCGGCCTCGATCCCGTAGCAACCTCGCCCGAAGTAGATGATGTTGAGGTAGTCCTCCAGGATCTGGTCCTTGGAGAGCTCGCGGGCCGCCTTCAGCGAGACGAAGAACTCGTGCAGCTTGCGGGTGTACGACCGGTCGGTGGTGCTGGAGTAGGCGTTCTTGACGTATTGCTGGGTGATCGTCGAGCCGCCCTGGGTCGCACCGCCGCGGACGTTGTTGAGCGCGGCGCGCACGACGGACGCGAACGAGACCCCCTGGTTGCTGTAGAAGGTGCGGTCCTCGGCGGACAGCACGGCGTCGCGCACCCGCCTCGGCACCTGGTCGAGCCTGACGTAGACCCGGTTCTGCGCGGCGAACCGGCCGAGCTCGTGCCCCTGCGCGTCGTAGACGATGGTCGCCCGGAAGGTCGCGTCCGTGTTCTCCCTGGTCGGTAGCTCGGTCGTCGTGTAGAGGTAGAGGATCACCCCGGTCACCGCCGCGATCACGAGCAGGACCAGGCTCAGGACGAGCCGCCAGGAGGGGACCCACCGGCTCCAGCCGCGCCGCCCCCGCCGGGGGTAGTCGATGACCCGCTTGCGGCGCGGTGCCGGCCCGGACGACCGATGGGCGTCCGACTCCAGGTACGCCTCGAGCGCGCGACGACCGGCGCCGTCCTCGGCGCCGTGCCGGGGACCGAGCGTCAGTTGCTCCCCGGATGCGTCGGTGGCACGTGCCACAGTCCTCTTCTCCTCGTCCACGAATCTCGACCTGTCCTCGACGAGGGTGTACGTCGAGCGGTCCCGGGGCCGTTCACCGCCGGCGTCGTGTGCCGGGGACTGCCCGCCTCGGGCGGTTCGCCCGGACCAGTATGCGGTGCCGGGATGTGTCGTCCGGCCGCCACGCCCTCATCCGGACGGCTCCGAGAGTGCTCGACCAGGAGGCCGAGAGGCCCCGACGGCGCCACCGAGCTTGCGGGCACGAGGGTCGAAGCCTATCGTCATGATGTATCGGTGCGATACATCATCGCGCGATAGAAGCCCTGGTCTAGCCCCAGGGTCGCCGCCCACGGAGGCGAGCGAGCCGACCCGGCGTCCCGACGCCGCAGCCGAGGAGGTGAAGCGTGAGCCGTCGAGGCGACGTGCTCGAGCTCGCCGTCCTGGGCCTGCTGCACGACACCCCGGTGCACGGCTACGAGCTGCGCAAGCGCCTGAACGTGCTGCTGGGGCCCTTCCGGGCACTCTCGTACGGGACGCTGTACCCCGCGCTGAAGTCCCTTCTCGCCGAGGGACTCATCCGTGCGGCCGGTCAGGTCGACGGTCCGGCGCCGGCACTGGCCGGGAAGCGCGCCAGGATCGTCTACGAGCTGACCGCCGAGGGCAAGGAGCGGTTCAACTCCCTCGTCCGGCAGCCCGGGCCGGCGGCGTGGGAGGACGGCACCTTCGACGTCCACTTCGCGTTCTTCGCCCGCACGGACGCGGCGACGCGGCTGCAGATCCTCGAAGGCCGCCGTTCGCGGCTGCAGGAGCGGCTCGACGGCGTCAGGCAGTCCATGGCCCGTACCCGGGAGCGCCTGGACGGCTACACCCTCGAGCTGCAGCGGCACGGGCTGGAGTCGGTCGAGCGCGAGGTGCGGTGGCTCACCGAACTGATCGACACCGAGCGTGCCAGCAACATGACCCACCTCGAGGACCCCGACCGCCGCCCCCGTCGCCCGCCGGGGAAGCGCACCGTGGCCACCTCCCCCACCGGACCAGCGGCCGGCCCGACCGCACCGACCGACGGTCCCCCTCACAGAACCGGCAGGAACCGAAGGAGTACAGAATGAGTTCGGTACGCGTAGCCATCGTCGGCGTCGGGAACTGCGCCTCCTCCCTGGTGCAGGGGGTGCACTACTACCGCGACGCCGACCCGTCGAGCACCGTGCCCGGGCTCATGCACGTCCAGTTCGGCGACTACCACGTGCGGGACGTCGAGTTCGTCGCGGCCTTCGACGTCGACGCCAAGAAGGTCGGCTTCGACCTCGCCGACGCGATCATGGCGAGCGAGAACAACACCATCAAGATCACGGATGTCCCGCCGCTGGGCGTCACCGTGCAAAGGGGGCACACCCTCGACGGCCTCGGCAAGTACTACCGGCAGACGATCACCGAGTCTGACGAGCAGCCGGTCGACGTCGTCCGGGCCCTGACGGAGGCGCAGGTCGACGTCCTCGTGTCCTACCTGCCGGTGGGCTCGGAGGAGGCCGACAAGTTCTACGCGCAGTGCGCCATCGACGCCGGCGTCGCGTTCGTCAACGCGCTGCCGGTGTTCATCGCCTCGGACCCGGAGTGGGCCCGGAAGTTCGAGACGGCGGGCCTGCCCATCATCGGCGACGACATCAAGAGCCAGGTCGGTGCGACGATCACGCACCGCGTCCTGGCGAAGCTCTTCGAAGACCGCGGCGTGGTGCTCGACCGCACGTACCAGCTGAACGTGGGCGGGAACATGGACTTCAAGAACATGCTCGAGCGCGAGCGGCTCGAATCCAAGAAGATCTCCAAGACGCAGGCGGTGACGAGCAACGTCCAGCACGACCTCGGCAGCCGCAACGTGCACATCGGCCCGAGCGACTACGTCCAGTGGCTCGACGACCGCAAGTGGGCGTACGTGAGGCTGGAGGGCCGGGCGTTCGGCGACGTCCCGCTGAACCTGGAGTACAAGCTCGAGGTCTGGGACTCCCCGAACTCGGCCGGTGTCATCATCGACGCCGTCCGGGCTGCGAAGATCGCCAAGGATCGCGGCATCGGCGGGCCGGTGCTCTCGGCCGCCTCGTACTTCATGAAATCGCCGCCGGTGCAGTACCCCGACGACGTCGCCCGCGCGAACGTGGCGGCGTTCATCCGCGGCGAGGTCGAGCGCTGACCTGACGCGCTCGGCGACGCCCGTCGCCGCGTCGGGCCCCTCCGAGGAGGGGATGGGCCCGGGATGGCCCGGTTCGGCGACGAAGGTCGCCTCGGTCGCGGGCTGCGTACCCTGACGCCGTGGCCGCCGGGAGCTTCCTCGCCGACCTACGGGCGGTCCTACGACGGCGGGATTTCCGGCGGCTGTTCGCCACCCGGCTGGTGTCTCAGGGCGGCGACGGGGCCTTCCAGGTCGGCCTGGCGACCCTCGTCTTCTTCAGTGCCGAGCGGGCCGCCACGGCGGGCGCGGCGGCGACCGCGTTCGCGCTGGCCTTCCTGCCTTACACGATCGTCGGACCGTTCGCGGGGGTGTTCCTCGACCGCTGGCGCCGACGTCAGATCATGCTCGTCGTCAACCTCGTCCGGACGGCCGTCGTGGTCCTGGTCGCCGGGCTCGTCATCCGTGGCGACGTCGGGCTCGTGCTCTCCGTCCTGGTGCTGTTCTGCCTCTCCCTGAACCGGTTCTTCCTGGCCGGCATGGGAGCGAGCCTGCCGCACGTCGTCCCCGGCGACGAGCTCGTCATGGCGAACGCGGTGGCGCCCACCTCCGGCACCGTCGCCGCCCTGCTCGGCGCGGGGGTCGGGTATGCCGTTCGCCGGCTCGGCGGCCCCACGGACCTGTCGAACGCGATGGTGCTGCTGGTCGCGGCCGCCGCCTACGTCTCGGCCGCACTGCTCACCCTGCGGATGGCCGTCGATCTGCTCGGGCCGTCGGGACGTCCCGGCGAGGGCCGGCCGGGCCCGGCGTCGCCGGCCGGGGAGCTGCGCGGCGTCGCCGCCGGGCTCGTCGACGGCGCGCGGCATCTGCTGGCGCGCCGCTCCGCGACCACGGCCCTGGCGGTCATCGGCATCCACCGGCTGGCGTTCGGCCTGGCCACCGTGGCAACGATCCTGGTCAGCCGATACGTGCTCAGCGTCCCGGGGAACACCGAGCACGCCCTCGGCGTGGTGGCCTCGACGATCCTCGCCGGCGGCCTCGGGTTCGGTCTGGCCGCCCTGGTCACGCCCGTGGCGGTGCCCCGTCTTGGGGTCCGGCACTGGATCGTGACGTGCTCGGCGGCGGCCGCGGTCGCCCAGGGCACGCTCGCCTTCGTCCTGACCTTGCCACTGCTCCTCGTCAGCGCCTTCGTCATCGGACTGTGCATCCAGAGCACGAAGATCTGCGTCGACGCCGTGCTGCAGGCGTCGATCGAGGACGAGTACCGCGGCCGGGTGTTCTCGTTCTACGACATGGTCTACAACGCCACGTTCGTCGCGGCGGCCGCGCTCGCCGCGCTCGTCCTGCCGCCGGACGGCTACTCGCGGCCGGCGCTGCTGGTGATGGCGGCCCTCTACGCCGCGGCCGCCGTCGGCTACGCGCGGGCGGGCGGTGGTGACGCCGGCGCGGGCGGGCCCGCGGGGGGGCGACGACGCTCGGGCGCCGAGGAAGACGACACGCCGGGTGCTGGGACGTTCGGGTGACCACGAGTACGGTCGTTCGCGTGATCCCCGGCTCGCGCGGAGGACCTGCCCGTCTCCTGTGCGCCGCCGCTGCGGCCCTCGCCGTGGGGGGGTTGCTGGCGCTGCACGCCGTGCCCGCGGCCGCGGCCATCCAGCCCCAGCCCACGCCGACGCCGGGCACGTGGTCGCCGGCGTGGTCGTGGCGGGCCGGCGCGGGCGCCGGGCTCCCGCCGGGATGCACCCCGCTGACCGGGAGCGGCGGGACCGGAGACCGCTGGTCCGCCGGGCTCGTGAACGTCACCACGAAGGGGGTTCTGCTCGCCGCGGGCCCGCTCCCGCGCGGGGCGGCCGGCAGCGGGCTGGCCTGCCTCGGCCATGCCCTGCGATACGGCCGCATGACCGTGCACGCCCGCCTGCCCAGGGCCGAAGGCCTGGTGAGCCGGATGGCGTTCTGGCCGAGCGGGAGCCGCGGAAGCGACTGGTCCGGCGTCAGCGTCCCGTCGTCGGCCGCCAGCCCGGCGTTCGCGGTGAACGGCTGCGGCGGCCGGGTCTACGGCGCGACGATCCCCGGGCACCTCACCGGGCGCTTCCGCACGTGGACCGTGACCTGGACGCCGGAGGCGGTCGGCGTGGCCGTCGACGGCCAGCAGGTCTTCCGGGGGCGGCCCGCGTACCCGGGCCGGCGCTGGCCGAGGATCACCCTCGGGCTGACCGGGAATGCCCTCCCGAAGACCGCCGCGCTGCTGATCGACGCCATCACGGTGGAGGCCTACGCGTCCGCCGGGACGGCTGCGACAGCAGCCCGGTCCACGCCGGCGCAGACCGATGCGACCCCGGGCCCGATGCTGCCGGCCGCGGTCGTCGACAGCGGACCGGTCGCGCTCATGAGCTCTCTCGACTCCGCCCGGCTCGGGACGCCCTGGCTGGTCGGAGGTGCGCTCGCCGCGGTCGGCTGCCTGGCCGGGGTGGTGCGCGCCGCGATTCTCGCCCGGCGCCGACCCGCCGCGGGGCGCTGA
>DATKNA010000064.1:0-26719 GCA_035541595.1 Kineosporiaceae bacterium | reverse complement strand
CGTCGGTGCGCCGCCCGACGCGTTCAACCAGCAGGGGCAGGACTGGAGCCAGCCGCCGTGGCGACCGGACCGGCTGGCCGCTCGGGCGTACGGGCCGCTGCGCGACATGATCCGGAGCGTGCTGCGGCATGCCGGAGGACTGCGGGTCGACCACATCATCGGCCTGTTCCGGCTCTGGTGGGTGCCCCGCGGGCTGACCCCGGCCGAGGGGACCTATGTCACGTACGACCACGAGGCGATGATCGGGATCCTGGCCCTCGAGGCGCACCGGAGCGGGGCGTTCGTGGTCGGCGAGGATCTCG
Source organism: Kineosporiaceae bacterium (assembly GCA_035541595.1). Taxonomy (GTDB): domain Bacteria; phylum Actinomycetota; class Actinomycetes; order Actinomycetales; family Kineosporiaceae; genus DATKNA01. The sequence continues at coordinate 26,417 of DATKNA010000064.1, read as the reverse complement.
GCACGGTCGAGCCGTGGGTACGCGACTACCTGCGCGAACGCGGCATCCTGGGCACATCCATCCTGTGGTTCGAGCGCGACGACACCGGCCGGCCGCTGCCGCCGGACACGTGGCGCGAGCTCTGCCTGGCGACGGTGACGACGCACGACCTGCCGCCGACCGCCGGCTACCTCACGCACCAGCACGTCGAGCTCCGCGAACGGCTGGGGTTGCTCACCCGGCCCGCCGGGGAGGAGAAGGCGGCCGCGGAGGCCGAACTGCACGCGGTGCTGGCGCAGCTGCAGGAGGCCGGCCTCCTCCACCCGGAGTCGACCGAGCGCGAGACGGTGGAGGCTCTGCACCGGTTCCTGCTGCTCACACCCGCGAAGCTGGTCGGCGTCGCGCTCCCGGACGCCGTCGGCGACCGGCGCGCGATCAACCAGCCGGGCACGGACGACGAGTACCCTAACTGGCGCCTCCCGCTGTCGGACGGCCTCGGCCAGCCACTGCTGCTCGAGGACGTCATGACGTCCCTTCGGGCCCAGTCCCTGGCCAGGGCCGTCGAGCGTCGGTAGCCCGCCTGGTCGACCCGCCGGCCGCCGTCGGGAGCCGGCCGTCGGTGAGTCAGGCGTCGGCGGCGTCCCGGGCGCGGGCGCGCAGGGCCCGCGACACGCCGTCGCGACCTTCGACGACCAGCCGCTTCAAGGCGGGCTCGGCGGGCTCGGCGAGCCAGCGTTCGGTGCGGGCGAGCAGCTCCGGTGACGCGAGCTGCGCCGGGTAGAGGCCGCTGACGATCTGGGTGGCCATCTCGTTCGTCCGGGTCTGCCACACTCCGACCAGCGCGGCGAAGTACGGCTCGACGAAGGGCTCGAGCAGCCGCGGGTCGTTGACACGGCCGAAGCCGCTGATGACCGCCTCCTGCACGGCGTTCGGCAGCTCTCCCTGCTCGACCACGAGCTTCCAGGCCTCGGCCTTCGCGCTCGGCGTGGGCACCGCCGCCCGCGCGGCCGCGGCATGGACCTGACCGTTCGCGGTCGCGTCTCGCTCGAGTTCGGCCGCGATCCGGTCGTCGCCGGCCGCTCCGGCGGCGACGAGGGCGGTGAGGAGGCCCCAGCGCATGTCGGTGTCGATCGCGAGGTCGTCGACGACCCGCTGGCCGGTCAGCAGCTCGTCGAGGACGGCCACCTGGTCGGGGGTGAGCGCGTGCGCCGCGAACGAGCGCGCGTAGAGCAGCTGTCGGTCGCTCCCGCCCGGTGCGGCCTCGAGCAGCCGCCAGAGCGCGTCGGCGGCCCGGGCGCGTGTCGCGTCGCGGTGCTCGGGGGCGACGTAGAAGGTCAGGGTGCTCGCGAGTTGCCGCAGCAGTTGCTGGGCCACGCTGGGATCGTCAACGGCGTCGACGACGCCGAGCACGAGATCCACGAACGCGCGGGCCCCGAGCTCGCCGTCCCGCGCCATGTCCCATGCGGCGGAGAGCACGAGCGAGCGCGGCAGCGCGTCGTCGAAGTCGCGCAGGTTCCGGGTGGCGGTGGCGAGGGAGGCGTCGTCCAGCCGGATCTTGGCGTAGGTGAGGTCGTCGTCGTTGACCAGCAGCAGCGCAGGGCGCGGGAGGCCGACGAGCTCGGGCACGTCGGTGCGCGCGCCGGAGACGTCGAGCTCCACCCGGTGCGTCCTGCGCAGCCTCCCGCCGACGAGGTCGTAGCCGCCGACGGCCAGCCGGTGCGGGCGCAGCACGGGGTGGTCGGCCGGAGCCTCCTGGAGGACGGCCAGCGCGGCGATCGTGCCGTCGTCGCCGACCCTGACCTCGGGGCGCACGGTGGTGACGCCCGCTTCCTGCAGCCACAGCCCGGCCCAGGCGTCCAGGTCCCGGCCGCTGGTCGCCTCCAGCTCGGCCAGCAGGTCGCGCAGCGTCGTGTTGCCCCAGGCGTGCCGCCGGAAGTACCGGCGCAGGCCCTCGTCGAACGCCTCCCGGCCGACCCAGTGGACCAGCTGCTTGAGTACCGAGGCGCCCTTGGCGTAGGTGATGCCGTCGAAGTTGACCTCGACGTCCTCGAGATCGCGGATGTCGGCCACCACCGGGTGGGTGGTGGCGAGCTGGTCCTGCCGATAGGCCCAGGCCTTCTCGGCGATGGCGAACGTCGTCCAGGCCGCCCGCCACCGGGTGGCCTCAGCCTGGCAGCGGGTCGAGGCGTACTCCGCGAACGACTCGTTCAGCCACAGGTCGTCCCACCAGCGCATGGTCACGAGGTCGCCGAACCACATGTGGGCGAGCTCGTGCAGGACGGTCAGCCCTCGGCGCTCGACGACCGCCTCGGGGACCTTGGACCTGAACACGTAGTGCTCGGTGATGGTCACGGCTCCGGCGTTCTCCATCGCACCCGCGTTGAACTCCGGCACGAACAGCTGGTCGTACTTCGCGAACGGGTAGGGGAGGTCGAAGAGCTGCTCGAAGTAGGCGAAGCCCTGCTTCGTGATCGACATGACGTTCTCGGCGTCGAGGTACGGGGCGAGGGAGCGGCGGCAGTGGACGGCGAGCGGGATGGTGCGCCCGTCGCGGCTGGTGAGCTCGCCCCGCTCGACGTGGTAGGGCCCCGCGACCACTGCCTGGACGTACGGCGACAGCCTCGGGGTGGGAGGGAAGCGCCACGTCGCGACGCCGTCGCCGACCGGCTCGGGATCGGGGGTGGGGGAGACGGCGGTGACGGTCCAGTGCGCCGGCGCCCGCACCGTGAGGGTCAGCCGGGCCTTGAGGTCGGGCTGGTCGAAGCACGCGAAGACGCGGCGGGCGTCCGCCACCTCGAACTGGCTGTACAGGTAGACCTCCTCGTCGACGGGGTCGACGAACCGGTGCAGCCCCTCCCCGGTGTGCATGTAGCTGCCGTCGGCGACGACGCGCAGCTCGTTCTCCGCCGCCAGGTCGTCGAGCGCGACCCGGCCGGTCGAGACCACCTCGTGCACGGGCAACGAGCGGCCGTTGAGGACGACCTCGTGGACGGCGCTCGCGATGAGGTCGACGAAGGTCGACGCCCCGGGGGTACGCGCGGTGAAGCGGACGACCGACGTGGTCCGGAAGGTCTTCTCGCCTGTGGTGAGGTCCAACGTGACGTCGTAGGCCGTCACGTCGAGCAGCTGGGCCCGCTGTGCTGCCTCGTCGCGGGTGAGGTTGGTTCCGGGCACGACCCCTCCGTGGTGCTGTGCGTCCCGCCGCCACTGGGCGGCTTCGACCTGTGTGACGTTGTCATGACGTTCGGCCCGTTCCGAGAGGATCAGGACGAGGCATGGCCCGCGCGGCCCCGGGCCGTCCGGCGATGGTGCCGATCCTGCCATCGGGCACCGGCCGACCACCTGCCGGGTGGCCCTGCCGGGTGGCCCGGTCGGGTGGCCCGGGCGGACTGGACCGGTCGGACGGGTCCTGCCGGGCGGCCCGGGTCGGGTGGCCCGGTCGGAATGGACCGGCGGACACCACGGCGCCCGCTGTCAGGTGGGCGGGATGCCGGAGCGTCCCGGGCGTCGTGAAGCCGACTGTGAAGATCACGGTGAAGCGACATGGTCGGCAGGGTGCACATGCGCTTCACCGTGATCTTCACTCTCGGCTTCACCGTCGCGTCACGGCCGGACGGCCCGGCGGTCGGGGGTGGGCTGGACAGATCGGCGGCCCGGCGTCCGTCGGCGGGGAGTCCCGAGTCGCGATCGCATCGCGAGGGTGCGAGGGTTGACGCATCATTCTTGATGTCGACCGAAAGGCCTCAGCCCGTGATCGACCGCACCCCGACGTCTGCCACCCGGCCGACCGTTGCCCCCGCCACCGGTGGGAGCCCGGCCCGTGGCATCGCGGACTTCTGGTTCGACCCGGCGTGCCCGTGGGCGTGGCTGACCTCACGCTGGATCATGGAAGTCGAGAAGGTCCGGGACGTCGAGGTCCGCTGGCACGTCATGAGCCTCGCCGTCCTCAACGAGGGCCGTGACCTCCCGGACAAGTACCGCTCGGCGATGGCCCAGGCCTGGGCTCCGGTCCGGGTGATCATCGCGGCCCGGGAGCTGCACGGCGAGAGGTACGTCAAGGCGCTCTACGACGCCATGGGCACCCGGATCCACCCCGGCAAGGTCAAGGACTTCACCCAGGTCATCCTCGAATCGCTGGAAGAGGTCGGCCTGCCGGAGGCGCTCGCCGCCTACGGCACCAGCGGCGACTACGACGAGCAACTGCGCGAGAGCCACCGCGAAGGCATATCACTCGTCGGCGAGGACGTGGGCACGCCGATCGTCGCGTTCGACGGCTCCGCGTTCTTCGGCCCGGTGGTCACCCCGGCCCCCAAGGGTGAGGCCGCCGGGCGGCTGTGGGACGGGTACCTGCTCGTCGCCTCGACGCCCGGATTCTTTGAGATCAAGAGGACGCGGTCGCAGGCCCCGATCTTCGACTGACCACACCGGCACAGTCAGATCAGCATCCGCATCGGCAGACCCAGCTCATCGAGCTCGCCGCCGACGACGTCGGCCGTGCCGGCCGTCCAGCGGTAGGCCGACCAGGCCGCCACCAGGGCGTCGAGCCCGTCGTCTCCGGCGGGTGAGGCACGGTCGACGCCCGGCGCCCAGGCCGCGAGGGTAGCCATCCGGGCAGCCCGGCCAGCCGCCGTCTTCTTGGACGGCAGCGGGTCGCCCGGCACCCGGCCCGCGAGCGCCATGAACGACAGCTCGGGGTGCACCTCCACCACGTCCGGCTCCGCGCGGCCGTCCCGCAGGACGTCGTCGACAGCCAGGACGATCCGGCGCAGGCCGTAGGTCTGGGCGCTGACGCTTCGGCCGGCGAGCAGCTCCCGGGCGGTCGTGCGGGCCTCGGCGTAGGTGGGCGCCGCGAGCACCGGTCGCGGGGGAACGAGGAACACCCGCGCGCAGGCCGCCCCGAGCCACTTCCTGGCCGTGAGGTCGCACGGCCGCCAGTCGTGGCGCGGCAGCCCGATAGGGCAGTCGACGCCGACGGCCATCGCGCCTTCGGCGAGCGCCAGCACCCGGGCGAAGCCGGCGGCGTCCTGCCCGGGGACGTCGAGCCATCGGACCGCGTGCGTCTCGGCCTGCCCGCCCCCGCCGTCGTCGTCCAGCTCCACCAGCGCGAGCGACCACCCTCCGCGGCGGCCGTCCACTCCGGCGACCAGCGGCATGGTCGCGAGGCTGGCACACTCCTGCCATGCGCGTGCACCTGGGGTCGGATCACGCTGGATTCGAATTGAAGCAGCAGGTCGGCGAGCGCCTGCGCGCCGCCGGGTACGAGGTCGTCGACCACGGCCCTCCCAGCTACCGGCCCGGCGACGACTACCCCGTCTACTGCCTGCGCGCCGCCGCCGCGACGGTGGACGAGCCCGACAGCCTCGGCGTCGTCATCGGCGGCAGCGGCAACGGCGAGCAGATCTCCGCGAACAAGGTCCGCGGGGTGCGGGCGGCCCTGGCCTGGAGCGAGGAGACGGCCCGGCTGGCCCGCCAGCACAACAACGCCAACGTGGTCGCCGTCGGGGCCCGGATGCACCCCGTCGATGAGGCGATCCACCTGGTCGAGATCTTCCTCGCGGAGCCGTTCTCCTTCGACCCTCGGCACGAGCGGCGGATCGCCATGCTCACCGCCTACGAGACCACCGGTGCGCTGCCGGACATCCCGGGGGACACCGTCGGCTCGCCCCCACCTTCCCCGTGATCATGCAATCCCCGCTGATCATGCAATCCGTGTCGATCAAGTAACCGGGCGGTCACGTGATCGACACGGATTGCATGATCGTCCGGCTCATCGTCATCAGCTCGCCGTCGTGGTCCCGTGATCGGGCGATCGCCTGTCAGTGCAGCAGCGCCTTCATGCCGATCATCCCCAGGCCGAAGAGGCCCGCCACGCCGGCCGAGAGCAGCCGTTCCCCGGTCGTGAGCCGGCCAGACCGGCCGATCTCCCATCCCGCCAGGCACAACAGGACGGTCGAGCAGGTGAGCGCCGCGAGCGTGGCCCGATAGACAGGGGCCCCGAGCAGCCCGGCGACGATGAGGACCGCCAACGGGAGGAATGACGCCGTGACCAGCTCCCACCCCCGCGTCAGCTGCGCGCGCACCTGCCGCCACGTGGGGCGCCGCCCGTCGTGGATGCGCGCCGCCACGAGGCGGGCATAACGTTCCGCCGCCCAGTACACGACGAGAGTGATCACCACCGCCGTGGCCACGGCGAAGGCTCCGTTCGCGTACGAGGCCGCCATCACCGCCGAACTGACGATCACGCCGTAGATGCCGCTGGCGGTGCTCTCCTCGTCGCGGTGCATGGTCGGCGTCGGGGCCCTCGTCCACCGCGAGCGGAGGGAAGCCATGCACGTCAGCCTCGGCGAGGCCGGTAGCCGTGGCGTCATCCGCGAGGAATGACCCGGTGGAACGACGTCAGCGGGTCGCCGTCACCGGGTCCGGGTCACGCCGCGGATGCTCGCTCAGCCTCCGAAGGTCTCGAGCAGGACCTTGCGCTCCGCTTCGGTCAGGTTGGATTCGATGAGCTTCTGGTGCAGGCCGCGGAAGCGCTCGCCGAGCCGGTCCAGGTCGCCCTGGTCCGTGACGGCGAACAGCGCGGACGTGCCCTGGGTCACCTCGCCGCGGATCGTCTCCAGCTGATCCTTGGTGATGCCGGTCCCCTGGGTGATCTTGGCGATCGCCCCGATGGCCGCGCCGGCGGCGGCCCCGATGACCGGGATGAAGAAGAGCACTCCGAAGAGCAGGCCCCAGAACGCCCCCCAGCCGGTCCCTCGCCACGTCTCCTCGTGCCCCACCGACGTGGACGGCTTCGAGGCGCCCTGCGGCCAGCTGACCACCGCATGATCGACGATCTTCACGAGGCCGTCCTTCTCGGCGTCCTTGAGGATCTCGGCGGCCTGCCCGGCGCCATCCGGGGTGTCGAAGGACCAGACCGTGAACGTCGTCATCGACCTTCTCCTTTGGTGCCGGGACGGGATGGGCCCGTGCGGCGGTGGGACCCGCCACCGTCGTCTTCGTCCGGCCAGCGTCGCCGCCGACCCGGCGACCGTCCTCACCCCGCGCGGATGGTCCCCGGTGGGCGGCCCGGGCCCGGGACCGACCTCGTGCCAGGTGTTCAGGACGCCGACGGCGCCGGCGCCGGGCGCTCCGCCGTGCCGCCGCGACCGCGGTCACGGCGCCACGTCCAGACCAGGTCGATGCCGATCGCCAGGACGATCATCGCCACCAGCGCGACCGCGGTGGTGGGCTCGTTGACCAGCGTGGTCGTGCAGAAGACCCCGAGGGTGATCACCGTCGACGCGAGAGCGATGACGAGCACCGCCAGGTTGGCTCCGGTCTCCCGGTACACCCGGAAATGCGCGAGGGTCACCATCGAGAAGACGATGAGCGCCACCGCGCTACCCAGAGAGGCGATGGCGTCGAGGTTGAAGCCCAGCACGAGCACGAGGGTGACCCCAGCTGTGACGATGAGGCCGACCGGCGCGTGACGGCGTCCCACATCCCGGCCGAGCACCGGCGGGAACTGCCGGGTGGAGGCGAGATTCCTGGTCAGGCCCACCGACGGGTACAACCCGGAGTTCACGGCGCCGGTCGTGGAGAACAGCGCCGTGATCACCATGAGCACGTACCCGAACTCACCGAGCGTCGGCTTGGCGGCCTCGGCCAACGCCGTGCCCCCGGAGGCGATCACCTGATCGACGGTCAACGTGCCGAAGACTCCGAGGGCGACGCCGACGTAGATCGTCGTGGCGATGCCGAGGGCCAGGAACATGGCCCGGGGAAGCTGGCGCGAAGGATCCGGCAGGTCCTTGGCGGTGAACGTGATCACGCCAAAGCCGAGGAAGGCGAAGAACGTCAGCGCGATGCTGGACACGATCTCCCGCACGCCCGGGTAGCCCGACGGCGCGAGCAGGGAGGGATTCATGTTGACGATCGTGACGACGGCGAAGACCGCCAGGATCGACACCACGATCTTGACGATCACGGACTGGACGCCTGCCACAGCGGTCGATCCGGCCACATTGAGGGCGGTCATGGCCACCACGACGAGGCAGGCGAAGACCTTGGTCCAGGCGGTGCTCTTGTCGGCCACGACCGCGCTGGCGTAGCTGCCGAACGACGAGGCGACCATGGCTGTCACCACGGCATTCGTGCCGAAGAGCAACCAGCTCGTGGTCCCGGTGATGTGACCGCGGCCGAAACCCTGGGCGAGGTACTCCAGCATCCCGCCTTCGGACGGGTACTTCGCTCCGAGCTTGGCGAAGGAGTACCCCTGCAGGGCGGCGATGCCCCCGGCGAGCAGGAACGAGAGCCAGACGGCCGCGCCGGCGACGGCTCCGGCTGCGCCCAGCAGGGCGAAGATCCCGGCTCCCACCATCGCCCCGACCCCGATGAACGACGCCTGGGTGACGGTGAACTGCCGCGTCTCGCTGCCCACCACGTGGACCGCCTCCCTGCCCCGAGCCACTGCGACCGGCGGGTCTACCAGCACGTCTGCGGGTCAGGATGAGCGCGGGCGAGGATCCCGGGATCACCCTCGGCGAATGAGAGCCCTTGTGCCTTCGCGCTCGGTGGGAGCCGGGGAGCGCCACCACGCGGACGACACCGGGGGGCCCGAGGCCTTGTTCTTGGGGTTACGACGTTCTTGGGGTTACGACCTTCTTGGGGCCACGACCTTCTTGGGGCCACGACGACCTCCTGTCGGGGCTCACGCGGAGCCGCCCCGCCGGCCGCCGGGAGCCGGCTGGCGTGGGATGTCCGATGTGAGCTCCGACCCGGTCGCCTGCGTCGGCGCGTCCGGGCTCGCAGCTGCGGTCGACGCCAGCGCCCGGTAGGCCGCCACCCCGGCCTCGACCGTGGGGAAGAACTTCGCCGGGTCGATGGTCCGGGTCAGCCCATAGCGCTCGATCTTGCGGCGCACCGGGTCCTTCATCTCGGCGAACGCCAGCGAGATTCCCCGCTCGTTCAGCTCCTCGTCGAGGTCTTCGAGCATGTCGGCGGCCGTCGTGTCGACGTCCGTCATGGGTTCCGCCGCGACCAGGATCCAGCGGGGCGGGGGGTCGGTCGCGGCCAACCGCCGCACCTCGTCGCGGAAGGTGGCCGCGTTGGCGAAGATCAACGGGGCGTCGAACCGGTAGACGACGAGGCCCGGTACGAGCTCGGCGTCCGGATACGACCGGACGTCGTGGTAGCCCTCGATCCCCTCAGCCGCGCCGAGCATGGTCGTGTAAGGCCGCCATGCGCGACGGAAGACGTTGAGGATCGACAACGCCACGGCGATGGCGATGCCGGGCAGCACGCCGAGCAGCGCGACGCCCAGGAACGCGGCCACGGACAGCGAGAACTCAGTCTTGCGCTGGCGCCACAGCCGGACCGTGCCGGGAACGTCCGCCAGCGAGAAGGCCGCGGTCATGACCACCGCGGCCAGCGCGGGCTGCGGAAGGTTCCGGAACAGCCCGGGCAGGGCGACGATGGTCACGACGATCAGACCCGCCCCGACCACGCCGGTGAGCTGGGTCTTCGCCCCGGCGCGCTCGGCGACCGCCGTCCGCGAGCCGCTGGTGCTCACCGGGAATCCCTGGAACAGGCCGGCTGCCAGGTTGGCCGCTCCGATGCCGATCATCTCCTGGTTACCATCCACCTCCTGCCCGGTGCGCCCGGCGAACGCGGCAGAGGTGGAGATGGTGTCGGCCAGGGTCACCAGGGCGATCCCGAGGGCGCCCGCAGCGAGGGCGGGGACGTCCGACCACGGGACCGTCGGGATCGTCAGGGGCGGGAACCCCTGCGGCAGCTCACCGACGAGCGACACGCCCCGGTCGGCCAGGTCGAACACGGACGCCGCGGCGATCGAGAGCACGACCATGACCAGCACGGCGGGCACCTTGGGGAGCCAGCGCTGGAGCACGAGGACGACGACGATGCCGCCGATCCCGACCACCGCGGCGGCGGGCACCACCTTGCCGTCCGCCACCCCCCGGACGAACGCCTCGGCCTCGGCCACCAGCCCGTTCGCATCGACGCTGAACCCGAACAGCTTCGGCAGCTGCCCGATGACGATGGTCACAGCGAGGCCGTTCATGTAGCCGATCATGGTGGGTTTGGACAGCAGCTCGGCGATGAATCCGAGGCCGGTGAGCGCGGCCACGATCATGATCGCGGCCACCAGGATCGCCAGCACCGAGGCGAGGGCGACGGCCCGCTGCGGGTCGCCCCCCGCCACGAGCAGAGGCGTGATCGTGGCTGCGATCATCGGCCCGAGCGAGGAGTCCGGACCGAGCACGAGGATGCGCGAGGGGCCGAACACGGCGTAGGCGAGCAGGCAGAGGATCGAGGTGTACAGGCCGTTGATCGCGGGGAGCCCGGCGAGCTCGGCGTAGGCCATCCCCTGCGGCACGAGCAGTGTCGCCAGCACCACGCCGGCCACGAGATCCTTCGGCAGCCAGGAGCGCCGGTAGGTCGTCAGCGCCCGAACGCCGGGCACGAACCGTGTCAGCATGCGGGGTGCCGGGACATCTGTCGACATGAGCCACCACCCTCGCCTCACGCGCCGTGCGGCGCGTCACCCGTACGGGATGGGGTCGCGACGGCGGCCGATCCGCCCGGCCGGTACCCGGCGGCGAAGCGGGCCGCGAGCGGCCCCGCCGTCACGCCGTGGACGACGACGCTGAGCAGCACGGTGGTGGCGATGGCGGCGACCGCCGGATCCGCGCGGCCGCCCAGGTCCTCCACCGCCAGCAGCCCGAAGACCACCGACGCGAGGCCGCGGGGTCCGAACCAGCCGATGAACAGCGCCGCTCGGGCACCGAGGCCTGACCCGACGAGCACCAGGGCGACCGGCAGCATCCGGACGACGGTGACGCTGAGCAGGGCGTACAGGGCGAGGCGCCACCCCCCGACGTGCACCACGAGCGGCACGGCGACCGCGCCGAACAGCGTCCAGACGAGCAGCGAGGCGAGCCCGGCGGACTGCTCGACATAGAAGACCGTCCGCGGACCGCCCCGGCCGGCCAGCGCGCCGAAGGCGATGCCTGCCACGAAGGCGGCCACGAAGCCGTTGCCGTGCACCAGCACCGCTCCCGCGTACGCGAGCAGGGCGAGGGCCAGCACCGCGGGACCGGCGAACTCCTCGTCCACCCAGCCACGCCGGCGGGCCATGCTGATCAGGCCCCCGCCGGCACCGCCGACGACCGAGCCGGCGGCGACGCCCACGAGCAGCTCGACCGCCGCGCGGCTCAGTCCGTGCGCCTCGTCGCCCTCCGATGCCACACCGGCGAGCGCGATCAGCACGACGGGCGTGACGATCCCGTCGTTCAGGCCGCTCTCCACGTTGAGGATGCCGCGGATGCGGGCAGGGACACGCCGGTCGTTGATGACCGCGGCGCCCAGGGCGGCGTCCGTGGGCGCGAGCGCGGCACCGACGAGCAGCGCCAGCCACCCGTCGACACCGGGCAGGATCGCCAGCGCCGCGAGCCAGCCCAGGACCACCGTCAGCGGGAGACCCACGCCGAGCAGCCGCGCATAGGTGCCGGCGTCTGCTCTCAGCTCGCGCAGCCCCACCTTCGCGGCGTCCGAGAACAGCACCCAGACCAGCGTGACCTCGGTGAGCAGGCGCAGGACCGCGGGCTCGGGTCGGCCCTCCAGCGGCATCGTCACGGCGATCAGGACGCCGACGGCGACGAACACGATCGGCGCCGTCAGGTCGGCGCGCTCGAGCCGCGCCGACAGCGCGCCCCAGCCGAACACGGCCGCCGCGACGACGACGACGACCAGGGTGGTCATGACCGCGCCGCCTCGCCCCGGCGTCGCCTCATCAGGGTCACCCGGCGGGCGACGCCTGACGCCCGAGGAAGGCGAGCAGCCTGCCGGCGAGCTCGGGGTCCCCTTCCAACCGGGCTCGGCCGGAGATGATCGTCGTTCTGGGGTTGAGCTTGCCGTGCAGGAGCGCGAGCAGGGTGTCGGCGTCGGTGGAGAGGACGGTCTCGGCGTCGGCGGCGTGGCTGTCCAGGAACAGCCGCCCGTTGTGCGCCACGAGCCGGTAGGAGCCGGCGTCCCCGAGGTCGAAGCCGATGGTCACGTGCAGGCCGATGCTGCCGTTGACCGGCAGCCGCCGGGCGGCGTCGAGGAGCTCCCCGACCACCGGGCTCTGCTCGCTCCCGGCGGGCAGGCCGACGGTCAGCACCTCCCCGGTCAGGTCGACACCGATGTCCTTGGCCCCCCATCGCCCGGGCACCCGGAAGATCTGCAGCCGACGGATCCGCTCCGGTAGGGCCGGGCTGCTGCGCAGCACCGCGCCGTCCGGCTCCATGCCGAGCAGGGCCCGGATGAGCAGCAGGGGGGCCCCCGACGCCCACGCCTGGGGACTGCACGCGGTGGGGTACTCGGCCGGGAAGGACGTCTCCGCCCGGACGAACCCCGCGAACGCCTCCGGCAGCCGGTTGCCCATGAGGTCCGCCGCCTCGAGCAGCCCCATCGCGACCTCGCAGGCCTCGGTCCGGTACCCGTGCTGCGCCAGGGCCAGCACGGCGAACGCGGTGTCGTGCGGCCAGACCGTCCCGAGGTGGTAGCCGATCGGGTTGTAGCCGGTCTGGCCGCTGGCGAAGGCGCGGATCCCCCACCCGGTGTAGAGGCGATCCCCGAGCAGGAGCTCCACGACGCGGTCGACCTTGTCGTCCTCGACGATCCCGCTCCAGAGCAGATGACCCATCATCGAGGTCAGGCTGTCCACGGGTCTCTTGTCGCCGTCGAGTGCCGCCGCGTAGTACCCCCGGTCGGGGAGCCAGAAGTCGCGGTTGAACCGCGCCTTGAGATCGGCCGCCTGCTCGTCCAGCCGATCCGCGAGCCCCGGGTCGTCCCAGACGAGGCGGGCCAGCCGGGCCGCCCGCCGCTTGGCGTCGTAGGCATACCCCTGCAGGTCGGACGTGGCCCGGGGGAGTGAGGCCAGGGTGCCGTCCGCCCACTGGATCGACTCCGGGGAATCCCGCCAGCACTGGTTCTCCAGGCCGGTCGTCGTGTTGCGCCGCGCGTACTCGACGTACCCGTCGCCGTCCCGGTCGCCGAACTCGTCGATCCAACGCAGCGCCGCCCGGGCCGGGGCCTCCAGGGCGTGCACGACGTCGTCCCGGCCGGTCCACCGCTCGTACTCGTCGAGCAGCACCAGCCAGAGCTGGGTGGCGTCGGCGGCGCCGTAGTAGGGCGAGTGCGGACGCTCCTCGAACGCGGTCAGCTCGCCGAACCGCAGTTCGTGCAGGATCTTTCCCGGCTCCGCGTCCCGGAAGTCGTCCGTCGTCGTGGCCTGCAGCATCGCCAGCTCCACCAGGGCCGTCTCGGCCAGGTCGGGCATGAAGGGCAACGCCTGGAAGCTGGTGATCAGACTGTCCCGCCCGAACGCCGCCATGAACCATGGGAGCCCGGCCGCGGGCATGTAGTGGCCCGGGCTGATCGGGAGGTCGAAGCGCAGCGCCGCCATGTCCTGAACGGATTGGCGGTAGATCGCCTCCAGCGGGCGCCAGCTGCTGACCAGCACGGGGAGGTTGCGTTGCAGCAGCCGCAGCCCGAGCCGCTTCTCCGGGTCGTCCCAGACCGAGTGGTCCTGGAACCGTGGCGTCCGCTCGTCGCTGACGGTCAGGACGTCGATCTCGGTGCTCCAAGCCTGCTGCGGCGCCAGCGTGATCGTGAAGCTGAGGCCCGCCTCGTCGTACACCGGGTCGGCGCCGGCCCTGATCCACGTCTCGCGGCGGTACTTCTCCCGCTCGTACCCCAGCACGAGGCGGTCGGGCTCCGTCCGCCGGTAGGTTCGGCCCTGCTTCTCGTGCACCGCGTCCTTGACCTCGAACAGGTCGGCGAAGTCCGCGTCGGCGGCCAGCGACACCTGGAGGGTGACGGGCACGGCGTCGTGGTTGGTGATCGAGATCACCTCGTGGAAGCCGCCGAGCACGGTGCGTTGCCGGATCACGGCCACCTTGGCGTTGATGTAGGCCGATGCCACACCGGGGGCGAGGAAGAACTGAGCGGCGTAGTAGCGGGTCCGGTCCACCGACAACGTCGAGAGGCGCTCGCCGTCGAGCGTCAGGATCCACCGTGACAGGTACCGGGTGTCCCTGTCGAAGAGCCCGTGGGCCTCGACCGGCGAGCCGTCGATGTCGCCGCGCTCGTCGCTGACGACGAAGGTGTTGCCCTCGAGGACGTCCACGGTTCGTGCCATGCGGCCATCGTCCGGGCCCGGATGCGGGCGGTCATCATTCCCGGGGAGTGAGTGAGGGGAGCGGTCAGGTGGCGCGTCGACGCCGGAGGGGTCCGGCTCCCCGGCGACCTGTGCAGTCGCCGCCTCACCGTGCCGACGAGGAGAGACACCGTTCGGGGGGCTACCGTCGGATCTGGGCGGCACCCGGCCCTTCCGGAGCGAACGCGCGGGCCGGGAGCCGGCGAGGAGGTGTCATGGTCGCGACCGGCGACCGGCGCGCGACGGGCCGCGCAGGCGGCGCCGGGCGTGGACGTCGGCGGCAGGCCGTGCTCGTCCCGGCGTCGTCGACGCGAGCGGTGCCGGGCAGCGGTCCCGATCGGCCGTGACGGGGCAGATCGTCCTCGTCGTCGTGGTCCTCGTGGCCACGAACGTGTGGGTGCACGTCGGCCCGCGGCGCAGCCACGTCTGGACCGGACCGCTGGCGGGGCTCGCCCTGCTGGTCCTCGGCCGGCTCGCCGGATTGTCCTGGGCCCAGCTGGGCCTGGCCCCGGCGTCCCTACCGGTGGGGATCGCCGTGGGGCTCGCGGGGGCCGCCCTGATCGCCGCTGCGGTGGCGGTCGCCGCCAGCCTGCCGCGCACCCGCGGCGCCTTCCTCGACACCCGGTACGACCTCGCGCTGCCCGCGGCGCTGCGGACCGCGCTGGTCACCATCCCGCTCGCGACCGTGGTCGCCGAGGAGTGCGCGTTCCGTGGCGTGATCTGGGGTCTGGTCGACCGTGACGTCGGCGGGACGGCGGCCACCGTGGCCTCGTCGCTGCTGTTCGGCGTCTGGCACGTCCTGCCCGCGCTCGACCTGGCCCGGACCAGCACCGCGGTCCGCGGCCCGGGCTCGGGTTCGCGCCGTCGGACGGGTCTGGCCGTGCTCGGCACGGTCGTGGGGACGGCGCTGGCCGGGGTCGTGCTCGCGGAGCTGCGGCGTCGCACCGGAAGCCTGGCGGCGCCCTTCCTCGTGCACTGGGCCGCCAACGCGTCCGGGGTGATCGCGTCGTCCCTGGTCTGGGCCCGCCGGCGGGCCTCGGAGGGGGTCACCCGCGCGGGATGAGGCGTGCTCCGGCGTCCGGCGTGAGCGTGGGGCCGTCCACTATCGAGGGAGTGAGTCATGACCGACACGAGTTCGTCCCCGGACGTCGGGTCCCGGTCGTCCGGGCAGGCCCACCGCCCGCGCTCGGAACCCACCGGGTGGGTCGGGTGGATCGTCTTCGCCGCCGTCATGATGATCATGGTCGGCGTGCTCCACGTGATCGAGGGCTTCGTCGCCCTGTTCAAGCACGAGTACTACGTGGTCGGCCAGAACGGTCTGCTCATCAGCGTCAACTACACGGCCTGGGGATGGGTGCACATCATCGCCGGCATCATCGTCGCGGCCGCCGGCGCGGGGTTGTTCAGCGGCCGGATGTGGGCCCGGGTGATCGGCGTGATCGTGGCGGTGGTCAGCCTGCTCCTGAACTTCTCGTTCCTGAGCGCCTACCCGGTCTGGTCCGCTATCATGATCACCATCGACGTCCTGATCATCTACGCGTTGACCGTGCACGGCCGGGAGATCCAGGACTTCTGACCGCCCGGGCAGAACTTGCGACGCCCCGGCCCGGCTGTCGGGGCCGTCGACCATCGCCATCTCGCACGGAGGGCCGCCGGAACATGTTCTCGTCGCTGTCCCACCACGCCACGATGTCCTACGCCGGCCACCGCGTCCGCCGTGCCGCGGCGCGCCGGGCCGCCGGGCGCAGCGCCGTCGTCGTCCCCGTCGTGCCGGTCGCGACCGAGCAGCTCACCACGGCCGCGGACGTCGTCACCTCGGCGCTGAGCCGGCACGCCGAGCAGACCGCGCTCCTGCTGGCGTCGGCCGTCGCGCCGGCCACGTTCGCCCGGTCGCTGGGTCCACGGTCCGCGGCCGACCAGGGCGTGGTCACCGGCATCGTGACGGCGCTCACCTACGCCACGACGGTGGCCACCCAGGATGCCCTGGCGGCGCTCGCGTCGGCCGGCAGCGGGCGGCAGGGTGACCAGGTCAGGCGTCGGATGCTCGCCGTCGACCTCGCGGCGGTCCCCGCCGGGCTGCTCATCGGCCGGCTCCTGCCCGTGCGCGACGGCGAGCCCGTCCTGCGCAGCCTGGTCCGCCAGACCGCATGGCGCAGCGGCGTGACCGGACTGGGCAGCCTGCTCTTCACGGCGACGGGGTGGGCCGCCGAGCGGCTGGACGCGCGGCTCGGCCGGGGGCCACGCCTCTCGCGCCTGCCGCTGGCCGTTCCGGCGGGCCTGCTCGTGGCCGGCACCGTGGAGTGGCAGCGCGCCCGGGGCACCGAGGCGGCGGACCCCGGCGAGGCTCGGGCTCCCCTGCCCGCGTCGGTGGGCGTCGGGATGACGGTGGGGACCGGGCTCACCGTCCTCGCGGTCGCCGAGGAGCGGCTCGCGTCGGCCGTCGGCCACGCGCTGGCGGCCCGGGTGCCCGGATCGCCGGCCGCCTGGCGGCTCGCCGGCCACGCCGCGGTCCTCGGCGCCCTGGGCGCGGCCGGCTCGGTGCTCTGGACGCGCGCGATGCAGCGGGTGGAGTCCGCCACCTCCGCCGTGGACGCCGTGCTGGCCCCCGAGGCCGAGCTCAACTGGACCATGGACACCGTCAGCGGGAGCAGGAACAGCCTGGTGAGTTGGGAGGCCCTGGGCCGTGAGGGCCGGCGGCACGTCGCCACGGCCGTCCACCCCGCTCCGGTCCAGAACCGACCGGCGGGGGTCCCGGACCTGTCGATCCCCACGATCACCGGCCGGCCCGCGCTGGCCACGCCGGTCCAGGTCTACGTCGGGCTGGACGCCGCCCCCACCGCCATGGAGCGTGTGCGGCTGGCCTTGGCCGAGATGGACCGCACCCGGGCCTGGGAGCGCAAGATCATCATGCTGGTCTCGCCGACCGGTACCGGGTACGTGAACTACTGCGCCGTGGCGGCCGTCGAGTACCTCACCCGAGGCGACGTGGCCACCGTCACGCTGCAGTACTCCAAGCGCCCGTCGCCGCTCTCGCTGGGGAAGATCGCTCAGGCCCGCGAGCAGAACCGTCTGCTGTGGTCGAAGATCGCCGCGCGGGTGCGCGAGCTCGCACCCGACGAGCGGCCTCGGATCGTGCTCTTCGGCGAGAGTCTGGGTGCCCACACCAGCCAGGACGTCTTCCTGCACTGGGGCACGCTCGGCCTGGAGGCGCTCGGCATCGAGCGCGCGCTGTGGGTGGGGACGCCGTACTCGAGCGGGTGGATGCAGGAGGTGACGTGGGGCGGCCGGGACGACACCGAGGCCGCCGAGGTCGCCGTCGTCAACGACATCGAGCAGCTCCGGTCGCTGCCCGGCGATCAGCGGGAGCAGGTCCGGTACGTGCTGCTCAGTCACGACAACGACGGCGTGACGAAGTTCGGCAGCGACCTGATCCTGCGGTCGCCGCGGTGGCTGCGCGAACCGCCGACCGGCGTCCAGGAGGTCCCCCCGTACAGCCCGCGCGGCGTCCCGGCGTCCATGCGGTGGCGTCCGGTGACCACGTTCTTCCAGGTTCTCGTGGACATGAAGAACGCACAGATCCCCGGGGCCTACGCGGCGTCCCGGCACGACTACCGGCCCGACCTGACCCGCTTCGTCGACGCCGTCTACGGGCTCGGCGCGACCGAGGAGGAGCTGCAGGCCGTCGAGGCGGCGGTCGCGCTCCGCGAGCAGGCCCGCGAGCAGCTGTTCAGCCCTGATCCGGCGACGCAGCGGGGGCAGCAGGGGCAGCAGGGGTAGCCGCAGCCGACGTGCTCCGGCGCAGCTCGGCCTGGGCCTCCTCGAGCCGCCGGACCAGGTCGGCTTCCGTCCCGGTCGACAGCGACGTCCGGATGATCATGGGCTGGTACGGCAGGAGGGCCTGCCGGACCCGGTCCGGCGGGCTGCGCCGGACCAGCGCGAACACCGCCGCGGTCCCCGGCTGGAGCGTGGCCGCGACCTCCTGCGTGAACGCGTCGTCGATGCCCAGGTCGGTCAGCGTGCCGGCGACGGCGCCGCTCGCGGCGCCGACGGCCACCCCGAACGCGGGCATGAGGAACAGCAGCCCGAGGAGCATCCCCCACAGCGTGCCGCCTGCCGCGCCCGGGGCCACCGGGTCGTAGGACTGCTGCACCATGATCTTGCCGTCTGCTGTGCGCCACACCAGCGCGGCGTCCGCGAGGTCGAGCAGCCCCTGCTCCCGCAGTCCCGCCGCGACCTGCATCACCGCCTCGGCCTCCTCCTTCGTGGGGAGGCCGAGAACGAACAGATCAGCGGTGCCGTCCCGACGCGCCTCGTCGTGGTCGTCATCGGCCCCGCCGGTGTCCACCGGCGACGGGATGGCGCGGTCCCCGGGCCCTGGCCGCGCCGGGTGACCCTCGCCGGGCCCCGAGACCGACGCATCCTCCGCTCCGAGTAGCTGCACGAGCGTGACCATGAGGCGTCCGCCGAGCGCCCGCTGGTGCGGTGGGAGGAGCGGGCCGTGGCCGAGTTCGACGCTCACCGCGGCCGCGGCCACGAGGACGACGGCGATCAGGACGAGCCAGGACAACATCGCGAAGCTGACACCGATGGCGCCGTAGCGGATGGCGTTCTGCTCGACGACGTTGGGGATCCACAAGGTGGAGACGGCCGTCACCCCCTGCTGGCCGACGCCGCAGGCGACGGCGCCCGGGAGCAACCGGCGCCACGGCACCCGGGCGCCGAGGAGCAGCCACTGCAGCGCCAGCCAGAGGGCGGAGGAGCCGGCGGCGCGGACGACCAGGGCGAGGAGCGAGCCGGCCGGGACCGTTCGCAAAGCGCCGGCGATCAGGCTCAGGAGCAGGATCTGGATGAGGAGCAGAACCAGCGCGGCGACGCCGCCGAAGGTTCCACGCAGCCCGCGCGCGGGCAGCTGCCAGGCTGCCTCGTAGGTGCGCTGGAGCGTCCTCGCCACGCTCAGGCTGGACAGTACCAGGAGCAGCGCACTGCCGATGCTGATCGTCTGGGCGGCGTCGGGAGGCTGGGCGAAGAGCGTCCGCACGGCGTCGGCAGCATTCCCCGAGATGTGGAAGCGGGCGTTCAAGGCGTTGGCGACCCGCAGGCCGCCCTCGGACGAGACGGCCGTCGAGACGACGATGAGCAGCGGGATGATGGCGCTGAAGGCCTGGCCGGCCAGCACCAGCGACCGTTCCGTGCCGTTGATCGCCAGGTAGCGCTGGAACGACCGGAACACCAGCGAGCCGAGCGGCCGGTTCAGGACCCGGCGTGCCGTCGAGGTCACGAGGTCGCCTGCGCCGGCGACCAGGGTGCGACCCGTCCCGGCGGACCGCTCCGGCGGCCGGTGCATCGGCGGCTCCACGGTGCGCCCTACCCCAGGACGTCCACCTCGCGACCGTGCACGATCAGCACGATCAGCACGATCAGCACGTGCAGCGCGTGCAGCGAGGTCCCGCACAGCGCGATGGAGGAGCGCTGGCGGAGCGACTCCTCGCTGCCGACCGTCGTGCCGCCGGCGCGGATGTGGTGGTCATCGTGCGGTCCGGTAGCCATGTCGTCCGTTCCTCCTGTCGAGGGTTCGGGTCCGCAGCCGGCCAGGTGGGGCCCCACGGCGTCAGGTGGGGCGGTACGAGGGATCGGCGGCGGCGTCGCCGTCGGCGCCCGGGGTGGGCTCGGTGGGCGCGACCGCACGGGCGCCGGTCCGCCCGTCGTACAGGGCGCCGGCGATCAACACCTCCGCGCGCGGGTTCGGGTGCGCCAGGTGCACCCTTCCGCCGAGCCGGCGCAGCACGTCCAGGGATTCCCCGCCGGGCGGCACCTCGGTGAGCAGGAACAATGCCGAGGTGTCGGGCCCCAGCTCCTCCAGCACGGCCCGCTGGAACGCGAGCTCGACGCCTGCGGCCGCCAGCCGCCGGGCCAGCGCCCGGCGGCCCAGGTCGGTGAGCGTGCCGGACTCCGGGACGAACAGCAGGGCGTTGAAGAGGAGGAACCAGAACGTGGCCCGCGACTCCTGCGCGCCCCCCGGATGGTTGGTGGTGACCTGATACGTCCCGTCATCGGCGCAGCTGACCGTGGCGAGATCGCCCGAGTCCGCGGCCAGGTCGCCCTCCAGCTGCCGGACGTGCTCGGCCGCCGCGCTCGCCGTGGTGGCGTAGGGGAACATCACGGCAACCAGAACACCCACAGCGCAGCACCGCCCCGATCCGCTCGGATCATCCATCTCAGCGCCTTCGGACGCGCGCGTGCTCCTCTCTGGAGAATGAGATGTCACCGGGTGTGGGGGAGGGGGCCGGCCTCCAGGAGGCCGGCTCTGCGGGCCCGGTGGACCGCGTCGCCACGGCTCGTGGCGCCCAGCTTCCGGTAGATCGACGCCACCTGGCTCTTCACCGTGTGCCTGGAGATGACGAGCTCGTCGCCGATCTGGGCGAGGGAGAGGTGGGTCGGGAGCAGGGACAGGACGCGCAGCTCGGCCTTCGTCAGCGTGGTCGCTCCGCGGACCGTCGACCGGACGCCCGCCCGTCGCACGTCCTGGTCGAGGGCATCCACCCAGGTCGGGAGGAGGCCGACGGTGGGCATCACGGCGAGGTGCCGCCGTGCCTCTGCGACCTTGGCCTCGGCGGCGGCAATCTCCCCGAACGACACCAGCAGGCGGCCGAGCTCGACGGCCGCCTGGGCCGCGAGCCAGGGGAACGCCACGGGCGAGGGGTCGCGGTAGAGGCGGACGGCCCGCGCGGTGTGCCGGCGCGCGAGCTCGGCGTCCCCCAGGTGAACCGCCACCCGGGCGGCCGCAGCGAAGGACAGCACGCTGGGCCCGTAGGTCCACAGGTCGGCCGCCGCCACGAGCTCGCCGGACTCCCGCGCGCACGCCTGGGCCGTCGTCCAGTCGCCCTCGCCCGCGGCGAGCAGAGCGCGCTCGGCCAGGGCGACGCTGGCGCTGGGGTGCTCCTCGGGCAGCCCGAACCGGGCGGCTCGCTCCAGCGTTCGGGCTGCCTCGGTGGTGGCTCCGGTCAGGTGCTGCGCGACGCCCAGCAGGAGGCCCGCCAGCGTGTGCGATCGACTGCCCGGCGGCTCGAGGCCGACCGCCCGCTGGGCGTCGACGAGCATCGCGTCGAGCCCGTCGGGTGCCAGCGCGGCGCGCGCGCGCACGACGGCGGACGTCAGCGACGAGCTCCCGTCGGGGGTGGGTCCCGTGTCCGGACACGCCTGCGCCACCCGGAGTGCGCGGCGCGCCCGGGCGGCGTCACCCGTGAGCGCCCAGGCCCATGTGGCGATGACCGCGAGGGGACCGTTCCCCTCGAGCGTCTCGTCGCCGAGGGTGTCGATCCAGCGCCGGATCGAGCGGATGCCTCCCCGGCTGACGATCTCCTGTGCGTGCGCCACGACGAGGCGGGCGGCGACGTCGGCCGCGCCGGCGGCGACCGCGTACTCGATCGCCCCTTCGGGAAGCTGCCGCTCCTGGTGCCAGCGGGAGGCCCGCTGCAGAAGGAGCACCTCCTCACCGGGCTCGCGGCGGCGCAGCTCGGCGCGGAGCATGTCCCTGAAGAGGCCGTGGTACCGGTACCACTCACCGTGCTCCTCCGGCTGTGTCACCGGCAGACCGAGCGTCCTGATCTCGGTCAGCCACGCGACCGAGCCGGCCGAGCCCAGGGTCGCGTCGCACAAGGCACCCGACATGCGCTCCAGCACGGACGTCCGGAGGAGGAACCGGATCGTCTCCACGGAGAGCTCCGCGAGCACCTCGTCGCGGTAGTAGGCGGCGAAGGCCTCGTGGTCGCCCCGGATCGCGTCCACCGCGCGGGCGGGATCGGGCTGGGCGCGCAGCACCGTCGCCGCGAGCTGCAGGCCGGCCGGCCAGCCTTCGGTCCGCCGCACCACCTCGTCGACGGCGTCGTCGGGCAGGATCACCCCCGAGTCCCGGAACAGCGCCGCCGCCTCGTCGGGTGTGAACGCCAGATCCTCGCCGGCCAGCTCCACGAAGCGACCCTGTCCGCGCAGCGTGCGGACGCCGAGGCGCGGCCTGCGGTCGGCCGTGGCGACGATCCTCGAACCGCGCGGCCACCTCTCGGCCAGCCGGACGACGAGGTCGAGGGCGCCGCGCGCCCGGGCGGCGTGCAGGTCGTCGAGCACGAGCAGGACCGGCTCGCCGACGGCGCGGACCCCCGAGACGAGCCGCTCGACCGCGGCATCGAGGTCGTCGGTCGGGGGATGCGTGAGCAGGCGGCCCAGCACACGGCTGCTCGGCCCGAGCTGCGACACGGCGGCGGCGAGGTCGCGCACCAGCAGGGCGGCGTCCCGGTGGGCCTGGTCGATCCGCAGCCAGGCGGAGGGCCTCGAGGTCGTCTCGGCCCACTGACGGGCCACCGTGGTCTTCCCGTAGCCCGCCGGCGCGGCGATCAGGATCAACGAGACGTCGTCCGCGAGCCCTTCCAGCCGGCGCAGAAGGGCCCCACGGGGGACGCTGCGGAGGGTGGCCAGACGCGGCAGGAGGTCTGAGGCGATCCCGCGTGCCGCGCCCGGGCGACGCGAGACCTGCGTGGTGCCGGACCTGGCCCCGGGAGCGGTACGACCGGGCTGGCTCGGTGGCACCGCGTCGCCCGACGCCGCCTTCGCCACACCGCCTCCCTCGCGCCGGCCCGGGTCGCGGGACGTCGTCGACAGCTCGTGCGCCTGGCGGCCGGCCTGCGACGGGCCGTCCAGCTGGATCGGTGGCGTCGGATTGCCGCACCAGGTGTTGCTCACTCTACGCAGCCGCGCCGTCGGCACGCACCCGCCACGCCCCCGATCGGTGGCGGGATGTCCGAAAGGCCCGGACAGCCCTCTCCGGTGTCACGGGTCGGTCCCCCTACGAGACTCTTTAGCCCGATGTGGGTGATGAGCCGCTCGGTGCCCGGACGCAGGATGACCTTGACGCCCGCCGCGGCCGCGCGTCCTGCGTCGTGCGGCCGGTGTCGAAGGGAGCGTGGACCGTGGCCGGGGGTATGCAGCCGCTCGATCGTGTGCTGACTCCGGTCGGCGACCCCATCATGACCGCGAAGTTCCTGGTGCCCGTCATGAATGCTCCGGTGCTCGAGCGGAGACGGCTGATCGAACTCCTCACCGCGGGCGTCGCCGGTCCGGTCACCCTGGTCAGCGCTCCGGCGGGCTCGGGCAAGACCGTGCTCGCCGGCGCGTGGGTGCGCCATGAGGTCGCCCCCGGGCCGGTGGCCTGGATCAGCCTGGACGAGGAGGACGACCTCCCCGGGGTGTTCTGGACGTACGTCGTCGCCGGCCTGCAGCGCAGCGGCGTCGACGTCAGCGGTGTCGGTACGCCGGAGCACCCCGACGTCGTCGACCACTCATTGCTGGTGCGTCTGGCCGCCCGGCTCTGCGAGCGTGCCGATCCGGTGGTCCTCGTCCTCGACAACGCCGAGGTGATCACCCGCCTCCAGATCTGCGAGCAGCTGGACTTCCTGGTCCGGCATGCCGCCGGTCGGCTGCGGCTGGTCGTCGTCACCCGGCTCGACCCCGGGCTCCCGCTCCCGCAGTACCGGCTGGAAGCCATGGTCAGCGAGATCCGGTTCCCGGACCTCGCGTTCCGGCCCGACGAGGCCCGGCAGCTGCTCGCCGCCCGACGGCCGGAGCTGTCGGACGCCGCCGTCCGGGCGTTCACCTACCTGACCCGGGGGTGGGCCGCCGGGCTGCGTCTGGCCGAGTTCCCGGTCCACGGCGAGGGCGCCGAGGACCTCGACCCCGCCCTCCTCGCGGCCAGCGACATCGCCGTGTACTTCCGCTCCGAGGTGCTGCAGGCCCAGCCGACGCCGGTCCGGGACTTCCTGCTCGCGACGAGCGTGGTCGACACCCTCTCCCCGGACCTCGCCAGTCATCTGTCCGGGCTTCGCGAGGCCGGCGCGACCGTGCGGGTCCTGGCGCAGTCGAGCGCGTTCGTCGAGGCCGTGCCGGAGGACGAGGAGGCCTTCCGCTACCACCCCCTGGTCCGTGACCTGCTCACGGCGCAGCTGCGCCGGGAGTTCCCGGCCCGCTGGCGCCGGCTCAACCGCAAGGCGGCGCGGTGGATGGCGCGCGACGGCCGGACGGCGGAGGCCGTCCGGCACTTCGCCGCCGCCGGCGACTGGGACGAGGCCGCGGCCGTCCTGGTCCGCCAGCGTGGCGTGGCGCGGCTGCTCGCGGGCGGCCCGTCTGACGCCCTCGCCGTCGCGCTCGCCGACATGCCGGCCGGCCTCCCCGGGCCGGACGCCGCCGTGGCGGCGGCGGCGCTCGCCGTCGTGCGGGCCGATCTCGACAGTTGTGACAAGCACTTGACCCGTGCCGGCGAGGTCGTCTACGGCAGTGCCGCCGACACGGCGCTGGAGCTGGAACTCGCCACGGCGCTCACGGCCCTGGCCCGAGCGGCCGCGGCGGGTGGCGTGGGCGGGGCGCTCGCGGCCGAGGCCGCGGAGCTCGCGATCGGCAGGGTGGGTGCGCGCCGCCCCATCGACGCGGTGACCGGCGCCCTGGTGGCCTACGGGCGGGGCTGTGTCCAGCTCGCGTCCGGCGACCTCGCCCTCGCCCGGGAGTCCCTCTCGGCGGCGGCGCGGGAGGCCGAGGACGCCGGATCCGCCGTGCTCACCGGAAGGTGCCGCGCCCGTCTGGCGCTTGCGGAGGCGCTCTCCGGCCGGCTGGAGGCCGCGAAGGAGTCGGCGGCCGCGGTCGAGACGCTCGGCACGGACGGGCCGTCGGGCGACCAGCGTGGCTCGGCGCCCCCTTTCCCCGCCGCGGCCGCGGCCCTCGCGTGGGTCGCCAGCGAGCGCGGGGAGCTCGCCGGCGCGCTGGCCGAGGTGCGCCGGATCGGTGCGGGCGGACGGCGCAACGACGACGTCGTCGTGGCGGCCGTGGTCGCCCTCGTGCGCTGCCGGCTGCTGCGGGCCCGGGGCGACCTCCCGGGCGCGCGTGCGGCGCTCGACGGGCTGACGCTGAGCGTGGACGCCCTCCCGGTCTGGTTGGAGCAGCGGGTCGCGGCGGCCGACGCGGGCGTGCTGCTCGCGCAGGACCGCGCCGAGGCGGCCGCCGAGCGGGTGCAGCGGGGGTCGGCCGACGACGGAGCCGACTGCCTGCTCGCACTGGGCTGGGCGAAGCTGCCGCTCGGGGCCGCCGCGGAGAGCACCCGGTTCGCGCGCCAGGTGATGCAGCGCCCGGGGACGACGGTGGACCTGCAGGTGGGCGCTCACCTCCTGGCCGCTGCCGCCGCCCTGGCCATGGGGCACGCCGAACAGGCCGGGGCCGCTCTCGACGAGGCCGCGCGGCTGGCCGCGCCCGCGCGGGTGCGCCGGCCGTTCGACGAGGCTCCCCCCCGGCTGAGGGCGGTCCTCGAACACCGCCGGCAGCACCCGGCGGCCACCCCTGGGCCACGTGGCGTCCCGGCCGCACCGGGGGTGCCGACCGCCCACCGAGAGGACGACGTCATCGTACAGCCGCTCACCGACCGTGAGCGCGAGGTCCTCCGCTACCTTGACGCCCTGCTGCCGACCGAGGAGATCGCGGCGCGGATGTTCGTCTCGGTCAACACCGTGAAGACGCACGTCCGGGCGATCCTGCGGAAGCTGTCGGCGGAGCGGCGCAACGACGCGGTGCGCAGGGCCCGCGAGCGTGGTCTCGTCTGACAGCTCCCGCGCAACGAGACCGCTGCTCGCCTCCTCACGCGGTCGCCGGGTGCGCGCCGCCGACCTTTGCGGGCGCCGTCGAGGTCAGCCGCCGCCGGAGGACGAACTTGCGGATCTCTGACACCACGATGATCGACAAGGACACGACCAGGCAGATCAGCCACTGGTTCAGATCGAGGCTCTCGGTCTTGAGGATCTTCTGGAAGAGCCCGAGCTCCGTGGCGAACACGATGGCGCCTGCGGAGAGCCCGGTCATCTGCAGGAATCGCGGGTCGTCGAACGTGTCCAGCGAGAAGACGGACCGCACTTCGTCCTTGACGGTGAGCGACCGCAGCAGGCAGAACAGGGAGAACGTCGTCAGGCCCATGGTGCGCGCGACCTCCAGGGTGGAGGTGTGCTCGGCCCAGGCGATGACACCCAACGTGCCGACACCGACGACGAGCCCGACGATCGACAGCCACACGTACTGGTCGCGCGACAGGATCGGCTGGTCGACGGGCCGGGGCTTGCGCTGCATGAGGCCTGGGGCGGGCCTGCCGTACCCGAGCCCGATCGACTGGAAGATCTGGGTGGTGAAGTTCATCCACAGGGTCTGGAGCGGGAGGAAC
>DATKNA010000063.1:0-6527 GCA_035541595.1 Kineosporiaceae bacterium | reverse complement strand
CTCCCAGCGACCCACGTAGCCACCCTGCGGCGGCGGCAGGGCGACGACGAACACGGCCTGAAGACCGGCCTGGTTGACGATGAGGGCGCCCCCGTCGAGGAGCAGCGCGGCGCTCATGGCGAGCAGCACCGTCACGCCGATCTGGACCGAGCCGTGTCCGATCACCCTGACCAGCAGATCGCCGAGCCCGACCCCGACCGCGACGCCCAGGCCCATCTCGATCACCCGGCGCAGCCGGTTCTGGTAGCTCGTGCTGAGGCAGATCATCGCCGCCACCGAGGCGAAGAACGGCACCTTGTGGCCCAGCAGCCTGGATGCCAGCTCCCAGGCGACGGCCGCGCCGACGGCGCTCTGGACCACCCCCCACCAGGCCGCCTTGATCCGGGCGCGGCCGAGCATCAGCCTGCGCCGCAGGCGGACCCGCCGGGCGAGCGCCCGGGCCGCCTCGCCGGCCGCGCGCGGGGTGACCGCGGACCCGGGACCGGAGGACGGGGAGGTCATGCCCACGATGATGTCTCGGGCACCGCTGTCGTGCCGCCCGGCCGGT
Organism: Kineosporiaceae bacterium; assembly: GCA_035541595.1. Classification (GTDB taxonomy): domain Bacteria; phylum Actinomycetota; class Actinomycetes; order Actinomycetales; family Kineosporiaceae; genus DATKNA01. The sequence goes on along the minus strand of DATKNA010000063.1, from coordinate 5,980 downwards.
GCCGGTGATCGGCGGGTCGGGGCGGACTCCGCTGCGCGATCTTGTGGTCGGGGTCGTAGCGTGGGACGGGAGCGTGCGATCACCGGACGGCGATGCCGGGCCGGCGGTCATCGGACGTCGGTCGTCGGACTTCGGTCATCGGGCGACAGTCATCGGATAGGAGGTCCGCGATGGCGCGACAGGAGGCCACCACGGTCGTGGCCGTCTCTCTGGATGCGGTCGAGGCCAGGCTGACGGACGTCTCCCGGTGGCCGGAGTTCGTCACGGGCCTGGAGAGCGTCGAGCCGGCCGGCTTCGAGCGGTACCGGTTCACCGTCGCCGCCCGCGGTCGCCGTCGCACGCTGCACGTCTGCGTGGTGCCGCACCCGGCAGAGCACCGGATCTCCTGGCGGGCGCTGGAGGGACCCCGCTACGTCGGCGAGCTGAGGCTGCGCGCCGTCGACGACCGGCACACCCGGATCGACCTGACGATGACCATCGATCCCGAGGGGCTGATGGACGGCCTGCGCGAGATCGTGGGCGGCGAGCCCATGGCCGAGCTCACGATCCAGCACATCGACGCCTTCGTGAGCCGCGCGCCCCAGAGCGACCCCGCGGAGTAGCCCTCCCGCTAGGGTGAGCCGACGTGGACGTCCTCGTCGTCGGCTCCGGCGCCCGCGAGCACGCGCTGTATCGCGCCTTGACCGCGGACTCCGCCGTCGAGTCGGTGGTCGTCGCCCCCGGCAACGCCGGGATCCCGGCGGGCCGGCGCCGCCCGGTCGACCCGGCCTCGCCCCGGTCGGTCGCGGACCTCGCGGCCGCGATCCGCGCAGATCTCGTCGTGGTCGGGCCCGAGGCGCCGCTGGTGGCCGGGGTCGCGGACGCCGTCCGTGAGCGAGGCATCGCCTGCTTCGGGCCGTCGGCGGAGGCGGCGCGGATCGAGGGCAGCAAGGCCTTCGCGAAGGAGGTCATGGCAGCGGCCGGGGTCCCGACCGCGCTGGCCCGGCTGTGCACGACGACGGACCAGGTCGACGTCGCGCTGGCCGCCTTCGGCCCGCCGTTCGTGGTCAAGGACGACGGGCTGGCGGGCGGCAAGGGGGTGGTGGTCACCGACGACGAGGCCGCCGCCCGCGCGCACGCGACGTCGTGCCTGGCGCGCCCGGGCGGGCGCGTGGTCGTCGAGCGCTACCTCGAGGGCCCGGAGGTGTCGCTGTTCTGCGTCACCGACGGCGTCACCGTCGTCCCGCTGGCCCCCGCCCAGGACTTCAAGCGGGTGGGCGACGGCGACGTCGGCCCGAACACGGGTGGGATGGGGGCCTACTCGCCGCTGCCCTGGGCGCCTCCCGCCCTGGCGCAGGAGGTCGCGGAGCGCATCGCCGGGCCGGTCGTCACCGAGCTGGCACGGCGGGGCACGCCATTCGCCGGGGTGCTCTACTGCGGCCTCGCGCTCACCCCTCAGGGGGTGCGCGTGATCGAGTTCAACGCCCGGTTCGGGGATCCCGAGACCCAGGTCGTGCTCGCCCGGCTGGCGACCCCGCTCGGCACCCTGGTGCACGCTGCCGCCACCGGTCGCCTGCACCTGGCGCCGTTGCCGCGGTGGCGCCGGGAGGCGGCCGTCACCGTGGTGATCGCCGCCGAGGGGTACCCGTCGGCCCCGGTCGCCGGGGACGTCGTCGAGGGCCTGACCGAGGCCGAGGCGGTGCCGGGCGCCTACGTGCTGCACGCGGGCACGGACCGGGACTCCGCCGGGCGCGTGGTGACGACGGGCGGGCGTGTCCTCTCCGTGGTCGGCACGGGACCGGACCTCGCGGCGGCGCGGGCGACCGCGTACGAGGCCGTCGAGCGCATCCGGATGCGCGGCGGTCACTACCGGCGGGACATCTGCGCCGCCGCCGCGGCGCCCGCGCTCAGAACGTGACGGCGCCCGCGCCGGCGAGATCGCGCAGCTGGGTGTCCGGGGTCAGCGAGCCGAGGACGCGCTGGTACAGGCCGCGACCGATGGGGGAGAGGATGGCGTCGTGGATCGGGAACGCCACCGGCGCGCGGACCCCGCGGACGAACTCGACCGTCTCCTTCACCGCCTCCCAGGGCGCGGAGAGCGGCACGGCGAGCACATCGACGCCGGCCGGCACCGCCTCCAGCATGTCCCCGGGGTGGTACAGGACGGTGCCGTCAGCGGAGATCACGTAGCCGACGTTCCCGACCCGCGGGATGTCGACGTGGATGACCGCGTGCCGGCCGCCGGTCGCCGTGACGACGACGTCCCCGACCGTGGTCGCGACGCCCGCCGGGAGTGGCTCGGCCTCGCGGTCGACGGTCCCCGCCAACTGGCCCGCGACCCCGGGCTCGGTGATCAGGCGGGCGCGGGGGTTGCGGGCCAGCACCGTCGGCAGCCGATCGCGGTCGAGGTGGTCGGCGTGCTCGTGGGTGACGAGCACCGCGTCCAGGTCGTCGATCACTTCCCAGCCCGGGGCGAAGGTCCCGGGGTCGACCAGCAGCCGGGCCCCCCCGGCCTCGACGAGGACGCACGAGTGGCCTACATGGGTGATCTGCACGCTGCCTAGGCTAGGACGTGCCGCAGTCCCGGGAGACCGCCCGGGAGCCACTCGCCGAGCCCTGGAGACCAGCGATGGGACGCGTCGTCGTCGACGTCATGCCGAAGCCCGAGATCCTCGACCCGCAGGGCAAGGCGGTCGCAGGTGCCCTGGCCCGGCTCGGGTTCACCGAGTTCGCCGCGGCGCGCCAGGGCAAGCGGTTCGAGCTGGAGGTCGCGGGCGAGGTCACCCCGGAGGTCGTCGCCCGGGCTCGGGAGGCCGCGCTCACGCTGCTGGCCAACCCGGTGATCGAGGACGTCGTCGGCGTGGCCGCGGCGCCCGAGGTGTGATCGCCCCGGAGAGTGGGTGCGTGCCGGTTAGGGTGAGCCGTGCGGATCGGCATCGTGACCTTCCCCGGCAGCCTTGACGACGTCGACGCCGTCCGGGCCGTGCGGATCGCGGGGGGCGAACCCCTGCGGCTCTGGCACGGCGACGAGAGCGTCCACGGGGTCGACGCTGTCATCCTGCCCGGCGGCTTCTCGTACGGCGACTACCTCAGGTGCGGTGCCATCGCCCGCTTCTCACCGATCATGGCCGAGATCATCCGGCTGGCGGGGCCGCCGGACGCCGCCTCGCCCGGCCTGCCCGTCCTCGGCATCTGCAACGGCTTCCAGGTGCTGTGCGAGTCGCACCTGCTCCCCGGCGCGCTGGTGCGCAACGACTCGCGCACGTTCGTGTGCCGCGACCAGCGGCTGCGGATCGAGCGGACGGACACCGTCTGGACGAACGGGTACGCGCCGGACGAGGAGATCGTCGTCCCGCTGAAGAACGGCGAGGGCGGCTTCGTCGCCGACCGGGCCACTCTGGACCGCCTGGACGGCGAGGGCCGGGTGGTGGCCCGCTACCTCGAGCTGAACCCGAACGGGTCGTACCGCGACATCGCCGGCGTGTCGAACGCCGCCGGGACCGTCGTCGGCCTGATGCCGCACCCCGAGCACGCCGTCGAGCCGCTGTTCGGTCCCGACCACGACGCCCAGGGCCGTTCCGGGAGCACCGACGGCCTGCGCTTCTTCACCTCCGTCCTGCAGGGCGCGCTCTCCGTGTGAGCCGCGGCCGTCTGTCGAGGACGGCGTCGCCGTCACCGGCCGCAGCGGCCTTGCGGAGGTCGTCGACAGCCGGCCGGTAGCGTGGAGCGCGTGCGCAGCGTGGACACCGTCGGCGATGCGGCCCGCACACCGGACCTGCCGCAGCCCTACGGCGAGCTCGGGTTGGCCGACGACGAGTACGCCCGGATCCGGCACATCCTCGGCCGCCGGCCGACCTCGTCCGAGCTCGCCATGTACAGCGTCATGTGGAGCGAACACTGCTCCTACAAGTCCAGCAAGGTGCACCTGCGCCGGTTCGGCGCCACCACGACGGAGGCCATGCGCCGGCACCTGCTCGTCGGGATCGGGGAGAACGCCGGGGTGGTCGACATCGGCTCCGGCTGGGCGGTCACGTTCAAGATCGAGAGCCACAACCACCCGTCGTTCGTGGAGCCGTACCAGGGGGCCGCGACCGGCGTCGGCGGCATCGTGCGGGACATCCTCGCCATGGGTGCGCGGCCGATCGCGGTGATGGACTCGCTGCGCTTCGGGGATCTGCGGCACCTGGACACCCGGCGGGTCCTGCCGGGCGTCGTCGCCGGGGTCGGCGGGTACGGCAACTGCCTGGGCCTGCCGAACATCGGCGGCGAGGTCGTGCTCGACCCCGTCTATCAGGGGAACCCGCTCGTCAACGCGCTCTGCGTGGGCGCGATGAAGCACGACGAGATCCATCTGGCGGCCGCCCGCGGCGAGGGCAACCTGGTGGTGCTCTTCGGCGCGCGCACCGGCGGCGACGGCATCGGCGGCGTCTCGGTGCTGGCGAGTGAGACCTTCGACGCGTCGCCCGATCGAGAGGGCCCGGCCAAGCGGCCCTCGGTGCAGGTGGGGGACCCGTTCGCCGAGAAGGTCCTGATCGAGTGCTGCCTGGAGCTGTTCGCGGCGAACGTGGTCGACGGCATCCAGGACCTCGGCGGGGCGGGGCTGTCCTGCGCGACCAGCGAGTTGGCCAGCAACGGCGACGGCGGCATGGTGATCCACCTCGATCGGGTCCCGCTGCGCGATCCGTCGCTGCGGCCGGAGGAGATCCTCATGAGCGAATCGCAGGAGCGCATGATGGCGATCGTCCGGCCCGACGACCTCGAGTCGTTCCTGCAGATCACCACGAGGTGGGACGTCGAGGCCGCGGTGCTGGGCGAGGTGACGTCGTCCGGGCGGCTGGAGGTGCTCTGGCACGGCGAGACGATCGTCGACGTCCCGCCCCGCACCGTCGCGCACGAGGGCCCGGTGTACTCCCGTCCCCTGCGCCGGCCGGCGCGGCTCGATCGGCTCCGGGCGAGGACGCCGGACCGGCTCCCGCGGCCGTCGACCGGCGAGGGGCTGCGGGCGTTGCTCCTGCGGATGGTGGCGTCGCCGAACCTCTGCAGCCGCGCCTGGGTCACCGACCAGTACGACCGGTACGTGCGGGGCAATACGGCGCTGGCGATGCCGGACGACGCCGGCGTCGTCCGGGTCGACGAGGAGACCGGGCTCGGCGTGGCGCTCGCGCTGGACGGTAACGGCCGGTACGGGGCACTCGACCCGTACCAGGGTGCGCGGCTCGCCCTCGCCGAGGCCTACCGCAACGTGGCCGCCGCCGGCGCGCGTCCGCTCGCCGTCACGGACTGCCTGAACTTCGGCTCGCCCCAGGACCCGGGCGTGATGTGGCAGTTCGCGCAGGCCGTCGAGGGGCTCGCCGACGGCTGCGTCGAGCTCGGGATCCCGGTGACGGGTGGCAACGTGTCGTTCTACAACCAGACCGGCGACGTCGCGGTCCACCCGACGCCGGTGGTCGGCGTCCTCGGCGTGCTCGACGACGTGGGCCGCCGGACGCCGTCCGGGTGGCGGACGCCGGGCCAGGCGATCTACCTGCTCGGCGCGACGCGGGAGGAGCTCGGCGGCTCGGAGTGGGCGTTCGCCGAGCACGGCCACCTGGGCGGTGTGCCTCCGGTCGTCCACCTCGCCGACGAGCAGCGGCTGGCGGACATCCTGGTCAATTCCTCGCGGGACGGGCTCGTCGACGCCGCGCACGATCTCTGCGAGGGAGGGCTCGCGCAGGCGCTCGTCGAGGCCTGCCTGCGGTACGGCGTCGGTGCCCGGGTCTGGCTCGACGAGGTCTGCGAACGGGACGGCGTGAGCCCGTTCGCCGCCCTGTTCGCCGAGTCGACGGCCCGGGCGGTCGTCGCCGTGCCGCGCAGCGAGGAGGTGCGGTTCACCGACATGTGCGCCGCGCGCGGGATCCCGTTCGCGCGGATCGGCGTCGTGGACGACGGCGGGTCCGGTGCCGACGGCGAGCCGGTGCTCGACGTCCAGGGCCTCTTCACGGTGTCGCTGGCCGAGCTCCGG
>DATKNA010000062.1:0-4599 GCA_035541595.1 Kineosporiaceae bacterium | reverse complement strand
CCGCATCCCGCAGCCGTTCGCGCAGCGGGACGTCGCGCCAGCCGAGGTTGGCCGCCCAGCGGGCGAGCCCTGCGTGCTCGTCGACGATGCCGGGGACGACGACACCCACTGCGCCGACCCGGCGCTCCCCACCGGCGGCGTCGACCAGCCCGCGGACGATCGCGGTGAGGCGTTCGATCACGCCTTGCCACCCATGTGATCGGTCGGTGGGGGTGCGGGTCGCCCTCACGAGCCGGCCGGTCTCGCCGACGAGCCCGGATTTGATCTCGGTGCCGCCCACGTCGACGGCGACGACGTTCGTCGACGTCACGCGAGGATCACGGAGCGGTTCAGGTGCCGCGGGCTGTCGGGGTCGAGGCCCCGAGCCTTGGCGACATGCACGGCGACCCGCTGGGCGCGCACGAGCTCGACGAGTGGGTCGACCCGGCCGACCTCGAGGTGTGCACCGGTCGCCGTCACCTCCTCGGCCAAGCCCGTCGGCAGCGCATCGAGGGACCAGACGACGCGGCCGGGTGCGGCGACGGTGATCGGCCCGTGCCGGTACTCCATCGCGGGGTAGGCCTCGGCCCAGGCGCCGGCGGCCTCGCGCAGCTTGAGGGCGGCCTCGAGCGCGAGCCCGTACCCCCACCCGCTCGCGACGAACGTGTACTGCTCGGCGTCGAGGAGCGGCTGGGGGAGCTCGTCGCGTACGGCGCGCTCGGCGGCAGTGGCCACGGGCGCGAGGTCGTCGCCGAGGTGGCCGCGCAACAGTGCGACCGCCGAGGTCGCCGATCGGGTCTGCACGACGGACCGCTCGTCGGCGAAGTCGATGACGATCGTCTCGGCGGCGGCTCGCGCTGCGGGTGAGTCGGCGACCGCGGTGATGAGGACCGTGCGAACGGTCAGCTCATCGAGCAGCTCGACAACCTCTGTGGTGGTGCCGGAGCGGCTGATGACCAGCACGCGGTCGTAGTCACGGCCGCGGGGCTGAGCGAGGCGGCGAAGGCGTCCGTGCGCCCGAGGCCGCGCTGCTCACGCAGTGCCGCGCAAGCCTGGCCGACGAACCAGGACGTGCCGCAGCCGACGACGGCGACGTGCTCGCCATGCTTCGGCAGCACGGCGCTCCGGACGCCCAGGCGTGCGGCCCGGCGCCAGCAGTCCGGCTGGGTGGCGATCTCGCGTTCGGTCGCGCTCACTGTCGACATGGTCACTCGGTCTCCCGCGAGGACTGGACGTGGCCAGTTTGACCGGACCACGTGGCGCGGCGCAGCCCGGGACGCCCGGACCTAGGAGGCAGGATGAACTGTCAGGTGATCGAGGTCGACCAGGAGAGGCTCGCCCACGCACGAGGCTGCGCCGCACGGGCGCTGGCCGGCGAGCGCGACCAGGACGACCTCGTCGCGCTGGTCGGTGCGGACGACCCGTTCAAGGCGCACATGATCCGGCTGCAGGCGGTCGACGGCGACGATGTGGTCGGCACCGCGATCGGGCACCTCGAGGGCCCGAATGCCTACCTCGACCTCGTCGCGGTCGAGCCGGCCCGGCAGGGCGAGGGGATCGGGCGAGCCCTGCTCCAGGCCTACGAGGCACGAGCTCGCGAGCTCGGCGCCACGTCGTCCGCGCTCGGCGGATCGGTCCGCAGCTATGCCTGGCCCGGGGTCGAGATGAGACGCACAGCCGCCCTCGCCATGGCACTGCGGCACGGCTATCGGCGCTCGCAGGTGGCCTTCAACATGTGGGTCGATCTCGACGAGGTGCACGCCCCCGAGCCGTCGGCCCTTCAGCGGCTGACCGCCCGCGGGATCGTGGTGCGACGCGCGACGCCCGACGACATCCCGGGCCTGCGCGCGCTCGCACGCGCAATCACTCTCGAGACGGCCGACGACGACGCGGCCGCGGCTGCGCCGGTGCCGCCCGAGGAGTCCGAGGCGTCCGTGGCCGCATGGGGCGAGGAGCTCGAGCTCGGCGTCCGGGGCGCCCGATCAAGCGTGCAGATCGCGGTCGTGGACGATGCCATCCGAGCGTTCGCCGCGCAGGGAGTGTACCGCAGCGGCATGTTCGGCCCGATGGGCACTGCGGCCGACATGCGCGGAACAGGCGTCGGCGCGGTGCTGCTCCGATCGTCGCTGAGCGACCTCCGGCACGCCGGCGCTCGACGGGCTGACATCGGCTGGATCGCCGACGACGCGCTGCCCTTCTACGCCCGCACCGTCGGCGCACGCTGTGGAGCGGCGTTCTGGGTACTCACCAAGACGCTGCCCGTCGAGGGCTGAAGCCGAAGGACACGCCCGCTCGATGTCGTTCGCGCCGAGGTCTGCAGCCGGCCAGCAGGTGCAGCCCGACCACCCCCACCGGCAGGTGGACGGCGAAGATGAGCAGCCAGCTCGCCAGGCTGGACAGGCCGCCAAGGAACGGCCCGGCCGCCGCCGCGGCCACGCCGCCCATCGCCCGGACCCCCACCGCGCGAGCACGACGCGTTGGGTCGTCGTCGTGGGCGCGCCGGACCAGGGCCATCGACGCCGGCATCGTGACGGCGCCGATACTGGTGATCGTCTGGCGCCGGGATCACGAGATCGGGTGGCAGTAATAGGTGAACCGCTTCACGAAGTCCAGGGACGTCTGGGCAACCTCGCGCCACCCCTACAGTCGCATGCGCTCAGTCACCACCATGCGACCTACCGCATCTCCACCAGTCGGTGGCGCTGCGGTTGTTCGTGGAGCCCCGCCGGGGGCACCACGAACAACGTGGGCCTGCCCTGCACAGGAGGGGTGGGTACCGCGGTCAGAGGCCGATCATGGACATGCCGGTCTCGTTGTAGCGGTTCCCCTGCACGCCGATCCGCGCGGCGAGCGTGTCGAGGTCGGCGACCTCGTCGGCCGAGAGCGCGACCTGGGTGGCGCCGGCGTTCTCGTCGATCCGCTCGCGGCGGCGGGTGCCGGGGATCGGCACGATCCAGGGCTGCTGCGCCAGCAGCCAGGCCAGCGCCACCTGCCCGGGTGTGCATCCCTTGGCCTCGGCGAGGGCTCGGACGTGCCCGACCAGCGCCTCGTTGGCCGTGATGTTGCCGGCCTCGAACCGGGGGATCGTGGCGCGGATGTCTCCGGCGGCGAACTCGGTGGAGGAGGACACCGTGCCGGTGAGGAAGCCCTTGCCCAGCGGGCTGAAGGGCACGAAGCCGATGCCGAGTTCGGCGCAGGTGGGCAGCACCTCGGGCTCGGGGTCGCGGGTCCACAGCGAGTACTCGCTCTGCACCGCGGTGACCGGCTGGACGGCGTGTGCCCGGCGGATCGTGCCGGCGCCGGCCTCCGACAGCCCGAAGTGCCGTACCTTCCCCGCCTGGACGAGCTCGCCGACCGTGCCGGCGACGTCCTCGATCGGCACGGCCGGGTCGACCCGGTGCTGGTAGAACAGGTCGATCACCTCGATCCGGAGTCGTTGCAGCGATGCGTCGGCGACCTGCCGGATCTGCTCCGGCCGTGAGTTCGTTCCGAGCATCCGGCCGTCCTGGATGTTCCAGCCGAACTTCGTGGCGATCACCACCCGGTCGCGCAGCGGTGCCAGGGCCTCGCCGACGAGTTCTTCGTTGACGTAAGGCCCGTAGACCTCGGCGGTGTCGAAGAACGTCACCCCTGCCGTCTCGACGGCATACCGGATGACGTCGATCATGTCGTCCCGGTCGCCCGGGTTGGGGCCGTAGCTCTGGGACATGCCCATGCAGCCGAGGCCGACCGCGGAGACCTCCAGGCCCTGACCGAGCGTGCGTGTGTGCATGAGTCCTCCTCAGGCCTCGGGGATGTCGCGGCCGAAGTTCTCGCGGGTGATGGCCGCCGGTTCGGGGCCGCCGCGGACGCCGGTGTCGAGGGCATCGATGGCGGCGAGCTCGTCCTGGGTGAGCTGGACGTCGAAGACGTCGACGTTCTCAGCGATCCGTGACGGCGTGACGGACTTGGGAATGACCTGGCGGCCCTGCTGCAGGTGCCAGCGCAGCATCACCTGCGCGGGCGTCCTGCCGTGCGCCGCGGCGATCGTGCCGATCGTCGGGTCCTCGAGGGTGCTGCCGTGGGGTCCGTCCCGGTAGAAGGTGATCCCGCCGATCGGTGACCACGCCTGCGACAGGATGCCGCGCGCGGCGTCCGCGGCGAGCACCTCGCTCTGGCGGAAGTACGGATGCACCTCGATCTGGTTGACCGCCGGCACCACGGACGTCGCCGCGAGCAGCCGGTCGAGGTGGTCCGGCATGATGTTGCTGACGCCGACTGTCATGCCTTCACACTTTTCGACACGGCGGTCACGGCCGGACGACGACCTTCAGCGCGGTGCGGTCGTCCATCGCGACGTAGCCCTTGGCTGTGTCCTCCAGCGCGACGGTGTGGTCGAAGACCTTGCCGGGTTGCGCAGTGCCGTCGAGAACGGCGGGCAGCAGCTGCTCGACGTAGGCGCGGACGGGGGCGGGGCCACCGGTGAGGGTGATGTTGGGCCCGAACAGGCTGCCGAAGCCGACCGGGGCGTCCTCGTACTGCGGGACGCCGACGCGGCTGATCACGCCACCGGGGCGGACGACGCCGACGGCCTGCAGGTAGGCGGGCATGTGCCCGACCGCCTCCAGGACGATCTCGCTG
>DATKNA010000061.1:0-5240 GCA_035541595.1 Kineosporiaceae bacterium | reverse complement strand
GCCGGCGCCGTTGACGCCGACCACGAGAAGCAGGTCGCTCCGCTCGATCGTGAACTCGATGCCGTCCAACACGCGGTGGTCGCCGAACGACTTGTCGAGCCCGACGACCCTGATGGCGATGTCCCCGGTGCGTACCGGCTCGGGAAACCGAATCGTCAGCGGCCGCTGGCGCACTCGGGGTGCATGTTCGTGGAGACGGTCGTTCAGGGCGTCGATTCGACGCTGCAGGGCCTTGCGCTTCGCCGCGTGCGTGGCGTTCGCCTTGGCGAAGATCTTCTTCGTCCCCTCCAGCCGGGCGGCCTCCTTCGCCAGGTTGGCGGCGACGTGCGCCTGCTGTGCATCGGCGGCAGCTCGCTGGTCGAGGAAGGAGCTGTAGGTTCCGGGATAGGTCTCGATCTTGGCGTTCTCCAGTGAGAGGACGCGATCGATGGACGAATCCATCAGACGGATGTCATGGCTCACGACCAGGACGGTGGCCGAGGTCTCCCGCAGGAAGTCCATCACCCACTTCTTGGCGTCGGCGTCGAGGTGGTTGGTCGGCTCGTCGAGCAGGAAGAGGTCGCCGCCACGGAGGAGGATGCTGGCGAGATCCAGCTTGCGTCGCTGACCACCGGACAGATCCCCCACGGCAGTGAGCAGTTCCTCGTCGCTCAGACCCACCCCGTGTGCGATCCGTTCCGCCCTGCTCTCGAGCTCGTAGCCGCCGTGGTGGACGAATCGCTCCTGGAGGTCACTGAATCGATGGATCGCATTCGAGAGGGCTCCGTCCTCGAGCGTGCTCATCGACGCTGTGAGGTGCTCCAGCTCCTGCTTCATCGCGGTCAACGGGCTTGCCGCCACCAGGTAGTCGATGGCCAATCCCCTGTCTCCAGGGTCGGCGCTCCGCCCTTGCGCTTCCTGGTGCAGGTAGGCGACACGTTCGGGGAGCTGCACGCTCCCTGCGGCCAGGGCGGCTTCTCCGGCGATGGCGCGGAGCGAGGTGGTCTTCCCGGTGCCGTTCGGACCGACCAGCGCCACCTTGTCGCCCGGTCGGATCCGCACGGTGGCGTCGCGAACGAGCACGCGCGCACCGATCTCGATTCTGACGTCGACGAGGCTGAGCATGGTTGGAGTGGGCGCCATCGGGCGTGGCGCAACGGCCCAGCCTATGGAATCTGCCTCACCGGCAGGAACAGGACCGCCACGGGACGATCCGGGACGCCGGTGAGGAGTGCAAGCCTAGGCCAGGCTGGGCGACCCCTTCTCGTCACCACGCCCCCGCACCGGTGGAATCAGTGACAAGGTGGATCGACGAGCAGCTGGACCGGCGGGGAGGGGGAAGATGCCGAGTGCCACCGGGACGATCCGGGACCCGGAGTTCCTGCGCCGGGTCCGACCCGTCCTGGAGCGCTACGCCGCCTACTTCCGCCCGGAGGTGCGCGGCTTCGATCGACTCCCCGCCAGTGGCCCGTTCCTGGTGGTCGGCAACCACTCCGGCGGCCAGATGCCGCCCGATCTCCCCGTGCTGCTCACGGCCTGGTGGCGCGAGCGGGGTGAGGACGAGGCCGTCTATGCCCTCTTCCACTCCTTCTTCCTGGGGCTCCCCGGCGTCGGGCCCGCCATGGCCCGGGCCGGCGCCGTCGAGGCGTCGCCGGCCGCCGCCGAGTCGATCCTGCGCCAGGGCGGCGTCCTCATCGACTACCCCGGGGGTGACCACGAGGTCTTCCGGCCATGGCGGGAGCGCAACCGGATCGAGTTCGGCGACCGGCTCGGCTTCGTCCGCCTGGCATTGCGCACCCAGGTCCCCGTCGTCCCGGCCGTGTCGGTCGGCGCCCACGAGACGCTGGTCGTCGTGGCTCGCGGCACCCGAGCCGCCCGGCTGCTGCACATCGACCGGCTGTTCCGCATCAAGGTCATGCCCCTGGTCCTCGGGCCGCCCTTCGGCATCGTCCCCGGCGGGATCCCGACATGGCCGCTGCCGGCGAAGATCACGGTCGAGCTGTGCGATCCCCTCGACTGGCCGGCTCGCTACGGCCCCGACACCGCCGACGACGACGCCGTCGTCCGGGCCTGCTACGACGAGATCACGAGCACGATGCAGGACGTGCTGACCCGCCTCGCCGCAGAGCGGCGGTTCCCCGTCGTGGGGTAGGGCGCGCCCAGGGAGTCCGCGGTCATCGCGCCGCGTCGGCGGCCGGACCCTGCTGCCGGGCGACCTCGCTGGCCCAGGGATAGTCGGGCTTCCCCGCCGCCGAGCGGCGCACCTCGTCCACGACCGCGAGCCGGCGGGGGATCTTGTAGCCGCTGAGCTGCCCCCGGCAGAAGCCCTGGAGCTCGTCGAGGTCGAACTGGTGGCCGGGTCGGAAGGCGACGACGGCGCACACCTGCTGGCCGAGGCGATCGTCCGCGACGCCGACCACGAGCGCGTCGACGACGTCGGGATGCGCCTTGAGCACGCCCTCGACCTCGTCGGGGAAGACCTTCTCGCCGCCCGTGTTGATCGACAGCGACCCCCGTCCGAGGATCGTGATCGTGCCGTCGGCTTCGACGACGGCCAGGTCGCCGGGCAGCGACCAGTGCCGGCCGCCGGCCTCGACGAAGGTGGCCGCGCTCTTGGCCGGGTCGCCCAGGTACCCGATGGGCACGTGGCCAGAGCGGGCGAGCCGGCCCACTGCTCCCGAGCCCGGCACCACCGGTTCGAGGGTGTCGTCGAGGACGTCGGTGCGGGCGTCGACGCGCAGGCGCGGGGCGCCGTAGGGGTCGTCGGGCGCCTGCTCGCCGCCGACCTGGCCCGTCTCCGACGAGCCGAACAGGTCGGCGACGACGCGACCGGGCAGCAACTCGGCGATCCGCCGCTTGGTCGACGGGGACAGCAGCGCCCCGCCGGACCCGACGGCCATGAGCGACGAGAGGTCGTGGTCCTCGCGGTTCGCGGCGAGCTCGTCGAGGAGTGGACGGGCCATGGCGTCGCCCACGATGACGAGGGCGTTGACCCGCTCCTCGTCGATGAGGCGCCACACCTCGGCCGGGTCGAAGTGGCCACCGGGGAGCGTCACCACGGTGCCGCCACCGAACATCGTCGAGAAGGCGAGCCAGTGGCCGCTCGCGTGCATGAACGGCGGTATGGCGAGGGACACGATGCCGGGGCGAAGCACGCGCCCGGCCAGCTCCTCGGGGGCGGTGATGTAGTTGCCCATGGACAGCGGATCCCCGCCACCCATCGCCGCGAAGAAGATGTCCTCCTGCCGCCACAGCACGCCCTTGGGCATCCCGGTGGTGCCGCCGGTGAAGACGCAGTAGAGGTCGTCGGCCGAGCGGCCCGGGAAGTCCCGGGTCGGCGCCGCCCCCGCCAGCGCCGCCTCGTAGTCCTGCCAGCCCGCTGCCAGCCCGCCGTGGGCGTCCTGGGACGACTCGACCACCTCGAGCAGCACCCGCCGGTCGGCCAGCGCCTCGAGAGCCACCTCGGCGGCGGGGACGAACCGGGTGTGGGCGACCAGCCCGACGAGCCCTGCGTCGGCGTAGAGGTAGCGGAGCTCGCCGGCCACGTAGCGGTAGTTGACGTTGACGGGGACGGCCCGGATCTTGAAACAGGCCAGCATGCCCTCGAGGTACTCCGAGCCGTTCACCAGCTGCAGTCCGATGCGGTCGCCGGGGCGAATACCGGCCGCGGCGAAATGATGGGCCAGCCGGGCGGCGCGTTGGTCCAGTGCCCGGTAGGTCAACCGCCTGCCATCGGCAACGAACGCGAGGACGTCGGGGACGGCGTCGACCACGCTCTCGAACAGGTCCGCCAGGTTGAATTCCACGACGCCTCCGTGCCACGAACCCGCGGTGAGACTCTAGGATCTCTGGCAGCAGGAGGCGGCCGCGCGCCGCGCAGGGGGAGGCGGGGAGATGAACGAGGGACGTCCCGATCCGGTCGACGCGGCGGCGCCCGGCGGCTTCCCGAGCCCGGCCAAGGCCGTGGCGGCGATCTCCGACGTGGCATCGGCGGCGGTTCGGTTGCCATTGGCACCGTTCCAGGCGGGTGTGACGACGGCCCGGGGACGCTGGCGCACGCTGGCCAGGGCCCTCGAGCGCCGATCGCTCGTGAGGGCGAGCCGGGCGGTTCCCCGGACGCTCCGGTTCGTCGGCCGAGCGCTGCTGTCGGGCGAGGTGGACGAGGCGGTCCCGCGCCCGGCGCTGAGCATCGCCCTCGCCGCGCAGGTCGCGCTCGACGAGGCGCTGCTGGCCGTGGCCATGACGCCGAGCCGGTTCCCCCTCCGGGCCGACTACCACCGCGTGAGCCGGGAACTGGCCGATGCCCGGGCGCTCTTCGGGCGCCGGGGGTGGTTGGCCGACCCCGCTTCCTACCACCGGACACCCCCGCCCCTTCGTCCGCAGGACGTGACCTGGAGCCGCCACCGCACTCTGGGTGCCCGCTACGAGCAGACGCCCTACGAGCGGATGAGCTTCGACAGCGGCTTCGCCCCTCGTCGACAAGAGCCGGGGGGCGATCGCTGGCGGTCCTTCGCGGCCAACGACACCGCCGCGGTGACCATCCTCCGCCACGACGACGGACCGCGTCCGTGGGTGGTGGGTGTCCACGGGTTCTGCATGGGATTCGCGCTGGCCGATTTCCGAGGACTGCACGCCGACCTGCTCCATCGCGAGCTGGGGTTCAACGTCGCCATGCCCGTGCTCCCCCTGCACGGCCCACGCCGGGTCACCCGCATCAGCGGCGAGCCGTTCCTGTCGTTCGAGCTGATGAACGGGGTGCACGGCATGACCCAGTCGATCTGGGACATCCGGCGCCTGCTCGGGTGGATCCGGGCCCAGGGCGCGCCGTCGATCTCCGTCTACGGCGTGTCGCTCGGCGGGTACATCGCCGCCCTGCTCGCCGGCCTCGAGGACGGCCTCGACAGCGTGGTGGCGGGGATCCCGGTGTCCGACTTCCCGGGGCTGTTCCACGCCCACAGCCCGCACCACATCCGGGCGCGCTCGATCGAGCACAAGATCCTGGGCGGGCCGGCCGAGGACGTGTACCGGGTGATCTCGCCGCTCGGGTTCGCCCCGCGGCTTCCTCGCCACCGGCGGTTCGTCTTCGCCGGCTACGGGGACCGACTGTCCACGCCCGGTCAGGCCCGCCGGCGGAACTGCGGCAGGCGCTTGAGGTGCCGGGAGAGCACGTCGACGAAGACGTCGAAGGAGAAGCCCTCCGGCATCCGCGATACGTCGGAGACCACCGCCTTGATCGTGTGCATGTGGGCGGTCGGCGTCTC
>DATKNA010000060.1:0-15349 GCA_035541595.1 Kineosporiaceae bacterium | reverse complement strand
TGAGTGGCGACCCCGCCGGCACGACGTCCTGCCAGAGCCACGTCTGCTCGGGGACCAGCGGTCCCAGGTAGCGCACCACCGGACCCATGTCGCGGTGCAGCAGCTTGTACCAGGCCTTGGCGAACGCCTCGGCGAGCTGCTCCGGGTGCTCGTGGAAGCGCCGCGAGATCTCCTCGTACGCCGGGTCGAACCGCAGCGCGAGGTCGGTGGTGAGCATCGTCGGATGACGGGTGAGCTCGTTCGTCTCGGGGTCGGGCACGCTGTTCGCGCCGCCGTCGTCCTTCGGCTTCCACTGCCACGCGCCGGCGGGGCTCTTGGTCAACTCCCACTCGTACTCGAACAGGTGCTTGAAGAAGCCGTTGCTCCACCGCGTCGGCGTCGCGGTCCAGGTGACCTCCAGGCCACTGGTGATCGCGTCGCGGCCCGTGCCGGTGCCGAAGGTGTTCTTCCAGCCGAGGTTCTGCTGCTCGATCGGGGCGGCCTCGGGCTCCGGGCCGACGTACTCGGCGCTCGCGGCGCCGTGGGTCTTGCCGAAGGTGTGGCCGCCGGCGATCAGCGCCACCGTCTCCTCGTCGTTCATCGCCATCCGGCCGAACGTCTCGCGGATGTCGCGGGCCGCGGCCAGCGGGTCCGGCTGCCCGTTGGGCCCCTCGGGGTTCACGTAGATGAGGCCCATCTGCACGGCGCCCAGCGGACCCTCCAGATGCCGGTCGCCGCTGTAGCGCTCGTCGCCGAGCCAGGTGCCCTCGGGACCCCAGAAGATCTCCTCCGGCTCCCAGATGTCCTCCCGGCCGAACCCGAAGCCGAACGTCGTCAGCCCCATCGACTCGATGGCGCAGTTGCCGGCGAACACGAGCAGGTCGGCCCAGGAGATCCTGCGACCGTACTTCTGCTTGACCGGCCACAGCAGCCGGCGGGCCTTGTCGAGGTTCGCGTTGTCGGGCCAGCTGTTGAGGGGGGCGAAACGCTGGGCGCCCTGGCCGCCGCCGCCTCGGCCGTCCTCGATCCGGTAGGTACCGGCCGCGTGCCAGCTCATCCGGATGAAGAGCGGCCCGTAGTGGCCGAAGTCGGCGGGCCACCAGTTCTGCGACGTCGTCATCAACTCGATGATGTCGCCCTTCAACGCCTCGACGTCGAGGGCCCTGAACTCCTCGGCGTAGTCGAAGCCCTCACCCATCGGGTTCGACCGGGGTGAGTGCTGGTTCAGCACCTGGACGTCAGGCTGGTTCGGCCACCAGTCCCGGTTCGTCCTCGGCCGCGTCGGCGTGAGCGTCGGGGAGGGGATTGCTGGGTTTTCGCTCTCGCTGCCATGCTCGGACACGTCGGTCCCTCTCCTGTGTCGGTGTTCTCCCTCGGATGCTGGTGATGTCGACCTCGGTCACCCCGGTCTCAGCCAGCGGATGGGACGGATGCTCGTGCGAGGCACTCGGCGCATCGTCCCCAGTAGATGACCTCGGCCTCGTCGATCTCATAGCCTGCGTCCTCGGACGGCGTCAGGCACGGCGCCTCTCCCACCGCGCAGTCGACGTCCACCATGCGACCGCAGGCGCGGCAGACGAGATGATGATGGTTGTCGCCCACGCGATCCTCGTACCGTGCCGGTGAGCCGGCGGGCTCGAGGCGGCGGAGCAGCCGCACGTCGGTGAGGGTGGCGAGCGTGTCGTAGACCGCCTGACGGGAGACGGTGCCGAGGTCGGCCCTGACCACGCGGTAGATCTCGTCCGCCGTGCTGTGCGGCCAGGCCGAGAGGGCGCGGAGAACGGCGACGCGCTGCGGGGTCACGTGCAGGTTGCGCGCGCGGAGCACGGCGGCCTCGTCGGCGAGCTCGCCCAGCGGCACGCCCGACAGCCTAGCCACAGCACCTGGACTCGGTCCAGCCTTTGGTCAAGGCCAGAACCGCCGGCGCCGGCCTCCCCTCCTGGCCGGCGGCGGCGGCCACGTGGTGCGCTCGCCGCGAGCCGTCCCGGGAGGCCGGTCACGGAGCCGGGCCCCGGACGAGGCACCCGCGCGGTAGGAGAACAGGCCGCGCGATCTGATACACGCGCCGACATCCGGGCCGGTTCACCCCGGCCCGGCTCACGCGCCGCCGTGCTCCACCGGGGGCAGCGTCAGCGTGTGGGCGCTGTGCCGGGCCTTCGCCCGCAGGTACCGCAGGTTCGCCGAGGAGACGTGCACGCGGGTGGGGACGCGTTCGGTGATCTCGATCCCCAGGCGTGCGAGCTGTGCCGCCTTGTCGGGGTTGTTGCTGAGCAGGGCAACCCGGTCCACGCCGAGTGCGAGGAGCATCTGGGCGGCGGGCGTGTAGTCCCGCTCGTCCTCGCCGCGCCCCAGGACGAGGTTCGCCTGAAAGGTGTCCATCCCGCGCTCCTGGAGCGCATAGGCGTCCAGCTTCGCGTAGAGCCCGATGCCGCGTCCCTCCTGGCGCAGGTAGAGCAGGAAACCGCCGGCGTCCGTGATCCGCTCGAGGGCCTCCCGGAACTGCGGCCCGCAGTCGCATCGCTCGCTGCCGAAGACGTCGCCGGTGAGGCACTCGCTGTGCGGGCGGACCAGAGGCGCGGGTCCGCCGGCCGCGCCGCGGCGCAGCGCGCGCCGCCAGTCGCCGAGGGCGAGGGCGACGTGCTCCCGGCCGTCGACGAGCCCTTCGAAGCTGACCACCTCTGCGCGCGTCGTGAAGCCGTCCGGGGTGCGCACCGGCAACGTCACCTCCCGGCGCACCCGCGCCGGGGGCGCCACCGTGGCCGGGGCGGCCGTCGGCGCGACGGTGCTCCGTGCGGATGCGGCATCGGACATCGACTTCCCCTGTCATGATCGGAGCGTGGTGACGGTGCACCGGTGGCAGCACGGCGGACGGGCCATCTCTTCCCCCGGCGATCACACCTTCGACGAATGGACGGCGACGTGGCCGCTCGACCCCACGTCCTCCTGAGCTGTGCGACCTCGATCGACGGCGCCCTGGACGACCTGTCGCCGCAGCGGTTGATCCTCTCCAGCCCCGCGGACCTGGATCGTGTCGACGGCGTCCGCGCCGACGCGGACGCCGTCCTCGTGGGCGCGGGCACGGTGCGACGCGACGACCCGCGGCTGCTGGTCCGGTCGGCGGACCGGCGGGGCGACCGCGTCGCCCGCGGCCTGCCGCCGTCCCCGCTGCGGGTGATCCTGACCTCGACCGGTGACCTCGACCCCACGGCGCGGGTCTTCACCACGCCGGGGGCGGCCACCCTGGTCTACTGCGCGTCGCCGGCGGTCGGCTCCGCCCGCGAGCGGCTGCGGGGGCTGGCCACGATCGTGGACGCCGGTGACCCGGTGCACCTGAGCACGCTGCTGGGCGATCTCCATGGCCGCGGTGTGGGCGTGCTCCTGGTCGAGGGAGGGGCGGCCGTCCACAGGGCGTTCCTGGCCGCAGGCCTCGTCGACGAGCTGCACCTGGTCGTGGCCCCGTTCGTGCTGGGAGAGGCGGGCGCTCCACGGCTGACGGGCGACGGTCGCTTCCCGCCTCGAGGGCGGGCGATCCTGGCGGAGGTCCGCCGGCTCGGTGACGTCGCCCTGCTGCGGTACCGGTTCGAGGGGCACCCCGAGCTCGGCTCCTGATCCATGGGCCGGCCAGGACCGCGATCCCGGGAAGGCTCGCGACCGACGCGAACATCCCGTAGAGGACGGCCACCGTCAGGCCCTGTCCCGCGCCGAGGCCGGCGGCGCCGAAGGCCCAGGCTGTGATCCCCTCGCGGGGCCCCCACCCACCGACGTTCACGGGGAGGGACATGGCGAGCAGGGCCAGCAGGCCCAGTGGGAGCAACCGGCCGACCGGGGCGGTCGCGCCGCCCGCCCGCGCGGCCAGGACGAACGTGCAGACGTGGCCGGCGAGCACGCCCGCCGACGCCAGCAGAACCGTGGCCCGGGTCCGGCCGGCACCCAGACCCACCCGGGCGTCGCCGGCCCATCGGATCAGGGTCCGGCTCAGCCGGCCGGCAGCTCGCTCCGCCCGGGCCCGGCGCCTCGCGCCGCGGCCGCCGCGGACGTGGCCTCCGACGCCGGTCGCGAGGCAGCCCGCCGCAGCGAGGGCGATCAGGACCGCGACGGCGATCACGGCCGCGACGGCGAGCCGCCAGGGCGCCGCCGCGAGCAGGACCGGGACCGCCACGGCGGCGAGGACCGCCTGCCCGGCGCACCGCTCGAGCACCACGGCCTTGCCGGCCGCCACGAGGTCGCCGGCGTCACGTCCGTGCCGTACGGCGCGGTGGACGTCGCCCAGCACGCCCCCGGGGAGCACGCCGTTGAGGAACAGCGCGCAGTAGTACTCGCCGACGGCCCGGGCCAGCGGCACGCGGACGCCGAGGTGCGCTGCGACCACGGTCCACCGCCAAGCGCCCAGGGCGGTGGTCACCGCGCCGATCCCGGCGGCTGCCGCCAGGGTCCGGGCGTCGACGGCGCGGACGGCGGCCAGGAACGCGCCGCTGCCCAGCCGGGACGTCATCAGCACGAGCACGGCAGCGGCAACTGTCAGCCGGGCGAGCACGCCGAGCGATGGCCACCCCGGCCTGCGGATCGACCGACGGCGGCCGTCGCTCATCTGCGTCCCTCCAGCCCGAATGCTCCGTGCACTGACACACGGAGCGGGCCGGCCGAGGGTTCAGGGCCAGTGGGCGAGAAGGTCGGCGTGATGCACGGTCACCTGCAGGCGCGCGTCCTCGAGTTGGGCCAGCCGCTCGCGCAGATAGGTGTCCGACGGCAGCTCGGGTCGTTGTTCTGCTGCCGCGGCGACCCACCCGCGCAGCCAGGCGCCGGCCAGGGCGGCGTCCCGGGGGCCGAGGCGCCAGGCGCTCGGGCGCACCTCGATCTCGGCTCCGCGGCGCGCGAAGGCCATCGTGGCGACGCCGACCGCGTCCGGCCCGAGCAGCCGCCGGCCGGCGACCACGCGGCGCTGGTGGTCGTCGAAGGCGGCACCGATCACGGGGTCGAGCGGATGCTCCGGGGTCAGCCCGACCCGGCCGACGACGGACAGCGTGAGCAACGCCGGGCAGCCTGTCTCCCCGCAGGCGGCCGCCAGGGCGCCGATCTCATCGCGGGTGAGCAGGTCGAGCAGGGCGGACGCCGTCACGAGGGCCGCGCCGGCGAGGTCGTCGGCGCTCAGCGCGGAGACCTCTCCGCGGCTCGCACGCGCCGTGACCGGCGCGGTGTGGGTGCCGTGTCGGGGGAGGTCGTCGACCGCGAGCCCGAGCAGGTCGACGTCGTGGTCGTGCAACACCCAGTGCTGCGGGCCGTCCAGCTCCGGCGCGAACCAGCGACCCATCGAGCCCGTGCCGCAACCGAGGTCGTGGACGACCAGCGGGCGGCCGCCCGAGACGCGCGCGGCGGCGGCGCGCGCGGACACGGCGAGCTCCCGCGATCGGGCCCGTGCGTCCGCCGGTTCCCTGAGCTCCAGCCAGCCGGGGCTGAAGCGGGGCCGGTCGGCAACGGTCATGCGGCCGCCGCCGCGGCGGTGAGAGCGCCGGCGACCGCCTCGACGGTGCCGCGCCAATCGCGGAGCGTGTCTCTCCGGGCACGCGCCGCGCGGCCCAGCTCCGCCCGCAGCTCCGGTTCCGTGAGCCAGTCGCGCAGCGCTCGTGACAAGGCGGCCGGATCCCCGGGCGGGACGAGCACTCCGGGGAGCGCCCCGTCCGGAGCGCGGCCGAGCGCTTCCGGGATGCCGTCGACGTCGGTGGCGACGACGGGGATCCCGCGGGCGACGGCCTCGGTGAGCACCATCCCGTACGGCTCGGCCCGGGACGGCAGGACGAGCAGGTCGGCGGCGGCATACCGGGCGGCGAGCTCTGGCCCGGCGAGCGGCCCGGGGAAGTGGATGCGTGCGGCCAGTCCGCTGTCCCGGACCCGTTCCCGGATCCGCGCGGCGAACGCCGGATCCCGGTCGACGGGCCCGGCGCAGACACAGGTCCACGGCAGGTGGGCCACCCGGTCGAGCGCGTCGACCAGCAGGTCGTGCCCCTTGCGCGCAGTCACGGCCGCGGCGCACAGCAGCGCGCCCCCGCCCGTCGTGCCGGCCGAGATCGGGGCGGCGTCGACGCCGGGCGTCGCCACGTGCACCCGTGCGGGATCGAGGCCGTGGTGCCGGACCAGCCACCGGGCGATCGCCCCGCTGGTCGCGACCACCGCGGCGGCGGCTCCCAGGCTGTTCCGCTCCCCGGCATCGAGGACCGCGCGCTCCGCCGCGGGCCGCCCGGTCTCCTCCGCCAGCGGCAGATGGACGACCACCACCAGGCACAGCCGGCCGGCGTGCGCCAGGACGACGTCGGGGGCCGAGCAGCCGACGAGCCCGTCGAGCAGCACAACCCCCTGGTCCGGGAGGGCGGCGAGTGTGCCCGCCAGGCGGCGGGCGTCGCCGGGCCCCGGGCGCGGCCAGGAACCGGCAAGGACGACCTCGCGCACCGCCCACCCCCCGGCGGTCAGACCGTCGCAGACCCGACGGTCGTAGGTGTTGCCGCCGCTGGGCGCCGCGGGGTCGTCGACCGACGCGGGGAGGACGACGTGGACCTGTCTGCCGCTCACAGTCGCCGCTCGTAGCCGGCCCATGCGGCCTGCGACTCGTGCAACGTCACGGCGATGCCGGACAGGCTTCGCGCCGCCTCGCCGAGGTCCCCGGAGCGGACCCGGCCGGCGAGCTCGTCGGCGACGTACCGGGCCAGCACCTCCGTGGTGGTGTTGCGGCCGGCGAAGGCGGGCTCGTCGTCGAGGTTGCGATAGGACAGCGCGCCGAGGATGTCGGCCAGAGCCCGGGCGGCCCGGCCGATGTCGACGACGATGCCGTCGTCGTCCAGCTCGTCCCGGCGGAACGTCGCGTCCACGATGAACGTCGCGCCGTGCAGCCGCTGCGCCGGGCCGAAGATCTCGCCGTGGAGGCTGTGCGCGATCATCATGTGGTCGCGCACGGTGGTGCTGAACATCGGGCTCACTCCTGGTCGCCGGTCGGATATCGGACCCGGTGGCACAGCGCGGGCAGCTCGCCGCGGGCGAGCGCCGGCAGCACCTCGGGCAGGTCGTCGAAGGCCGATTCGCCGGTCAGCAGGCCGTCGAACATCGGGTCGGTGAGCAGGTCCAGCGCGAGCACCAGGCGCTCGGCGGGGGTCCTGCGGCCGCGTCGGGCGGCCGCGACCTCACCGACCTGGCTGCTGCGCAGCACCAGCCTGCGCCGGTGGAAGAACTCCCCGAGCGGCACCTCGACCGGCCGGTCGCCGTACCAGCTCAGCTCGAGCACGGTGGCCTCCGTCGCGGCGAGCTCGAGCGCGCGGGCCAGGCCTGCCGGCGTGGCGCTGGTGTGGACGACGAGGTCGAGGTCGCCGCACGCCTGTGCGGGCAGCACGAACCGGGCGCCGATCAGGTCGGCGACCGCCGCCCGGTGCGGGTCGACGTCGACGACCTGGACGTCGGTGCCGGGGATGCGGGTGAGCAGCGCCGCCACGCAGCAGCCGAGGGCGCCTGCGCCGACGACGGCGACTCGGTCGCCGACGAGCGGCGCGGCATCCCACAGGGCGTTGACGGCGGTCTCCATCAGACCGGCGAGCACGGCCCGCCGCGGTGGGACGGTCGCCGGGACGGGCGTGACGGCCGCCGCCGGGACGACGTAGCGGGTCTGGTGCGGGTACAGGCAGAACACCGTGCGCCCGACGAGCTCGCCGGGGCCCTGCTCCACCACGCCGACGTTGAGGTAGCCGTACTTGACCGGCGCCGGGAAGTCGCCGTCCTGGAAGGGCGCCCGCATCAGCGCGTACTGGCTCTGCGGCACCCTGCCCAGGAACACCACGCTCTCGGTGCCGCGGCTGACGCCGGAGTAGAGCGTGCGGACCAGCACCTCGCCCTGACCGGGCGGGGAGAGGCGGACCGCGCGGATCTCGCCGCACCCGGGCGAGGACAGCCAGAAGGCACGGGCCTCGATGGTCATCCGCCTCCTCCACGGGCGCGGGGCGACGCCTGAACCGTGGTGGGGCAGCGCCACGTGGTGCAGAGTATGCGTCTCCTGGACAGGCCGGGCACCCCGGCCCTCGGCGTCCCCACCCCCGGGGGCCCGGCCTGCGCCGCCGCCGTGGTCGCGCCACCGGTGGGCGGGCTGATCGTGGGCTTGGCCGTCCAGCTGGGTCTGCTCGTCGGGCTGGCCGCCATGGTCGGCATCGGCCCCGCCGGATGGACCGCGGCGGGTGCCTTCGCCCTCGGCACGTACGCAGTGCTCGGGGGAGGTATGCGCCGCGCCGGTCGCCCCCGGCTCGGTCCGGCGGACGTCGTGACGCTGAGCCGCGCGATCCTCGTCGGCGGCGTCGTCGCCGCAGCCGGGGACGCGCTCACCGGCAGCCGGCCCGGGCCGGTGGTGGTCGCGCTCGCCGCCACCGCGCTCGCCCTCGACGGCGTCGACGGGGCGGTGGCCCGGCGCACGGGGACGGCGTCCCCCTGGGGCGCGCGCTTCGACATGGAGGTCGACGCGGCGCTCATCCTGGTGCTCAGCGTCCTGCTCGCCCAGCCGGTCGGGCTCTGGGTGCTCGCGATCGGTGGCATGCGCTACGCCTTCATCGCGGCCGGCCGGTTCTGGCCGTGGCTCACCGCGCCGCTGCCCCCGCGCCGCTCGCGTAAGATCGTCGCGGCCACCCAGGGGATCGTGCTCGTCGTCGCCGTCGCGCACGTCCTCCCGCACCCCGCGACCGTCCTCGCGGTGCAGCTGGCGCTGGCCGCCCTGACCTGGTCCTTCGGACGCGACGCCCGCCAGCTCGCCCGGTCGGCCGCCCGCTGAGGAGGGCCGGCGACGCGTGGGCCGTGGCGCATCGGCGTGCCCGTGCTGCTGTCGAGGCCGGCCGACGGTGCGCCGGCGTCTGTGACGGATCGTCGGCGCAGGTGTGCCGAGGCCGCTCCCGCTGTGGTCGACGGCCTCATCCCCGCGCGCCGCCGACGGCGGCCGTCAGGGCCGCCCGCATCGCCGCCACCGGCGCCGGACGCCCGGTCATCAGCTGCACCTGCTCCACGGCTTGGTAGAGCAACATCGCCCGACCGCTGACCACCACGCAGCCGGCGTCCGCCGCCGACGCCGCCAGCGGCGTCGGCCAGCCAGCGTAGACGACGTCCAGCACGACCGGGCGCCCCCGCCAGGGCTCGGCCGCCAGCCGGTCGGCAACGCCGGCGGGCAGCGTCGAGATGACGACGTCGGCACCGGGGAGGGGGCCCTCGAACAGGTCGCCGGTGATCCGTGGCTGGACGTCGAGCCGTTCGGCCGCCGCCCTGAGCTCCACCGCCCGCGCCGGGTCGCGCACGAGCACGGTCGGTGTGCGCGCGCCCAGCGCGCGCAGGGCGGCGAGCGCAGCCTGCGCCGTCCCCCCGGCGCCGAGGACGACCGCGCTGCCGGCCTCCCGGATCCCCGAGTCCCGCAGCGCCTGCACGATCCCGGCCACGTCGGTGTTCCCGGCCCAGCGACGGCCACCGCCGAGCAGCAGCGTGTTCGCCGCTCCCACCGCCGCGGCGAGCGGGGTCACGTCGTCGGCGAGGTCGAGGAGGATCCGCTTCAGGGGCATGGTCAGCGACAGGCCCACCCACTCCGGGCCCAGACGGTCGAGGAACGCCCGCAATCCCGGCTCGGCGCACTCCACCCGGTCGTAGCGCCAGCCGTGCAGGCCGAGCGCGGCGTAGGCGGCCCGATGCAGCACCGGCGAGAGCGAGTGGGCGATCGGGGACCCGAGGACGGCGGCGCGCCGGCCCAGGTCATCCCGCGCCTCGGCGTCCCGGTCGACGGGCTGCCGCGTGCCGGCGCCGCCCCGGACGTCGACAGCCGCGCCGTCCGCACCCATGCCATCGGGGTCCCTCACGCGCCGATCGTAGGCAGCCCCCCCGGGCTCCCTCGGCGCAGGCCTCGCGACCTGCAGAGACGGGACGTTCGGTGGATCTTGGGGGGACCTTCGAATCTTCAGGCACGGCTCGCGATCTTCCTAGTCTCGGGTCAGGTTCAGGCTTCCCGCCTGCGACCACCTGACGAGGAGAGGAATTCTCATGTCGCGCAGCATCGTCGACCGACTGGTCTCGTTCATCGGCGTGGTCGTCGGGGTGGCGCTCCTCGCGGCTTCCGCCCTGCTCTTCTATGCCCACAGCTATGTGCACAACCAGGTCAGCGATCAGCTCACCCAGCAGCAGGTCGTCTTCCCCGCCGCCGACAGCCAGGCGATCACGTCGCTGCCCGCCGCGGACCAGGCGGCGATGAAGCAGTACGCCGGCCAGACGATGTCGACCGGCGCCCAGGCCCAGACCTACGCCGATCACTTCATCAAGGTGCACCTGGCCGAGGTGGCCGGTGGGCAGACCTACTCCCAGGTGAGCGCCAAGGCGCTGGCCGACCCGACCAACACCCAGCTGGCGGGCCAGGTGCAGACCCTGTTCCGGGGCGAGACGCTGCGCGGTCTGCTGCTCAACGCCTACGCGTGGGACACCATGGCGACATTGGCGTTCATCGCGGCGTGGGTCTCGCTGGTGGCGGCCGTGATCCTCTTCATCCTCGCCTACTTCGGCCTGCAGCACGCCCGCCGCGTCGAGGTCACGCAGGAGCAGCCGAGCCGGGTCCCGGCCCACGTCTGACCCCGCGCTCCGGAACCCTCGGCCTGCGGTTCCCCATCCCGGCCCCGGCCTCATCTGGAGGTCGGGGCCGGACGGTGTCCTTGCCGTGGTTCGCCGAGAGTCGGGTCCCGCCGGGCGCGGCTGCGTACGCCGCCCGTGGGCCCGAGCTCAGGCGAGGACGCGGCGGATGAAGCGCTCGATCAGGGCGGACGCGATCGCCACCACGAGCGCGGCGCCGATCGCCGACCAGAAGCCGTCGATCGCGAGCTTGGAGCTCAGCGAAGCGGTGAGGGCGAGCATCGCGACCGTGATCGCGAACGACATGAGGCCGAGGGTCATCACGATCAGGGGGATGGTGAGCACCCGCAGGATCGTCCCGACGATCGCGTTCACCAGGCCGAAGAGCACCGCTATCCACAGGTAGGTCGTCGCTCCGCCGTAGACGTGGATACCCGGCACGATCAACGTGGCGATCCAGATCGCCACCGCCTCGGCCACGAAGTGGATCACGGTGCCGGCCAGGAGTCCCGGCCCCCGTGTGTCGTCCATGGGCCGATCCTGGCGACCGCCCGGGTCGCGCGTCAAGATCTCCAACCCGGAGAGCAGGTGGGTCCGTCGCCCTCGCGCCCGGTCCCTCGCCCGCGCGGCCGGCCTGTCGCCTCACGCCCGGTCACGCGCGCTCTCACCCCTCGAACCCCGCCAAGGGGTTGTCCAGGGGTGAGAGCCCGCATCTGGTCAGGATCACGAGAAGCCTGCACCGGTTCGGCGCTTGATCGGGCACTCATACCGGGCGCGTCGCGGAGGCGTGCCGGCGCGGGCTCGTCGGGCAGGGCGGCGGTGGGATTGCTCGGGACAGTGACCGAGACCAGCTTCGTCTGCCGACGCAGCGCGGCCGCCACGGCGTCGACGTCCAGCGCCCAGCCGTCGGCCTCCCGCAGCGGCACCCCGGTGACCCCCTCGGGCCCGCAGATCGACAGCGGCACGGTCTCGGCCGCCTGGTAGTTGGGAGTGATCACCACTGCGTGGTCGCCGGGTTCGAGGAGGGCCTGCATCGCCAGGCACAGGCCCTCCTCCGCGCCCGCAAAGCAGAGGACGTCGCCCGCGTCGAGCCGCTCGTAGGTCCCGGCGATCTCCTCCCGCAGCGCGGGGAGCCCGAACGCCTGCGTGTGGCCCAGGTCGAGCGCGCCCCAGCGGGCGCGGCCGTCGTCGGCGAGATCGAGCAGCTCGGTCAGCGTCAGCGTCTCTGCATCGGAGGCCGTGAGGTGGTGGCGGGCGGCGAACTCCCAGCGGGAGAAGTAGGTCTCCAACCGGACATCGGGCAGCGTGGGCACGTCCTCACGCCAGATGTCTCGTCGAGCACCGTGCCCGACCGACGCTCGCCCCGCACCCCGGCACCGCCCCGGCGAGGGTGCGGGGCCGGGGCGGAGCGGCGGGTGCGGGACGCGGCAGCCCGGCGCATCCGGCCAGGTCATGGCCAGATCATGGCCAGATCATGGCCAGGCCGTGCCGCAGTCAGCTCGACCGGGGGACCTCCTCGCCCTGGACGGTCTGGTGCTCGCCGATCGCCGTCCGGCCGGAGGTTCCGGCCTCGACGGTGATCTTCCGCGGCCGGGCACGCTCCGCGACCGGGATGGTCACGGTCAGGACCCCCGCGTCGTAGGAGGCCTCGATCCGGTCCACGTCGAGCCCGTCGCCCAGGTTGAGCTGCCGCATGAACGTGCCGGCAGGGCGCTCCTGCGCCAGCCACTGGGCGTGCTCCTCCGAGCGCACGGACCGCTCGGCGCGGATGGTCAGGGTGTTGCCGTCGACGCCGACGTCGATCGAACCGGGGTCGACGCCGGGAAGGTCCACGGCGATCACGAAGTGGTCCTCGACCCGGTACAGGTCCATCGGCATCCAGCGGGGGCCGCGTGCCTGCGCGGCGGTCCCGAACACCTGCTGGGCGAGACGATCCATCTCACGGAAGGGGTCGAAGGTCAATGTCACGACAGTCACCTCCATGTCGGTCGGACGCCACCCTGGCGCCCGGCGAGGACTGCGCCACCATGTCGGGTAGGTCGGTAGGAGAGATCTCCGACGACCAGGATCTTAGCACTCTCATCTATCGAGTGCTAACTCTCGGACGTGTGGGCGGGTGATCCGATGGGTAGCTGCGGTCGCCCTCGGGGCGGGAGACCTGCCCGCACGCTGGGTGGTGCAGACGGTCGGGCCGGACCGCCACCGGGGCCAGACCGACCCGGAGTTGGTGGCTCGGGTCAGGTCGGCATGCGGTTCACGGCATGGTCGCCGGTCGCCCAGAGGTGCTGCACGGCGTAGGCCCGCCAGGGCCGCCACGCCTCGGCCCGGCGGGTCAGGGCGGCGGGGGAGGTCGGCAGCCCGAGCCGGTCCGCGGCCAGCCGGACGCCGAGATCTCCGGCGAGGAACGCGTCGCGGTCCCCGAGGGCGCGCATCGCGATCGTCCCGATCGTCCACGGCCCGAGGCCGGGCAGTGCCGACAGCGCTCCGACCGCGGTCGCGGGATCGGCGTCCGGCGAGAGATCCACCCGCCCATCGGCGAGCGCGCGGGCGAGGCCCAGGAACGTCTCGCGGCGGGCCGCGGGGAGGGCCAGCGCGGCGGGATCGATCCCGGCGAGCACCTCGGGCCGGGGGAACAGATGGGTCAGCCCTCCGGCAGGGTCGTCGACCGGCTCGCCGTACGCCGCGACGAGCCGGGCGGCATGGGTGCGGGCCGCCGCGGTCGACACCTGCTGGCCGAGCACGGCCCGCAGGGCCAACTCCTGCGGATGCGCCGTGCCGGGTACGCGGCGACCGGGAGCGGCGGCCACGAGCGGCGCGAGCACGCGGTCCTGCGCCAGGTGCGCGTCCACCACGGCCGGGTCGGCGTCGAGGTCGAGCAGCCGACGGCACACCGCGACGGCGGCCGGGACGTCCGCGGCGGTGGAGAGGACCAGGGTGCAGGCGATCTCGGTCACCGCGGGGCGGAGCGCGGCGATGCCGGGACCGCCCGGCAGCCGCAGGGTGCAGCGGTAGGCGCCGTCATGCCACTCCTCGACCCCGGGAACGGCGGTGGCGACGAGGTGCCCGAAGAGGTTGTCGGGGAACAGCGGCTGCTGGTAGGCGAGGGCGAGCGTTCGCGACTCCGCATGCCGCGGCGGGGTCGTCACGAGGGCAGTATGGGCTCCCGCCCGAGGCGCCGGCCGCGGTGGCCGACGGCGGGCTCGTGCGGCCGCGACGAGGCCCGGCCGCGCGTCCGTCCGGCCGCACTCAGAACCGGAACGGCTTGGGCGGCGGCTGGATCGAGGCGCGCGGGCACTGGACGAGGCTGAGTTCGCCGTGGCCGAGCGCCTCGTCGGTCAGGCCCTGCACGGTGAAGCCGAGATCGGCGCCCCGTCGCGTGATCGACACTCGATAGATCGTGATCTCGTACTTGGTCGGCGTCCCGTAGGCGACCTGGATGCTGCCCAGAAGGCAGGAATCCCCCGGGTCGTCGGTCGAGACCCACGGCCGGTCGTAGCGGTTCCACCGGCTGGGCTCGGCCCGCCACACGCCGCCCGAGTGCACGCTGTTCAGGGAGAGCTCGACGAGGATGGCGCGGGCGGCATCCTCCGGGACGATGGCGGCCGGCCGGATCACCTCGCTGAGGACGTTCTCGTCGTAGGCGACGTCGTCCGAGTCCACCGCATACGCGGTGCGCCCGGCCCCTCGGCCGGTGGGCGCGTCGGCGCGGTGCCGGCCGGTCGACGCGGCGAGGCGGTCTTTCTGGTGCACGATGACCTCCGGAGGCACGAGGGGACGCGGTCGTGGTCGGCGCCCATCTGAGGTATCGGCCGGTCGGGCCAGAAGTTCACCCCTCCAGATCTATTGCCGAATGTAATCAAGTCGTTACTTGAGGTTAGAATTTTCGGCGTGGCTGTGCTGGTGCACGCCCACCCTCCTGGTGCAGAATGAGCCCGCACGTTCACGCCGGGCGCAGTTCCAGCCGTGCCCTGCTGCCGGGATCGAGATCGTTGGGGAAGACGCATCTCGCATCGTCGACAGGAGGGGTCCAGATGGCCGGTGCACCTACGCGCGGCGTCCTTTACGTGCACTCCGCGCCACGTGCGCTGTGCCCGCACATCGAGTGGGCGGCCGGCGGCGTACTCGGCGTTCGCTTGTCCCTGGACTGGATCCCTCAGCCCGCAGCGCCGGGGATGTTCCGTGCCGAGGTGTCCTGGCAGGCCGAGCAGGGCACGGGCGCCCGGCTGACGTCGGCCCTGCGTGGGTGGGCGCACCTTCGGTACGAGGTGACGGAGGAGCCGAGCCACGGCGTGGACGGCGCCCGGTGGAGCCATACGCCCGAGCTCGGGATCTTCCATGCCGTCACCGATGTGCACGGCAACGTCGTCGTGCCCGAGAACCGCATCCGGGCCGCCATGGAGGTTGGGCTGCTGGAGGCGGAGCGCCTCGTGGCAGAGCTCGACCTCGCTCTGGGACGGGCGTGGGACGACGAACTCGAGCCCTTCCGGCACGCGGGCGACGGTGCCCCCGTCCGCTGGCTGCACCGAGTGGGCTGACGGCCGCCGTCACCCCGGTGTCCGGCGGCGCCCGGCGGCTGATGGGCCGGCCGGCGGCCGGCGGCGCCGAAGGCTTCGATCTTCCACCGGAGCGGCCGCTGACCCGTCCGCTCGCCCCGCGCGTGAGGGGCGCCCCGTCTGGTCGGGGGCCCCTCACGTGCGGGTGACGCCGGCCAGACCGCCTCCCGCTGTGCTCCCCTTGTGCGGGATTGCACGCATTGCAACGC
>DATKNA010000059.1:0-9864 GCA_035541595.1 Kineosporiaceae bacterium | reverse complement strand
GATCAAGTGACGGCGTGGCTACTTGATCGACACGGATTGCATGATCACCGGGGATTGCATGATCACCGTAGGAGAGGCCGTCAGACGACCGCGTGCTCGGGGCGGGTGCTGCCCTCGGCGAACCGGCCGGCGGAGAGCGGGTCGACGTCGACGAACGGGGTCCGGCCCAGGTAGAGGTCACGCAGGACCTCGCCGACGGCGGGCCCCTGCAGGAACCCGTGTCCGGAGAAACCCGTCGCGTACAGGAAGCGACCGCCGCAGGCCGGCGTCGACGCCTCTCCGAGCAGCGCGTTGTGGTCGGGCGTCATCTCGTAGAGCCCGGCCCACCGGCTCGCGATCCCGACGTCGAGGAGCAGCGGGACGCGGCGCGCGATCGCGTCGGTGAGGTCGGGCAGCCAGCCGTCGTCGACCTCCGTGTGGAAGCCCGGCTGCTCGCCGGCCCAGGACATCCCCAGCAGCACTCCGGGCCCCTCGCGATGCAGGTAGAGCGTGGTGGCGGCGTCGATCGTCATGGGCATCGACGGCGGCAGCGCGGTCGCGGCGCGCCGGGAGAGCGGCTCGGTGAGGAGGATCTGCCGCCGCAACGGGGTCACGGGCAGGTGCACGCCGGCCATCGCGCCGATCGGCGCGGACCATGCGCCCGCCGTGCAGATCACGGCCGCCACGTCGACGCGTCCGGCCGTCGTGACCACCGAGCAGCTCCCGGCGGACGGGCCAGGCTCGAGGCCGACGACCTCGACGCCGGTCAGCACCCTGGCGCCGTGCCCGCGGGCGCCACGGGCGTACCCGAGGACGACCGACTCCGGCGCGCAGTATCCGTCGCCCGGATGGAACGTGGCGGCGAGCACGTCGTCGGTCCGGAGTCCGGGCGCCAGCGACGCGGCGTCGGCGGCGTCGAGGACCTTCGTGGGCACGCCGAGCTCGTTCTGCAAGGCGGCGGCCGCGGTGAACGTGTCGACCTCCTCGGGACTGGTGAGCAGGAAGAGGTAGCCGGTGCGGTGCAGGTCGATCTCCTGGCCCGGGCGCTCGGCGAAGGCGGCGAACGCGGCCAGGCTCCGGGCGCCGAGCGCGACGTTGAGCGCGTCCGAGAACTGCGCCCGGACGCCGCCGGCCGCCTTGCTCGTCGACCCGCCGCCGAGCTGTCCGCGCTCGACCAGCAGCACGTCGACGCCCGCCTCGGCGAGGTGGAACGCCGCACTCGTGCCCACGACGCCGCCACCCACGATGACGACCTCGGCGCGGGCGGGCGACGTCGGCCGGCTCACCCCGGCATGATGCCGTGCTCAGCAGCTGAGCAGCAGCCGAACGGTCTCGTCGCCGTGCATGCCCGCGCCGGAGGGGCCAGGCTCGACGCCGTGGCCCCCCTCGACGCCCACCAGGACGACGCCGCGCCGCGACCGCCGCCGGCCGTACTGGTGGTGGACGTCGCGAACGTCATGGGCTCGCGTCCCGACGGCTGGTGGCGGGACCGGGCTGGCGCGGCGACCCGGCTGATGGCGCAGCTGGTCCCCCGGCTCGGGTCGGTGGTCACCACTCCGGACGGCGTCGAGCTGACGGTCGCCCGGATCGTGGCGGTGCTCGAAGGGCGGGCGCGCCACGCGCAGGCACCGGACGGCATCGACGCGGTGCGGGCGACGGCGGACGGCGATGCCGCCGTGATCGCGCTCGCTGCGGACCTGCTCGCGGACAGGTGGCCGGTGCTCGTCGTCACTGCCGACCGCGGCCTGCGCGCCCGCCTGCCGTCCCGGGTGCGCGTCGCCGGTCCGCGCTGGCTGCTCGGATAGACACTCGATGGGCCGGCCCCCGTCAGCGGTGCTGGAGCCGGAACCCGGTGTCGGCCGGTGGGATCTCGACGTCCATCTGCGCCTTCTGCAGCCGACCGGAGTAGTCCCAGTTCATCGCCTGCCAGCGGGTGAACTGCTCCAGCACCCAGATGCCCGACTGCCGGGACCCGTTGCCGCTCTTGCCGTTGCCGCCGAAGGGCAGGTGGGCCTCGGCGCCGGAGGTCGAGTTGTTGACGCTGACCATGCCGGCGCCGATCCCCTGCCGGAACCGGAACGCGGATCGAGGGTCCGTGGTGTAGATCGACGACGAGAGCCCGTAGCCGGGCAGGTTCGCCAGGTCGATGGCCTCCTCGAGCGAGCGGTAGGTCGTCACGCCGACGACCGGCCCGAACGTCTCGACGCGGAACAACTCGTCGTCCGGATGCACGCCGTCCACCACGACGGGGTGGTAGAACAGGCCCGCTTCGGGGTCGCCGACGAATCCCTGCCGGGGGTTCTCCCGGCCGATCCGGCCGATGCCGGTCGAGCCGAGCACGCGGTGGTGGTCGCCGATCCAGCCGAGGTACGCCTCGTAGCGGTCGGCGAACTGAGGGGCGAGCAGCGGCCCCATGACGACGTCCCGGGTCGGGTCACCGACCGCGGCCGCCCGGACCTCGGCGTCGAAGCGCCGGAGGAACTCCTCGTGCACGCTCTCGTCGACGATCAGGGTGCCGAGGCTGGTGCACCGTTGCCCCGCCGTACCGAAGCCCCCGAACAGCGCTCCCTCGACCGCGAGGCCGAGGTCGGCGTCAGCGGTGACGACCATCGGGTTCTTGCCGCCGAGCTCCAGGCACGGCGACTGCAGGTGCCGGCCGCACAGCTCGCCGATCCGGCGGCCGACCTCGGTGGATCCGGTGAACCCGACCTTGCCCACGAGGCCGGCGTCGAGGGCCTGGGCAAGGCCCTCGGACGTCGACGGCCCGTCGGCGTGCACCACGGTGAGCAGCCCGTCGGGCAGGCCGCCGGCCACGAACAGGCGGGCGAGCGCGTCGGCGCAGGCGGCGGCGTACTCTGCGGGCTTCCACACCACGGCGTTCCCGCAGAGCAGTGCCGGGACCAGGTACCACGAGGGCACCGCGACCGGGAAGTTGCCGGCCGTGATCACCACCGCGGTGCCGACGGGCACTCGGAAGGTGAACAGGTGCTTGTCCGGCATCTCGCTCGGCACGGTCTGGCCGTAGAGCCGCCGCCCCTCGGCGAGGAAGACGTCGCAGGTGTCCACGATCTCCTGGACCTCTCCGCGCGCCTCGGCGAGCGGCTTGCCCACCTCCCGGGTCACCAGCCGGGCGAGGGTGTCGAGGTTCGCCTCGACGAGCCTCCCGATCGCAGCGATCACGCGTCCGCGCACGGGAGCGGGGACCTGCGCCCACGCGCGCTGCGCCGCGTTCGCGCGGCGGCCGGCCGCGACCACCCCCTCCGGTCCGGTGAGCTCGACGTGTGCCACGACGTCCGAGAGGTCGGCGGGATTGACCGAGTCCACGGTCCGGACGCCGACGACGCCGGGGAGCGTCGATCGGAGGACGGGAGCATCGGTCGCGGTCTGCGTCGTCATGCTCCGCACGGTAACCCCGGAGAGGGTGCCGACCGTGGGGCGGATGGCATCTTCTAGCCCTCTCTAGCGACCGGCGAAGAGAGCTGAAGACACACCGATCGCCGCTAGGCTCTCCGGACGTGACCGCTTCCTCACCGGGCTCTCCGCGCCGCATCGCCTATCAGGGCGAGCCCGGCGCCAACTCCGACGCGGCGTGCCGCGCGGCTGCTCCCGCGTACGAGCCCGTGCCCTGTGGCACGTTCGAGGACGCCTTCGAC
This sequence comes from Kineosporiaceae bacterium, assembly GCA_035541595.1. Taxonomy (GTDB): domain Bacteria; phylum Actinomycetota; class Actinomycetes; order Actinomycetales; family Kineosporiaceae; genus DATKNA01. The sequence goes on along the minus strand of DATKNA010000059.1, from coordinate 6,232 downwards.
GCCGTCGAGTCCGGGCTCGCCGAGCTCGCGATGATCCCGGTCGAGAACTCCATCGCGGGACGCGTCGCCGACATCCATCACCTGCTGCCGGAGTCGGGGCTCCACATCGTCGGCGAGTACTTCATGCCGATCCATTTCCAGCTCATGGCCGTCCGGGGAGCCGGGATCGAGGATATCCGCAGCGTCCGCAGCCACGCCCACGCGCTCGGCCAGTGCCGTCGCTACCTGCGCGAGCACGGCTGGTCGGGGGTTGTCGCGGACGACACCGCCGGCGCGGCGCGGGAGGTGGCCGAACTGGGTGACCCGACCGTGGCGGCGTTCGCCCCGCGGCTGGCCGCCGAGCTCCATGGTCTGGCGATCCTGGCCGAGGACGTCGAGGACGAGCATCACAACACCACCCGCTTCCTGCTGCTCGCCCGCGAGGCGCACGAGCCGCCGCTCGGGGACGGTCCGGTCATCACGAGCTTCGTCTTCCGGGTGCGCAACGTGCCGGCGGCGCTGTACAAGGCCATGGGCGGGTTCGCCACGAACGGCGTGAACATGACCAAGCTCGAGAGCTACCAGCTCGGCGGGACGTTCTTCGCGACCCAGTTCTACGCCGACGTCGAGGGCCACCCGAAGGACGCCGCGCTGGCGCTCGCGCTGGAGGAGCTGGCCTTCTTCTCGGTGCACCTGCGCATCCTCGGCACGTATCCGGCCAGCCCGTTCCGGGCGGAGATCGCCGAGCCCGCGGACAACCGACTGCTGCGCCCGCATCAGCCCTGAGGCGCCTCCTCGGCCTGTCGGCCTGTTCTCGGCGTGTCTTCGGCTTTCTGCCCTGGGCGCTAGACGTCTCGATACAGTCCGAGCGTGGATCCGGTCCGGAATCCGTACGCGCCCGGGGCGGGGCAGAGACCTCCGGAGCTGGCTGGTCGGGACGATCAGCTGCAGGCCTTCGACGTCCTGCTCGAACGCGTCTCCCGAGGCCGGCCGGAGCGCAGCATCGTGCTGACCGGGCTGCGCGGCGTCGGCAAGACCGTCCTCCTCAACGCGATGCGGTCGGCGGCGGTCCGGCGCGGCTGGGGGACGGGGAAGCTCGAGGCCCGCCCCGATCAGGCGCTGCGCCGGCCGCTCGCCGCGGCCCTCCACCTCGCTGTCCGCGAGCTCGCCCCGCGCGACCGGGACGGCGCGGAGCAGGTGCTCGGCGTCCTGAAGTCGTTCGCCCTCCGGGACGATGCCGCGCCCGGCAAGCCGGCCCCGAAGCTGCGCGATCGATGGCAGCCAGGCATCGACGTGCCCGCCGTCCCGGGCCGCGCCGACTCCGGGGACATCGAGATCGACCTGGTGGAGCTGCTGACCGACATCGGGGGCATCGCCCAGGACGCCGGCCGTGGCGTCGCCGTGTTCGTCGACGAGATGCAGGATCTGGCGCCCGCCGACGTCAGCGCGCTCTGCGCGGCGTGTCACGAGATCAGCCAGACGGGACTGCCGTTCGTGGTCGTTGGCGCAGGTCTGCCGCACCTGCCGGCCGTGCTCTCGGCGAGCAAGTCCTACTCGGAGCGACTCTTCCGGTACGCACGGATCGACCGGCTGGACCGCGTGGCGGCGGACCGGGCGCTCCGCGCGCCCGCGATCGACGAGGAGGCCGACTGGTCGGCCGAGGCGCTGGCCGAGATGTACTCGGCGACGGCCGGTTACCCGTACTTCGTCCAGGCCTACGGCAAGGCGGCCTGGGACGTCGCCCCTCGCTCACCCGTCACCCCGGACGACGTCCGCGTGGCGGCGCCGGAGGCGGAGGCGGAACTCGCCGTGGGCTTCTTCGGTTCGCGCTACGAGCGGGCCACGCCCGCGGAACGCGAGTACCTGCGGGCGATGGCGGACCTCGGCGCCCGGCTGGGTGATGCCGACGCCGGCCCCGAGCCGGACGCCGCGCTCTCCACGGCCGCCGTCGCCGAGCTGCTCGGGCGCAGACCCCAATCCCTGTCGCCGGCCCGGGACGGGCTGATCAAGAAAGGCCTGATCTACAGCGGGGAGCGCGGCCGGATCGCCTTCACCGTTCCGCACTTCGGCCGCTACCTGCGCCGACACGGCGGCGAGTGATCCTGGTCGCCGGGCTGGCACGACGAGGCGTACGCAGTCGGCGTGCACGGGCACCCGGTGCCTGTGTCGGCACCGGGTGCCCGCGACGTCCCCGATCTGGGTCGCCCGCAGAGCGGGAGCTCTCAGGCCTGCTTGACGGCCTCGATCTCCAGCACCAGCTTGATCTTGTCGGAGACGAGGAAGCCACCGGTCTCGAGCGCAGCGTTCCAGACCAGGCCCCAGTCCTTGCGGTTGAGGCTCGCCTGGCCGTCCCAGCCGGACTTGACGTTGCCGAACGGGTCCTTGGCGACGCCATTGAACTCCCAGGTGACCTCGACGGGGTGGGTCACGCCGGCCACGGTCAGGTCACCGGAGGTGACGATCTCGTTGCCGTCCACCTTGACGGCGGTGCTGCGGAAGGTGATCTGCGGGTGCTGCTGAGCCTTGAAGAAGTCGCCGCTGCGCAGGTGGCCGTCCCGCTGCTCGTTGCCGGTGTTGACGCTGTCGGCGTCGATGTCGACCCAGAGCGTGGAGTTCGAGGGGTTCTCCGCGTCCATGGTGGCGCCGCCCTTGAACACCGTGAAGTGACCTCGGGTGGTGGCCACCATCGCATGCTTCGCGGCGAAGCCCACGGTGCTGTGGACGGGATCGATGTCCCAGGTGCCGGTGAGCTCGGCCGGGAACGTGGTCATGAGAGATCTCCTCTGTGGGTGGTGTCGATGTCGACGGTCTGCACCGGATGCGCCGCCCGCGTGCCCTCAGCCCGACGGGCCCGGAGTTGCTGTACGCGGTGAACCGGCGAGCTGCTGACGGAGCGTTGCGGCCTGGTCATCGCTTGAAGCATAAAGCGTCTCTGCTTGACGTGTCAACCATGACACCGTCCCACGCCTTCCCCGCCGGGGCGAGTCGAAGCCGGGGTCGACGCACCGGTGAACGCCGGGTGAGCACTCGGCTCCGGGACGGGCCACGGCGCTCCCGGCCCGCCGTGCACGGCGGATACTGCGGCTGTGGGTCAGCGACCGGCGACGGTTCGGCGTCCGACGGCCTGTGTCAGGCTGGCGAGATGACTGTGCGTCCACAGGTGATTGCTCACCGTGGAGCCAGTGCCGACGAGCCGGAGCACACCCTCGCGGCCTACACCGAGGCGATCCAGGCCGGCGCCGACGGGCTGGAGTGTGATGTCCGCCTCTCCGCCGACGGTCACCTGGTGTGTGTCCACGACCGGAAGGTGCAGCGGACGTCGAACGGCCGTGGCCTCGTCTCCACGCTGGAGCTGACCCAGCTCGAAGGCCTCGACTGGGGTTCCTGGAAGGCCCTGGAACGGCGCGTCGAGCGCGACGGGACGCCGGAGGACGAGGTTCCCGACGTCGTCTCCCGCGACGACCGCGCGCATCTGCTCACGCTGAGAAGGTTGCTCGCCCTCGTGGCGGGCGCCGATCGGCGCGTCGAGGTCGTGGTCGAGACGAAGCATCCGACCCGCTACGGCGGACTCGTCGAGCGCCGGCTCGTGGAGCTGCTGAGCGAGTTCGGCTGGGCCGACGACGCGGCCGGCCCGATCACGGTCATGAGCTTTTCGATGCTGGCCGTCCGCCGGATGCGCCAACTGGCGCCGGCGATCCCGCGGGTGTTCCTGATGGAGCGGGTGCCCCTGCCGTTCCGGGACGGGTCCCTGCCGCCGGGGGTGAGCACCGCCGGCGTGGCGGTGGAGATCCTGCGTGATCACCCTTCCTACGCCGAGCGCGTGCACGACCGTGGTCACCGGCTGTTCGTCTGGACGGTCGACGAGCCGGAGGACGTCGAGCTCTGCCTGGCCGCCGGTGCGGACGCGATCATCACGAATCGGCCCGCCGAGGTGCTGGCTCAGGTGGGACCATGATGCCCGGCGCCGGCGGCCGGCCCCGGCCCGGCCGAGCGGGCGTTGCCCGGTGTTCGGACGGGGGAGCCGGCGGGCTCAGGGCCGTCGGGTAGGTGAGGTCTGCGCGTGGCGTCGGGCGATGTTTCGAGCGGCGGGACGAGGGGTACGGCCGAGTTGGCGCAGGATCGCACACGGTCCGACAGTGGAACGGAGCGCCCATGCGCCGCCACGGACGAAGGGGGTCGCTCGGTGAACGCCCCAGACCCGGTTGTCCGAACCGCCGCGTCCTCGAACGTCGTGCGTGTCCGGCACCAGCCCGCGGCGGTGAGCGGCGCGCGGCACCGGGTCCGTCGTGAACTGACCGGGAAGAACCTGCCCGACCCCCTCCTCGACGACGTCGACGTCGTCTTGGCCGAGCTCCTGGGCAACGCCGTACGCCACGCCCGGCCCATGGCCGGCGGGGTCCTCCTGGTCGGCTGGCGGATCTCGGACGACGAGCTGACGATCCGCGTCACCGACGGCGGTTCCGAACAGCGGGTCGAGGCCCGGGATGCCTGCCTGATGTCCGACTCGGGCCGGGGTCTGCACATCGTCGAACGTCTCGCGACCTCCTGGGGCGTCACCGACCATGCCGGTGGGCTTCGCACGGTCTGGGCCGTCCTGCCCGTGCACGAGCGTCCCGTCGCGCTCCGTCTCGTCCGGCCCTGACGGTCGGCAGGTCACGCCCCGATAGGGTCGCGGCATCATCGGCCGGAGGCGCCCGCTCGCGTCGTCCGGGCCGCCAGACCCAGGAGGGCGCCCGTCATGGGTAAGAAGTCCCGCTCCCGGACCGGCACCGGGGGGGTCGCCGAGCCGCCCGGCCAGGTCCCCGTCGTGGGTGCCCGGGTGCCGTGTCCCTGTGGCTCGGGCCGCCGGTACAAGGCGTGCCACGGCCGGATGCAGCGCGCCGAGGCGGTGCGGTTCGTCGGGCGCCCGTTCGAAGGCCTGGACGGCGAACCCGATTGGGTCGCCCTGCGCGAGATCGTGCCCGCCGCGACGGCCGCCGTCCGAACCGCGCCCGAGTACGGCGCCCGCGACGTGACGGTCAGCTCCGTCCTGCCGATGGCCTGGCCGGCGATGCACCGCGCCGACGGCTCCGTCCTCGTGGGCCTGCAGACCCGCAGCGGGTCGGGCGACGCCAGTCGTGACGTCGCCGCGGCCCTGCTCGCCGCGCTGGACACGCAGCCGGGGACGCCCGTCCCGCCAGGTGAGCTGCCCGGCCCGGGGCCGCGGCTGCAGGACGTGCTCGATCCGGTCGTTCCGTTCGAGGTGACCGTCCACCCCGGGTTCGACTACTGGCTCGCGGGGACCGAGGGCGTCTCGGACGAGGTTCGTGAGTCGATGGAGCGGGCCAACGCCGCCGTGGTGCCCACTTCTCGTCTCGCCTCGGTCGACGCAGCGTACTGGTGTGAGATCGGAACGCGCCGCCACCTGCGCTGGGTCCTGCCCCAGCGGGAGGAGGACCTCCTCGACGCGCTCGCCCGGTTGCATGCCACCGAGCGCTCCGCGCTGGTCGACGGCGCGCGCTACGTCGGCGCGTTCCGCGCCGACGGCTTGCTCGTCCCGGTCTGGGACCTGCCGCCGGGCACCGCGGCGGACGACCTCGAGAAACCGGCCGTGGCCTGGGCGCGCTCGCTCGACGAGGCGCTGGCCGACCGCGCCCCGCTCACGGCGGCCGAACGGCGCGCCCGCTCCGGTGTCGTCGGCCGCCAGCTGACCCTCCGATGAGCGCGGCGGCGGGAGCGCCCAGGTGACCGAGCTGCGACCCGCACCGGAGGCGCCCCGCGGGTTCCCCGGACCACCAGGGGGCGCCGGAGTGGTCGGCGTCGTCATCCCGGCTCGGGACGAAGCCGACGGCATCGCCGCCACGGTGACCGCGCTGCGCGGCCTGCCCAAGATCGCCGCGGTGGTCGTCGTCGACGACGGCTCCCTCGACGGCACCGGCGCCCTCGCGAGGACCGCCGGCGCGGACGTCGTCCGCCACGTGAGGAACCGCGGGAAGGCCGCCGCCCTGGAGACCGGCGCGGCGCGGATCGCCGTCCTGGAGGCCGCGACGACCGGCCTCGACGCCCCCGCCTGGCCGCTGCTGTTCGTGGACGCCGACCTCGGCGCCACCGCGGCGAACACCGGCGTCCTCGTCGAGCCGGTGCTCGACGACCTGGCCGACATGACCATCGCCGTCCTGCCCGTGCAGTCCCGGCCCGGTGGCGGGCGCGGATTCGTGGTGAAGCTGGCTCGGCGGGGCATCGTCAGGGCCACCGGCTGGACCCCGACCCAGCC
>DATKNA010000058.1:0-5180 GCA_035541595.1 Kineosporiaceae bacterium | reverse complement strand
TCGGCGTCGGTCCACTGCAGGTCGTCGATCACGAGCACGAGCGGCCGCTCGGCGGCCAGCCAGGCGGTGAGCCAGTACAACCCGTGCAGCGCCGCGAAGGAACCTTCGACCGGGTTGTCGAGAAGATCGAAGACCGCTCGCGCGCCGGCGGCGGCACCGTCCAGCAGCCGGTGACGGCGGGCCGGGTCCGACAGGACGGGCTCGAACAGCTGCCGCACGGCACCGAACCCGAAGGTGCGCTCGAGCTGGCTCCCCCGCGCCGAGAACACGGCCAGCGCGTGCTCCTCCGCCGCGCGCCGTGCCTCGGCGAGCAGGCACGTCTTGCCCACCCCCGCCGGGCCTTCGATGAGCACGAGCCGCGACCCGCCCGCGCCGAGGTCGGCGACGGCGCGGCGGACGGCGGCCACCTCACCGTCCCGGTCCACGAGGGCGGCCGGGGCCGGGGACGCCGCCGGTCGCGGGCCCGCGCGGAGGGTGCCGGGCGGCGCCGAGGGCGGCAGCGTCTGCGCCGGCGGCCGGAGTTCACCCGGACCTGGCGTCGAGGGAGTCGGGGGAGTCGTCGAGGGGGCGATCGTTCCCGGGCCCGGCCCGGCCAAGGCCGGGGACTGCCCCAGCACCTCCGCCTCGAGGGTGCGCAGCGCCGGGCCGGGATCGATGCCGAGCTCCCGCGCGAGGTGGTCCCGGGCCCGGCGCAGGGCCGCGAGGGCGTCCCCCTGCCGGTGCGCGCGGTACAGCGCGAGCACGAGCAGCCGCCACCGCTCCTCCCGCAGCGGCTCTTCCGCCACGAGCGTCTCCAGTTCCGGCACGAGCAGCGCGTCCTCGCCGCCGTCGAGCCGCGCGGCGGCGAGCCGCTCGCGGGCCACCGCCCGCAGCTCGGACAGCCGGGCGATCTCGGCCTCGGCCCAGGCCTGATCCGTATACTCGCCGAGCGCCGGACCCCGCCAGAGCTCGAGAGCCTGGATGAGCAGCGCCTCGGCCCGGTGGGGAACGCCCTCGCCGGCGGCCCGGCGGACGAGACGCTCGAAGGTCCAGGCATCGACGGCGTCCGGCGGCAGGCGCACCGCGTATCCGTTCCCCTCGCTGACGATGACGCGGGCGCGAGCCCGAGGAGCGCCGCCGGGTTCGAGCCGGCGGCGCAGGTGGGAGACGTACGACTGGACGGCCCCGGCGGCGTTCGCGGGCAGGTCCCCGGCCCAGACGGAGTCGGCGAGGCGCTCGGCGGTCACCACCTCGCCCCGGGCGATCAGCAGCACCGCGAGGACGGCGCGCTGGCGGCGGCCGCCGAGGTCCAGCTCGACGTCGCCCGCGGACGCGCCGAGCCGGCCCAGGATCCGGATCCGGATCGGGGCGCTGTCGCTCACCTCACCTCCCACGAGGACGGTAGAGGAGGCGTTCGGTCGTTGACGAGACCCGACGACACGCGTGATGTCCCGAGCGTCCAGGGATTCTTGATCGCTGCCGGCCTCGCGGCGGTAGGTTGGGGACGTCGGGCCTTTGGTCCCTCGTCGCGGCGACGTGCGGCCCTGCGGGGCTGGGCTCAGGGCCCCCCAGAGTGATCCCGGCATGACTGTGCCGGATCACCCGGACCCGGCCCGAGCGAGGAGAACGACGGTGGCGACGAGGCCCGCGGCATGAACACGCTCGATCTCTCGCGGTGGCAGTTCGGGATCACCACCGTCTACCACTTCATCTTCGTCCCGCTGACCATCGGGCTCGCCCCGCTGGTCGCGATCATGCAGACGGTCTGGTACGTCACGGGCAGCGAGCGGTGGCTTCGGGCGACGAAGTTCTTCGGGAAGCTCCTATTGATCAACTTCGCCATGGGCGTGGTGACCGGGATCGTCCAGGAGTTCCAGTTCGGCATGAACTGGAGCGCGTACTCGCGCTTCGTCGGCGACGTCTTCGGCGCGCCCCTGGCGATGGAGGGCCTGGCCGCGTTCTTCCTCGAATCGACGTTCCTCGGCCTGTGGATCTTCGGCTGGGACAGGCTGCCCCGGAAGGTGCACCTGGCCACGATCTGGCTCGCCGCCATCGGAGTGAACCTGTCGGCGTACTTCATCATCGCCGCCAACTCGTTCATGCAGCACCCGGTGGGCGTGCGGTTCAACCCTGAACGCGGCCGCGCCGAGCTCGTGGACATCTGGGCCGTGCTGACCAACCCGACGACGCTGGCGGCGTTCCCGCACGCGGTGACGGCCTCCTTCCTCACCGCCGGCACGTTCGTCGCCGGCGTCGCCGCCTGGTGGGCGGTCAAGGCCGCCCGCGCCGGGGACGAGGACACGGCGGCCGTCCACCGTCCGTTGCTGCGACTCGGCCTGGCGGTCATCGTCCTCGCCGGCGTGGGCGTGGCGATCTCCGGGGACGCCCAGGCCAAGCTGATGTTCCAGCAGCAGCCGATGAAGATGGCCTCCGCGGAGGCGATCTGCAGTACCGAGACGGGTGCCGGGTTCAGCCTCTTCGCGATCGGCGACCTGTCCAACGCGTGCGACGTGCGCACCCTGAGCATCCCCGGCGTGACATCGTTCCTCGCCACCGGCGACCCCCACGCCACGGTGACGGGGGTCAACGAACTCCAGAAGCGGTACGAGCAGAAGTTCGGCCCGGGAGACTACAAGCCCCTGCTTCCCGTGACCTACTGGGCCTTCCGCTTGATGATCGGCTTCGGTCTCGGCAGCGCGGCCCTCGCGGTCGCCGGGCTCTGGTTGACGCGGCGCCACCGGACGCCCAGCCGGCGCTGGTTCGCCCGACTGGCAGTGATCGCCATCGCGACACCCTACCTCGCCAACACCGCCGGCTGGATCTTCACGGAGATGGGTCGCCAGCCCTGGGTCGTGGCTCCCAACCCGACCGGGAACCCGCAGATCCGGATGCTCACGGCGGACGGTGTGTCCCCCGTCAGCGCGACCACCGTGGCGATCTCGCTGACGGTCTTCACGCTGCTCTACGGCGCGCTCGCGGTGGTCTGGTACGTGCTCATGCGCCGCTACGTCCAGCAGGGCGCGCCCCCGGTCGAGCCGCCGCAGGTCCTCACCGAGGACGACGCACCCCTGACCTTCGCCTACTGACCGCCGGTTGCCCTAGGAGAGCGTCGTGGAACTGACCACGGTCTGGTTCGTCCTCATCGCCGTCCTGTGGACCGGCTACCTCGTCCTGGAGGGGTTCGACTTCGGCGTCGGCATGCTCCTGCCGGTCATCGGGCGCACCGACACCGAGCGGCGGGTCCTCGTCAACGCCATCGGCCCCGTCTGGGACGGGAACGAGGTCTGGCTGCTGGTGGCCGGCGGGGCGACGTTCGCGGCGTTCCCGGACTGGTATGCCACCCTGTTCTCCGGCTTCTACCTGCCGCTCCTGCTGATCCTGGTGGCACTGATCCTGCGTGGGGTCGCGTTCGAGTACCGCGGCAAGATCGACAGCGTCCGGTGGCGACGCGCCTGGGACGCCGCGATCGTGGTGGGGTCCTTCGTGCCCTCGCTGCTGTGGGGTGTCGCCTTCGCCAACATCGTCGCCGGCGTTCCGATCAACGCGCAGAAGCAGTACACGGGCACCCTGTTCACCCTGCTCAACCCGTACGGACTGCTCGGCGGCCTCACCACGCTCCTGCTCTTCGCCCTGCACGGTGCCCTGTTCCTCGCCCTCAAGACGCGTGACGAGGTGCATGAGCGGGCCCTGCGGGTGGCCGTCCGGCTCTCGGTGCCCACCATCGTCGTCGCCGGGACCTTCGCCGTCTGGACCCAGCTCGCCCACGGGAAGGCCTGGACCTGGGCCGCCGTCGTCGTGGCGGCCGCCGGCCTCGTGGGTGCCGCGGTCGCGGCGCGGGCGCGACGGGAGGGCCTGGGGTTCCTGTTCACGTCCATCGTCACGATCGCCGTGTCGGTGCTGATCTTCGGCAGCCTCTACCCGAACGTGCTCCCGTCGACGACGAACCCGGCGTACTCGCTCACCGTGACGAACGCCTCCTCGTCGCACTACACGCTGACGGTCATGACCTGGGTCGCGGTGATCTTCACGCCACTCGTGCTGGCCTACCAAGGCTGGACCTTCTGGGTGTTCCGGCACCGCCTGTCGACCCAGAACATCCCGGCTGGGGGCGGCATCCCCGCACAGCGCTCCGGCGCAGGCGCGACACCCTCCGCGTCGACCGCCCGGTGACACCGCTCGACCCGCGGCTCCTGCGGCACGTGCGTGCGGCGCGGCGGTATGTCGCGCTCACCGCGGGGTTCGGTGTCGCCGCGGCCGGCCTCCTCGTCGCCCAGGCCGTCCTGCTGGCGGACGTGATCGCCACGGCGGTCGCGGTGGCGGGTCGGAGTGTCCAGGGCGACGACCTCGGCGTACGGCTCGTCGCCCTGGCCGCGGTCGTGGCTGCACGCGCCACGCTCGCCGGCAGCCAGGAACGATTCGGTCACCGGGCCGCGACCACGGTCATCGCGGACCTGCGCAGCGCCCTGGTTCGCAAGATCACCGGGCTCTCCGCCGCCGCGGCACCGACCCCGACGGACCCGGTGGCCACGGCGACGCTGGCAACCCGTGGCCTGGACGGGCTCGAGGGCTATCTCACGAGATACCTCCCGCAGCTGCTCCTGGCCTGCACGGTGACGCCCGGTGTACTGGCCGTCATCTGGTGGTTCGATCCCCTCGCCGGGGTCACCGTGACGCTGACCCTGCCGCTGGTCCCGCTCTTCATGGCCCTGGTCGGATTGAGCACCCGCACGAGCGCCGACCGCGCGCTCCGGTCGCTGCAACGACTCAACTCCCAGCTCCTGGACCTGATCGCCGGCCTGCCGACGCTGCGTGCGCACGGGCGGGACGCCGCCCAGGTCGCCCGGATCCGTGAGGTCGGCGACGGCCACCGCCGCCTCACCATGCGGACCCTGCGCTCGGCGTTCCTCTCCTCCCTCGTCCTGGAGACGCTGACCACGCTGTCCGTCGCACTCGTCGCGGTCGGCGTCGGCCTGCGCCTCGTGGGGGGCAGCCTCGATCTCCGCACCGGACTGGTCGTGCTGATCCTGGCTCCCGAGGTGTACCTCCCGCTGCGACTGGTCGGCCTGCACTACCACGCGAGCGTCGATGGCCTCGCGGCCGCCGACCAGGCGCTCGCCGTGCTCGAGCGACCCCTGCCCGCGACAGGTAGGACACCCGCTCCGGACCTGCACACGGCAGCCGTCGTCCTCACCGGCCTCGGG
>DATKNA010000057.1:0-7614 GCA_035541595.1 Kineosporiaceae bacterium | reverse complement strand
GAGCCGATGACGTGCCGCGATTCACACGCGCAGGGTAATGGCCACGCTGGGTATCGTCCTTCTTCGCCTGATTCGCCGGTTGCGCACAGTGACTGAACCGTGGTGATCGGATTCTGACGCGCCAGGGTCTGCGGTCACCCTGCGAACTCGTGAGAGGCTGCGCGCAGCGACGTGACCTGAGGAGGCGCGATGGTGGTCGACGGAGCGGGCGGAGGGCCGGCCGAGTTCACGGTGGACGAGCTGGAGAGCCTGGTCGCCCGGCGCGAGATCGACACCGTCATCGCCTGCCTGACCGACGTCCAGGGCCGGTTGCAGGGCAAGCGCCTGCACGCCCGGTACTTCCTGGACGAGGTGGTCGAGCACGGCACGGAGGGCTGCACCTACCTGTTGGCCGTCGACGTCGACATGAACACGGTCGACGGCTACGCGATCTCGTCCTGGGACCGCGGGTACGGGGACTTCGTCCTCCGGCCCGACCTCGCCACCCTGCGGCGGGCCTCGTGGCTGCCCGCCACGGCGATCGTCCAGTGCGACGTGCTGTGGCTCGACGGCACCCCCGTCCTCCAGTCCCCCCGCCAGCTCCTCACGGGGCAGGTGGAGCGGGCGAGGGAGCTGGGGTTCGTGGCGGTCGCCGGCACCGAGCTGGAGTTCATGGTCTTCGAGGACACCTACGAGCAGGCATGGGACCGGCGGTACGCCGGCCTTACCCCTGCGAACCGGTACAACGTGGACTACTCGATCATCGGGACCGGGCGGGTCGAGCCGTTGCTCCGGGACATCCGCAACGCGATGTACGCCGCCGGCCTGCGGGTGGAATCGGCCAAGGGCGAGTGCAACCACGGCCAGCACGAGATCGCCTTCCGGTACGCCGACGTCGTCAAGACGGCCGACGACCACGCGCTGTACAAGACGGCGGCCAAGGAGATCGCCGCCGCCCACCGCAAGTCGCTGACGTTCATGAGCAAGTTCGACGAACGCGAGGGCAATTCCTGCCACATCCACATGAGCCTGCGCGGCCTCGGCGCAGAGGTGGTCTTCGACCGGCCGGGGGGCCACGGGCCCGCGGACGCCGGTGGTCACGGCGTGGGTCGCGAGCGCACCGAGGTGTTCGGGGGGTTCGTCGCCGGGCTGCTGGCCACGCTGCGCGAGTTCACCCTGCTGTATGCGCCGAACGTGAACTCGTACAAGAGGTTCGCCCCCGGCAGCTTCGCCCCCACCAAGGTCGCGTGGGGCGAGGACAATCGGACGTGCTCGGTGCGGGTCGTCGGGTCCGGGTCGTCGCTGCGACCGGAACTGCGCCTGCCGGGCGGGGACGTGAACCCCTACGTCGCACTCGCCGGCATGCTGGCGGCCGGACTGTTCGGGATCAGGAACGGGCTCGACCTGCCCCCGGCGTACACCGGTAACGCCTACACGTCGGACCTGCCGACGGTCCCGACCACGTTGCGCGAGGCGCGGGACCTGTTCGACGCCAGCAGCGTGGCGCGGGAGGCGTTCGGCGACGAGGTCGTCGAGCATTACGTCAACGCCGCCGACGTCGAGCTCGCGGCCTTCGGGGCGGCGGTCACGGACTGGGAGCGGATGAGGGGATTCGAACGGCTGTGACCGGCACCACCGCACAGACCGCGACGAGCACCGAGGTCCTCGATCCCGCCACCGAGGACGTCGTCGCCACCGTCGCCCTGCTCGACCGGCGGGGGACGGACGAGGCCGTGGCGCGCGCCTCGGCCACCCTGCCCGCCTGGCGCGCCGTCGCGCCGGCCGACCGCGCCCGCCTGTTGCGCCGGTTCGCCGACACCGTCGCCGACCACGTCGAGGAGCTGGCCCGGCTGGAGGTCCGCGGCGCCGGCCACACCATCGCGAACGCGCGGTGGGAGGCGGGGAACGTCCGCGACGTCCTGCATTACTACGCCGGGGCGCCGGAACGGCTGTTCGGCCGCCAGATCCCGGTGGCCGGCGGGATCGACGTCACCTTCGCGGAGCCGGTCGGCGTGGTCGGCGTCATCGTCCCCTGGAACTTCCCGATGCCGATCGCGGGCTGGGGCTTCGCGCCCGCGCTCGCGGCCGGCTGCACGGTGGTGCTCAAGCCCGCCGAGCTGACCCCGCTGACGGCGATCCGTCTCGGTGAGCTCGCCCTCGAGGCCGGCGTGCCGGAGGGGGTCTTCCAGGTGCTGCCCGGCAAGGGGTCGGTGGTCGGGCAGCGGTTCGTCGACCACCCGGACGTGCGCAAGGTGGTCTTCACCGGGTCGACGTCGGTGGGCCAGCAGGTCATGGCCGGATGCGCCCGGCAGGTCAAGAGGGTCACGCTCGAGCTGGGAGGCAAGAGCGCGAACATCGTCTTCGCGGACGCGGATCTGGACCGGGCCGCCGCGACCGCGCCGTACGGGGTGTTCGACAACGCCGGGCAGGACTGCTGCGCCCGCTCGCGGATCCTGGTCGAGCGGTCGGTGCACGACCGGTTCCTCGCGCTGCTCGAACCGGCCGTCACCGCGGTCGCCGTGAAGGACCCCGGCGCCGAGGACGCGGAGATGGGTCCGCTGATCTCGGCGGCGCAGCGGGCGACCGTGCGGTCGTTCGTGGAGGACGCGCGGGAGCCGGTCGACGTGGCCTTCCGCGGGTCCGCGCCCGCGGGTCGGGGGTTCTGGTATCCGCCGACCGTCGTGTTGCCGCGATCGGAGCGCGACCGGGTCTGGCGCGAGGAGGTCTTCGGCCCGGTCGTCGCCGTCCTGCCGTTCGACGACGAGGCGGACGCGATCGCCAAGGCGAACGACACCGACTACGGGCTCTCGGGCTCGATCTGGACCCGCGACGTCGGCCGGGCGTTGCGCGTGGCCCGCGGGGTGGACAGCGGGAACCTGTCGGTGAACTCGCACTCCTCGGTGCGCTACACGACGCCGTTCGGCGGCTTCAAGCGCTCGGGCCTCGGCCGCGAGCTCGGCCCTGACGCGCTGGCCGCCTTCACCGAGACCAAGAACGTCTTCATCGCCAGCGATTGACCCCGCTCTCGTGCCCACCCGTGGGGGAACTGGAGAGGAAGGATCACCGTGGAACGGCTGAAGGGTCGGGTCGCGCTCGTCACCGGGGGCGCGAGCGGGATCGGCGCGGCGACCTGCCGGCGGTTCGCCGCCGAGGGGGCCTCGGTCGTCGTCGTCGACGTCGCCGTGGATGCCGGCGAGGAGCTCGCCGACGAGGTCGGCGGGCTCTTCCTGCAGGCCGACGTGACCAGCCCGGACGACAACGGGCGGATGTACGCGGACACGGTCCGGCGCTACGGCCGGATCGACGTCGCCTTCCACAACGCCGGCATCAGCCCGCCCGACGACGACTCGATCCTCGAGACGGGCCTCGACGCCTGGCGCCGGGTCCAGGAGGTCAACCTCACCAGCGTCTACCTGGGCTGCAAGGCCGTCCTGCCGCACATGCTCGCCCAGGGCAAGGGCTCGATCATCAACACCGCATCCTTCGTGGCGTCGGTGGGCGCGGCCACGAGCCAGATCTCGTACACGGCGAGCAAGGGCGGCGTGCTGGCGATGACCCGCGAGCTCGGTGTCCAGTTCGCCCGCCGGGGCGTCCGCGTCAATGCCCTCTCCCCCGGCCCGGTGGCCACCCCACTGCTGATGGAGCTCTTCGCGGCCGACCCGGAGCGCGCCCAGCGCCGGCTCGTGCACGTGCCGATGGGCCGCTTCGCGGAGCCGGCCGAGATCGCGGCGGCCGTCGCGTTCCTCGCCAGCGACGACGCGTCGTTCATCACGGCCGGCAACCTCCTCGTGGACGGCGGCCTCACGGGCGCCTACGTCACTCCGCTGTGAGCCGGGCCCGCAGCCGGGCCCACCCCCAGCCGGCGGGCGAGGCCCGCCGCGTCGAACGGCGCGTGCGCGTCGACGTCGTTGTCGAAGTACACGTACACGTCCAACCCGGACGCCGCCCAGTCCCGCACGCGACCCGCCCAGGCGTCGAGGGCCGCGTCACCGTACCCGCTGCTGTACAGCTCGACGTCCCCGTGCAGCCGGACGTACACGAAGTCGGCCGTGATGTCGAACAGCAGCGGCCAGCGCCCGGCGGTGTCGGCCACGACGAGCGCCACGCCGTACCGCTCCAGCAGCGGCGGCAGGGCGCGGTCGCGGAAGCTCTCGTCACGCACCTCGAGCGCGTGCCGCAGCGGGCGGTCGGCGTCCGCCGTGGTCCACACGCGGCCCTCGAGCCTGGCGTCGTGTCCGCGGGCGAGCCGGGCCGCGTCGACCGTCGTCGGCGGCAGCTGGGCCAGGAACGCCTCCAGCCGGTCCGGCTCGAACCTCAGGCCCGGCGGCAGCTGCCACAGCACCGGACCCAGCTTGGGACCGAGGGCGAGCAGCCCCGAGGCGAAGAAGTTGGCCAGGGCGGTCTCGACGAAGGCCAACCGCCGGAAGTGGGTGATGTACCGCCCGCCCTTCACGGCGAACACGAAGTCGTCCGGCACGCCGGCCGCCCACCGCTGATAGGAGGCCGGCCGTTGGAGCGAGTAGAAGGAGCCGTTGATCTCGACGGTGTCGAACCGGCTCGCCAGGTACGCCAGCTCGCGCCGCTGTGCCAGCCCGGACGGGTAGAAACGACCCCGCCAGTCGCGGTACCGCCAGCCCGACAGGCCGACCCTGACATCGCCGGAAGGCAGTTCGCCCACGCCGCAACAGCTCAGCCGGTGCGGATGCCGATCAGGGAGCCGACACCGTAGGTGACGCCGGCAGCGAGGGCTCCCACGGCGACCTGCCGGACGGCGCCGCGCACGGGTGAGCGCCCGTTGAGCACACCGATCGCGGCGCCGACGGCGGCCATCGCGGCGAGTGCCAGGGCCAGGGCGGCGACGAATGCCGCGCGGCCTCCGGTGACCAGGTAGGGCAGCACCACGACGACCGCCCCGAGCGCGAAGGCGACGAACGAGGACAGCGCGGCGGACCACGGCGACCCCAGTGCGTCCGGGTCGAGGCCCAGCTCCTCACGGGCAAGGGTGTCCAGCGCGACCTCACGGTCGCCCATGATGCGGGCGGCGATCTCCCGCGCCTGTGCCGTCGGCAGGCCCTTGGCCCGGTAGATCAGGACCAGCTCCTCGAACTCCTCCTCCGGCTTCTCCTCCAGCTCGCTCCGCTCGAGCGCGATCTCACGCTCGAACATCTCGCGCTGGCCGGCCATCGACACGTACTCGCCGGCCGCCATCGAGAACGAACCCGCGAGCAGGCCGGCGACACCGGCGAGCAGCACGGTGGAGCGGCTCGCGCCCGACCCCGCGAAGCCCATGACGAGCGAGGTGTTCGAGACGAGGCCGTCGCTGACCCCGAAGATCGCGGCGCGCAGGGCACCCGACCGGTCACCCCGGTGCCAGCGCTCACGGCGCGCGATCTTCGACCGGGGGTCGACCGCCACGGCCCGGGCGCCGCCGGCCCGCATCGCGGCCAGCGCGCGAGCGTGGCCACGCTCGTCCTCGGCCATGCCGGCGGCGGCGTCCGGGTCGGCGTCGTAGAGGCCGGCGTCGGACGTCTCCGCGCGCTCGATCATCGGGAGGACGGCGTCCAGGGAGAGGCGCCTGGCAGTCGTCGTCAGCAGGCGGGTCCGCAGCCCCGGCCCCTGCGGCGGGGGCACCGGCTCCCCCGCGGACCGTAGCTGCTCCTCCCAGTGCGCCGCGTGGCGGCGCTCCACCTGCGCGAGCTCACGCAGGATCTCGGCGCGCTCGCCGGCGGCCGACCCCGCGAGGGTGTCGTACAACGTGGCGGCCTCGCGCTCGCTCGCGAGCAGGTCACGCCAGCGGCGCACCTGGGCCCTGTTCGGTCGGACCATGCGGCCGTCGCCGCCTCCGTCGCCCGGCCCCTCTGACGTCGTCACGTTCGCCACGGTACCGCCGGCCTGCGACGCGCTCTCTCCTGAGTTCATGATCACGGTGGGCCGGGCATGCCGGGGACGGCAATCCGGGCGAAACATGCACGGAACCTGGGGGCGGGAGAATACCTGTGCGCCGTCTCGCCACGGCGCCCCTCGACCACCGGGAGGTTCGGGCGTGCTCGCCAGAATCCGTCTGAAGGTGCCCGACCGCCCCGGATCGCTCGGCCGCGTCGCCTCCGCGATCGGCGCCGCCTCCGGCGACATCGCCGGCGTCGACGTCCTCGACAACGAGGCCGGTCAAGCCCTGGACGACGTCGTCGTGCAGGTCCGGGACACCTCCCACCTGACCCGCGTGCTCGACGGTCTCGCCGCGGTCCCCGGGGTCGAGGTCGTCGGCGTCCACCACCCCGCCCCGCCGGTGCCCGGGCATGCCGACCTCCAGCTGGTGGCGCAGGTGCTGGCCCGGCCGGACCGGTCCCTGCAGACCCTGGTGGACGGCGCCCCCGTCGCGCTTGGCGTGGACTGGGCCGCGATCCTCCATGCCGACGACGAGGGCCTGAGCGCGGTCGCCGCGAGCCCGGACGCCCCGGCCGGACTGCCGGCCGTTAACGGCGCGCTGCGATTGCGAGCCGTCCAGATCCCGGTGCCCGACGGCCCGTCACACCCGGGTGTGCTGGTCCCCCTCGAGGGCTGCCCGCTCGGCCTGGTCCTCGGCCGGGCGGGGCTCGAGTTCCACAGCCGCGAGATCTGGCGGCTCGGCCAGCTCGGCGGCGTGGTCGGGCCGTGCCTCGCGGTGCCCGCGCCCGCCTGAGCGTCCGGGCAGGTCCCCGGAGTCCTGGCAGGTCCCGGACATCGACAGCCGGACGTCGACAGGCCCTACAGGCCGTACGTCTCGAGCAGGCGCAGCCAGACCTCGCTCACGGTGGGGAACGACGGCACCGCGTGCCAGAGATCCGTCAGCGGCACGGCGCCGACCACCGCGACCGTCGCGGAGTGCAGGAGCTCGGCGACGTCCTGGCCCACGAAGGTGGCGCCGACGACGACCCTGCGGTCCTCGTCCACGACGAGCTTCGCGCGGCCCCGGTAACCGTCGGCGAGCAACGTCGCGCCCGTCACGCCGCCGATGTCGTACTCGACCGTCCGCACCGCAAGGCCGGCCGACCGCGCCTCGGCCTCGGTCCGCCCGACGGAGGCGACCTGTGGATCGGTGAAGACCACGGACGGGGCGCCCACCCGGTCCGCCCGGGCGCGCAGGGCCTCGCCGGGCTCGGCTCCGGCGGCCCGGCGGACGATGACGTCACCGCACATCCGCGCCTGGTACTTGCCCATGTGGGTCAGCAGGTTGCGGCCGTTCACGTCGCCGACGGCGTAGAGCCAGGCCCCGCCGACGCCGGAGACGGTGAGCCAGTCGTCGACGTCGACGTACCGGCCCGGCTCGAGGCCCACGGTCTGCACGCCGAGGTCGCGGGTGCGCGGCCGGCGTCCGGTGGCCACCAGGACCTCGTCGGCGACCACGGCGTCGCCGGCGTCCACCTCCAGCCGGACCTCGCCGCCCGGCCGGGGCCGCTCGACCCCGACCACCGTGGCGGACGTGCGCACGACGATGCCGGCGTCCCGGAAGGCCTGGGCGAGAAGCCCACCGGCGAACGGCTCCTGCCGAGGGAGCAGTCGGTCGACCACCTCCAGGACCGTGACCTCCTCGGTACCGAGGCCCCGGTAAGCCCACGCCATCTCGCAGGCGACGACGCCGCCCCCGAGCACCGCGAG
>DATKNA010000056.1:0-2581 GCA_035541595.1 Kineosporiaceae bacterium | reverse complement strand
CGATCGCACGAGGGCGGTCGTCGACGCGGAACGACGCCTGGAGGATGGCCAGGCTGGCCGGCGTCAACAGGGCCGCGCCCACCCCCTGGAGCGCCCGGGCGGCGATGAGCAGGCCCGACGACGGGGCCAGGCCGCACACCGCCGAGGCCAGCGCGAACCAGGTCACCCCGATCTCGAACACCCGGGCCCGTCCGAGTCGATCGCCCAGCGCCCCGCCGAGCAGCAGGAAGGCGGCCAGCGTGAGCATGTAGGCGGTGACCACCCACTGCAGGGTCTCGATCGGCGTCCCGAAATCGCGGCCGATCGTGGGCAGGGCGACACCGACGACGGTGGCGTCGATGGCCACGATCGCCGACCCGAGAACGGTCGCGGCCAGGGTCCAGCGGCCGGCCCGGCTGTCGTAAGCGAGACCGTCGTCCTGCGGGCGCTGCTCGGGCAGCACGGTCACGGGATGACGCTACGACGCGCCCCCGGGGCTTTCGAGGGGTGAAGGCACCGTTGAAGATCACGGTGAAGGGAATGCGCGCCCTGACGACCAGATCGATTCAGCGTGATCTTCACCCTGGGCTTCACGAGCCTCCGACTCGCCGTTCGCAGGTCGGCTGCCCGTGGCTCGCGCGGGAACGGACGACCTCACCGGGGGCCGGCTCCAGCTCTGGCAGGCTCACGTGGGTCCGGAGGCGGCCAGCAGGCGGGCCAGGTCGCGCAGATCACGGAGCACGAGGTCACCGGGCAAGCCGCGCAAGCTGGCGACCCGCATCCCCGCGGAGCGGCCGGCGGCGATCCCCGGCTCGGAGTCCTCGACGACGAGGCAGCGCGGGGGCTCGACGCCCAGCAGCCGCGCGGCCAGCAGGTACCCCTCGGGGTCGGGCTTGCCGCGAGCGACGTCCTCGACGGTGACGAGCACAGGCGGCACGATCCGGGCGACGTCGAGGCGGGCCCGGGCGAGCCGCTGGTCGGCGCTCGTGACGACCGCCCAGGGCAGCCGCCAACGGTGGAGCACATCGACCACCTCCTGCGCACCCGGCAGGGCCCGCACGTCGGACAGGTCGTCGTACTGCAGGTCCAGCTGGCGCTGCGCGGCGGCGAGCAGCGCGTCGTCGTCCAGGCCCGGCAGCAGGATGCGGGCCGTGCGCTCGGAGGGGTTGCCGTGGGCCAGCGTGAGCGTCGTGTCCGACGGCACGCCGTACTCCCCCGACCATGCCCGCCAGGCCCGTTCGACGGCGGCGTCGGAGTCCACCAGCGTGCCGTCCATGTCGAGCAGCACCGCCCGCACGTCCGACAGATCCATCGATCGCATCCTCGGTCATCCATCACCGAACCGCTCGCAGAGCGCCGTGACCTCCCGGAGGAAGCCGACACCGACGGCCGTCAGGGCCGAGCTCGTGAGCAGGCTCACGCCGAGCCCGAGCAAGCCGGCATGAGCCGGGTGACCTCGAGTGTGTCGGGCAGCGGTCGAGAATCCTCGACGTGATCGAGCTCACGCGTCGGAGACGAGCTCCAAGCTGTCGAGGAGGTCACTCAGGCTCGTGACGCGCAGCAGGTGGAGCACGTTCGCGGAGGCATTGCTGACGGCGACCGACGCATCGCGGGAACGCTGCCGGCAGACGAGGCCGGAGATCAACCGGAGGCCGGCGGAGTCCAGAAAGGTGACGTCCGAGAGGTCGACGATGACGAGGTCGGGCTGCTCCTCGTCGAGCAGCCGGTACCATTCGCAGCGGAGCTGGTCGGCCTGGAGGACGTCGAGGTCGCCGACGGGACGCAGGGTCATGGTGCCGTACACCGTCCACCTCCCGTCGTCGTCGACGTGGCCAGGATAAATGGGCCGAACGGGGTTGTGACCAGTCCGCAGCTGGCAATCGGCTGTGAGACGGCGCACGTGGGACTCCGGCGCCGGGACGCCACCGGGCGACCACGGCCGGGCGAGGTGCGGGAGCCCTCGGGTCGGCACGCAAACGCACGCCCCCATCAAAGGACCCCGACGCCGGTCATTGCTCCTGGATTGATGCCCGAAGCGCTTGACACGATACGTCGGAATCTGAAGTATGTCCGGATGCGCAACAGCCAGGAATTCCGGCGCGTCGAGCGCAAGGCCAACGGGCTCAGGATGGCCAAGCGTTTCAGCGTGCCCGACGAACCTGGCTCCCGGGTGGCCATCATGATGCTCTTCATCCCCGGCCTGGCGCACAACGGGCGGGACGGATACGAATCGTTCGAGCAGGATGCATGCGAATTGGTCGCCCAGGCCACGGCCACCGGCCGCGAACCGGTCCTGAGAATGCGCGCCAGCGTGGCGGACTTCGCCGAGGTGATGACCGATCCGACCGTCGCCTCGGTCGTCGTCCGGGGGTTCGGCAGCTTCTCGGCCGTCTCGACTCCCCTGTGGCAGGGCCGCGACGTGCCTTACGGCATGCTGGACTGGCGGATCCTGGCGGGCATGGCCGACCATCTCAAGCTGGGTTCCTTCGTCATGCGAACGTGCGCCTCGCTCAGCCGAGAATTCAATCCGCCGCTGCCCTTCGGAGTCGTGAGTTCGCACCGCAACATTCACGCGGCGGTCGGGCGCATCGTCAACGTGGTC
>DATKNA010000055.1:0-2130 GCA_035541595.1 Kineosporiaceae bacterium | reverse complement strand
GTGCTGGACATGCTCCGGGCGCTGACCGAGGCGGACGCCGTCGCCGCCGGACCGGCCGCCTGGTCGGCCTGGCGGGCCCGGCTGGTGGACGACCTGGTCGAACGGGCCCGGACCGCGCTGCGCGGGGAGGACCCGC
The DNA here is from genome assembly GCA_035541595.1 of Kineosporiaceae bacterium. Lineage (GTDB taxonomy): Bacteria > Actinomycetota > Actinomycetes > Actinomycetales > Kineosporiaceae > DATKNA01. Next base: position 1,994 of record DATKNA010000055.1, on the reverse strand, counting down.
CGGGGCCCGCGCCGATCAGTTCGGCGGAGGCCGCGCTGGTGGACTCCGTGCTCGCCGACGGACGCCCCCGGGTCGCCGTCGGCACCCTGGACGAGCTGCACGCGGTCACCGTGGTGGCACCGGACCGGCCGGGCCTGTTCGCCGACATCGCCGGGGTACTGGCCAGTTTCCGGATGACCGTGAAGTCCGCGCTGGTGCGCACGGTGCCGGCCGGCCGCGGCGAGCACCCCGTGCCGGTCGCCGTCGACACCTGGTGGGTGGACAGCGGCGGCGGGGAGATCCCCGGGCCGCCCACTCTGGAGACCTCGCTGCGCCGCCTCGGCGAGGGCGATCAGTCGGTGCTGGACCGGCTGCACCGCCGCGACGCCGGCTACCGGGCGCCGTCCGGTGCCCCGGCCCGGCCGCGCGTCGTGCTGCTGCCCGGCGCCTCGGCCGATGCCACCGTGCTCGAGGTCCGCGCCGCCGACCGTCCGGGGCTGCTGCACGCCATCGGCAGCGCCCTGGCCCAGGTGGGGGTGGACCTGCGTTCGGCGCACATCGCCACCCATGCCGGGCAGGCGGTCGACGTGCTCTACGTGGGGGAGGCGGGCGGCGGTGCGTTGTCCCCGCCGCGGGTCGCCGCCACCGTCGCCGCCCTGGTCGACGCCGGGACCCTGCCCGACGCCTGACCAGCCCGACGCCGGGACGCTGCCGGCGGCGTCGCCGGGATCGGGCGGCGGTTAGGCTGGGACGACCGAGCCGTCGACGGCGTCCGAGCGGACCGTGGTCGACCCGGCCGGCCAGACCGATCCAGCCGACCTGAGGATCTGCACGTGTTCGCGACCCTGTCCGATCGCCTGTCCGCGACGTTCAAGAACCTGCGCGGCAAGGGCCGGCTGTCCGAGGCCGACGTCGATGCGACCATCCGGGAGATCCGCCGGGCCCTGCTGGACGCCGACGTCGCCCTGCCCGTCGTCCGCCAGTTCACCGGGACCATCCGGGAGCGGGCGCTGTCGGCCGAGGTGTCCCAGGCGCTGAACCCGGCCCAGCAGGTCGTCCAGATCGTGCACGACGAGCTGGTCACCGTGCTCGGCGGCCAGACCCGGCGGCTGCGGTTCGCCAAGAACCCGCCGACCGTGATCCTGCTCGCGGGGCTGCAGGGCGCCGGCAAGACGACGCTGGCCGGCAAGCTCGGGCTCTGGCTGAAGGAGCAGGGGCACACCCCGCTGCTGGTGGCCTGCGACCTGCAGCGACCCAACGCCGTCGACCAACTCAAGGTGGTCGGCGAGCGGGCCGGCGTCGCCGTCTTCGCCCCGCACCCGGGCACCTCGGCGTCCGGGGCGATCGCCAACCCGGCCGCCGGGCCGGGTGACCCGGTGGCGGTGGCCCGCGACGGTGTCGGGTTCGGCCGGGACAAGCACTACGACGTGGTCATCGTCGACACCGCCGGCCGGCTCGGTGTGGACGCCGAGATGATGCAGCAGGCCGCCGACATCCGCGACGCCGTCAGCCCGGACGAGATCCTGTTCGTGCTCGACGCGATGATCGGCCAGGACGCCGTCACCACCGCGAACGCCTTCCTCGACGGGGTCGGCTTCACCGGCGTCGTGCTGAGCAAGCTGGACGGCGACGCCCGCGGTGGTGCCGCGCTGAGCGTGGTCGGCGTCACCGGGCGCCCGGTGATGTTCGCCTCCACCGGGGAGAAGCTCGACGAGTTCGAGCTGTTCCACCCCGACCGGATGGCCTCGCGCATCCTCGACATGGGCGACGTGCTCACCCTCATCGAGCAGGCGCAGAAGGCCTTCGACGAGGAGCAGGCCGCCAAGATGGCGGCCAAGTTCGCCGCCGACGAGGACTTCACCCTCGAGGACTTCCTGCAGCAGATGGCGGCCCTGAAGAACATGGGCTCGCTGAAGAAGATGCTCGGGATGCTGCCCGGGATGGGCGAGTTGCGCGAGCAGCTGGAGAACTTCGACGAGCGCGAGATGGACCGCGTCGAGGCGATCATCAAGTCG
>DATKNA010000054.1:0-5588 GCA_035541595.1 Kineosporiaceae bacterium | reverse complement strand
CCGGCTCAGGCGACATAGCGGCGCATCTCCCGGAACGCGGTGTAGTTGGCGGCGACGACGAGGGGGCCGGGCGGCAGCTTCGCGGCGAGCCGGACGGGGTCGGCGTCGACGACCGGCTCCGCCGCGGCGTAGTGCAACCGGACGGCGAGGTCGTCGCGGCGGTCGCCGGTGGCACCGACGACCCTGCCGGCGAGCCGCTCGAAGGGCACGTCGTAGAGCCAGGAGGTGTCCGTGCCGTCGGCGATCCGCGCGTTGATCCCGACCGCGAGGACGCTGTCCTCCTCGATCATCGACAGCGCGGCCGCCCAGCCGGCCGGGTTCTTGGCGAGGAACAGCGTGGCCGGGCGGCCGCCCAGGTCGAGGCGTGCGTACCGGCCGTCGACGTCGTCGACCTCCGCGAGCCGGGCCGCCGCGACCTCGGCCGGCACGCCGAAGAGCGACGCCGTGGCGATGGCGAACAGCGCGTTGCCGCGATTGACCTCGCCGGGCAGCTTGAGCGGCACCGCCAACTGCCCGCCGTCCGGCAGCCGGACGCCCGCGGCCGTGAGGGAGTACTCCGGCTGGGGCATCGCGAAGCCGCAGGACGAGCTCCAGCGGCCCCCGGACCACGACAGCAGGTGGCCACAGCGCGGGCAGACCGTCGCGTCGTCGGTCCAGCGGGTGCCCGGGTCGACCCACACCGGCTTGCCGGCGAGAGCGGCGTCCACGACGTGCGGATCAGCGGCGTTGGCGACCACGGTGATCCCCGTGTCGGCGAGGGCCTTCGCCCAGACCTGCGACGTCCGGCTGACCTCGTGGGTGCGATCGAGCTGATCGCGCGTCAGGTTGAGCAGGACGACGACCTCGGGCGCGGTCTGCCGGGCGACGGAGGGAACGTGCAACTCGTCGGTCTCCAGCACGGCGGTGGGGCTGGGGCTGTCGTCGAGCGCCGAGACGATGCCGGGAGCCATGTTCGCGCCCGTCGTGTTGGTGGCGACGTCACCGCCGAGGGCGGCGGCGATGAGCCGGGTGGTCGTCGACTTGCCGTTCGTCCCGGTGACGATCACGCCGCGCCGGCCCTTGGCGAGCTCGCGCAGCGCGCCGGGGGCGAAGGCCAGGGCCACGCGCCCGCGGACGACGGTTCCGGTGCCCCGGCCGAGGCTGCGGGACAGCCCGCCGACCAGCCGGCCGGCCCGGAGGGCAGCGTCGAGGCGCACGCGGGAGAGGCCGCGGACGTCGGGAGCCGTCGGAGCTGTCACGGCGAGAAGCGTAACGGTGGCCCAGCGGCCGAGGAGCCGCCCCGCGACGTGCGGGGCGGCTCCTCAGGACGACCGGGGACGGTCAGAGCGGGCGGACGGACTCGGCCTGGGGCCCCTTCTGACCCTGGCCGACCTCGAACTCCACACGCTGACCTTCGTCGAGGGACTTGTACCCGTCGGCGAGGATCGCCGACCAGTGCACGAAGACATCAGCACCGCCGCCGTCGACGGTGATGAAGCCATAGCCCTTCTCGGCGTTGAACCACTTGACGGTTCCCTGAGCCATTCCTGCTCCTGTTGCTCTTACCCTGGGCGGCCCGCGCACGACACCCGGGCCGGGTCTCACGCTCGTGGTACCGGCCCCGAGAGGTGCAGGTCCGCGATGGTCCAACGTGCGGGCCTCTGGCTCCAAACAGGAGAGGACGTGCTCGTCGAACGGTTCGACCGCGCAGAACTCTAGCGGCACCCGGAGGGCGGGCACAGGTTGCACGCGGGTGAAATCACGGCGTCGGAAGGATCTTCCCGGCGCTCGGCAGCCTCGCCGACGCCGGCTGCGGCGTGCGGGCTGCGGCGTGCGGACTGCGGGGTTGCGGCGTGCGGGGTGCGGGGTGCGGCGTGCGGCGGCGTGCGCCATGCGGGGTGCGGGATGCGACGTGCGGGCTGCGAGGATTCCCGGCGTGCAGCCTCGTGCGGTCGCTCTCCGGCAGATCGTCAACGCCGTCACCCTGGCGACGCCGCTCGGCCTCGCGCTCGCCCGAGCCGGCCGGGCCCGGCTGGTGCGTGGACCGGACGGGCTGCTGCTGGCCCTCGACTACCGCCTCGGGGTCCCCGCGCCGAACGCTCCCGCGGTCACGGTCGGCGACGTGGTCCTGCTGCGGATGCCGTCGGCCGAGGTGGCCGCCCGACCGCGGCTGCTCGTGCACGAGGGGCGCCACGCCGTGCAGTGGGCGTGTTGGCTCGGACCCGCCGGCTTCCTGCCCGCCTACCTGACCGCCTCGGCGTGGTCGTGGCTGCGCTGCCGCGACGTCGCCCGACGCAACGTCTTCGAGGTGCGCGCCGGGCTGGCGGACGGCGGCTACCTTCCCGGACCGGCGTCGCCGCCCCCGTCAGCCCCGGGTTGATCACATGCGGGACGTCGTTGCCGATCACGACTCAGTGCGGGAAGTCGTTGCCGATGACGACCACGATGCCCTGGCCGGCGATCCCGGTGTTGAGCCGGGTCGATCCCACACCGAGCGACTTGACGATCGCCGCCGCGGTCGGCTGGTCCTTGGACGCCCCGTAGTAGACCCTGGTCGTGAGCGTGGTCACGGGTGCAGTGGCGACCACCACGGACGCGCCGCTCCACCCGTCCGCCTTCAGCGCGGCCACGGCCTTGCGCCCCAGGCCGCTCACCGGCCCCACCGAGCCGTTGTAGACGCGGAAGGACACCGACGTGTCCACGGCGGCGGACGTCGTGCTCGCGCTCGCACTGGTCGTGGCGGACGGGCTGGTGCTCGCCTCGCCCCTGCTCGTGGCGGTCGCCCTGGGGGCCGACGACGCGGCCGGCGGCTGGGAGGAGACCGTCGGCAGGGGCTGGCCGGCGGTGTCCGAGCTCGTGGAGGTGGTGGACGGCTTGAGGAACAGCGTGTACGCGATCCCGATCACCGCTGCCACCACGACCACCACCGCGAGGAGTGGCAGCGCCGCGACGATCGCGTTGGCGCGCGCCCGGTGGGCACCACGGCGGCTCGCCTCGAGCGGGACGACGAGACGCTCGTCGTACCCGCCCTGCCGCGTGCTGTTGCTCATGACTGACTCCTTCGACGCCGCCTGGTGGTCTGATCGGTGCAGCCGCTGCGCGCACCCGACGTCCTCACGGCGGCGTGTGCCGGGATCAGCCGGACGCCCCCAGGCGACGTGCCGAGCGCGCCCGCTGCCGCGTCTGCCGCATCCGGCGCAGGCGCTTGACGAGCATAGGGTCGTGGGCCAGTGCCTCGGGCCGGTCGATCAGAGCATTGAGCAGTTGGTAGTACCGAGTAGCCGACATGTCGAACAGCTCCCGGACGGCCTGCTCCTTCGCGCCCGCGTACTTCCACCACTGGCGTTCGAACGCGAGGATCTCCCGTTCCCTGGCGGTGAGCTCGCCGCCCCCCGCCGGCTCCTGAGGCACTGCACGTGCGGCGTCCATGACCACCCTCCACCGGTCCGACAGCGTCACGATACGGTTCGAAACACAACGCTGTCATTCGCCCCCGGGCCGGCCCCGCCGTCCACGGCTGGTCGACGCCGGTCGCGTGCACGCGGAGAGTCTAGGGGCCCGGACCGACCGCCCGGGGGCGCGTCGCGAGAGGCGGCGACGAACTCGAGGCAGTAGCGGGTGTCGAGATAGAGCAGGAACGCGCCCTGGACCGTTGTCGCGAGACCGACCCCGCGGCGCCGCGGCGAGGCCGAGAGCAGGCCGCCGATCAGGACGTAGCCGACGTCGGCCAGTGCGTTCGCGCCGGTCAGCAGCGCCATCCTGCGAGCGTGGTCGGCCGCGGGGGGCGAGGCTCCCCGCCGGCGGACCACCTGCCGCACTCCCCACGCCACCACGGCGCCGTCCGCCAGCCCCCAGGCCACGCAGGTGCGGCCGGCTGCCCGCAGTGCCGGTGCCCGCTCCTGCCGGCCGAGCCGCCACAGCACCCCACCGACCCCGACGCTCCAGGTCGCCCACGTCGCCAAGCCGCCGAGCAGCCGCTGCTCGGCCCCCGGGTCCCTGCGCGCCCGCTCGGCCCCCTCGCCCGCCCGGCTCGTCGGCCGGGCATCACCCGCTGTCATGGCCCACACGGTAGAGCCCGGCCCTGACACACGGCCGAGGGTCGCGGATAGAGTCCCCACGTGCCCGAGGTCGCCGCGCCCGCCCCCCGGGCGCCGACCGCGGGGTCCGCCCTCATGCGGCGCGTCCATCCGAGCTGGCGGCCCGCGCTCGCCCCGGTGTCGGCCGAGCTCGAGCGTCTCGCCGCGTTCCTGCGGGACGAACGGGAACGAGGCACCGGCCATCTGCCGGACGAGCCCCGCGTGCTACGGGCGTTCGAGCAGCCCTTCGACGACGTCCGGGTGCTCGTGGTCGGGCAGGATCCCTACCCCACGCCCGGCCACGCCGTCGGGCTCGCGTTCTCCGTCGGTCCCGAGGTGCGCCCCCTCCCGCGCAGCCTGGTCAACATCTTCAGGGAGCTCGCGGACGACGTCGGCGTCCCGCCGCCCAGCACCGGTGACCTCACGCCGTGGACGACGTCCGGCGTGCTGCTGCTCAACCGCGTGCTGAGCGTGGCGCCCGGTGCGCCGGGATCCCATCACGGTCGGGGGTGGGAGGCCGTGACGGACCAGGCGGTGCATGCCCTCGCCGGTCGAGGGGGGCCGCTCGTCGCCGTCCTCTGGGGGCGCCAGGCACAGGCGGTGCGGCCGCTGCTCGGCGACGTCCCGGTGATCGAGAGCGCCCACCCGAGCCCGCTGTCGGCGGCACGCGGCTTCTTCGGATCCCGGCCCTTCAGCCGGGCCTCGGAGCTGCTGCGGAGGCAGGGCGGGCGGCCGGTGGACTGGCGCCTTCCCTGACCGGCGTCAACGGCGCCGTCGCCGGCCGGCCCGGTAGGTCTCCCACAAGCTGTGTCGGTACTCCAGGGTGACGGCCTCGTAGACGTCGCGGTCCAGGTACCAGGGCATGGGCTCGGTCGGGACGTGCTGCAGCAGGCCGAGGAGGTCGACGACGCGGGTCATCGGGTCACCGTCCGCGCCACCGCGGGCACGGGCCACGAGCTCACGCCCCAGCCGCTCCACGTGGATGCCGAGATCCCCGACGGTCACCAGGCCGGCGCCCACGAGCCGGCTCAGCGCTGCTTCTATCTCGTCGGCCGAGGGGATGAGATGGAACACGGCGTCGGCGTTGGCGATCAGCTCCCACAGGCTCGCCGGCGCGTCGGCGGTTCCGGACAGTCGTGCGGTCGCCAGCACGACGGCGTCCGAGAGCACCCAGGTCGCGCCCGCGGAGTCCCCCGGCTCCCGCATGACAGCCCCGCTCAGGGCGCCGCGCCGGGGTCGTCCAGCCCGGCGCACGCGTCTGTCACAGGCCGCATTCCATCACCTCCGAGCGAACGGCGCGACGACGGATCGCCCGCGACCTGGGCCCTGCGCACGGGCGGGTCGAGCTGAAATCGATCACATCCTGTGATGTGACCTGCACACCATTGCTCACGGACAGTGCGCAAACTAAGCTCGGGAGTGCCGGACCGCCAGATCCTCGGCGTGCACGGGAGCCCCGTGCAGAACGGCGCGCGCCGATCTTCGGAATCCGTTCCGGTGAAGGTCCAGCTACCCAGCGCGGGGTCGTCGGGC
>DATKNA010000053.1:0-6766 GCA_035541595.1 Kineosporiaceae bacterium | reverse complement strand
TGCACCGCGACATGGGTCCGGTGTCGCGCTACCTCGGCCCCTGGGTGCCCGAGCCGCAGCTGTGGCAGGACCCGGTTCCCGCAGTGGACCACGAGCTGATCGACGACGCCGACATCGCCTCCGTGAAGGCCACGATCCTCGATTCGGGGTTGACGATCCCCCAGCTCGTCCGGACGGCGTGGGCGTCGGCGGCGAGCTTCCGCGGCACCGACAAGCGGGGCGGCGCCAACGGGGCGCGGCTGCGGCTGGCCCCGCAGAAGGACTGGGAGGTCAACGACCCGGCGGAGCTGGCGAGCGTGCTGCAGACGCTGGCGGCGATCCAGCAGAAGTTCACCAGCTCGCAGACCGGTGGGAAGCGGATCTCGCTGGCCGACGTGATCGTCCTGGGCGGCGCCGCCGCGGTCGAGCAGGCGGCGAACCAGGCCGGGTTCGAGATCACCGTGCCCTTCGCGCCCGGCCGGACGGACGCCTCGCAGGAGCAGACCGACGTCGAGTCCTTCAGGGTGCTCGAGCCGCGGGCGGACGGGTTCCGGAACTACCTGCGTGCCGGTGAGAAGCTGCCGCCGGAGACGCTGCTGGTGGACCGCGCCTTCATGCTGAACCTCTCCGCTCCCGAGATGACCGTTCTCGTAGGCGGGATGCGGGCGCTGAACGCCACCCACCGGGGGACGGCGCTCGGCGTCCTCACGGATCGTCCCGGGACGTTGACGAACGACTTCTTCGTCAACCTGCTCGACATGGGCACGACATGGGCGGCGTCCACGTCCACGGAGAACGTCTACGAGGGACGCGACCGCGCCACCGGCGAGCCGAGGTGGACCGCCACGGCCGTCGATCTCGTCTTCGGGTCGAACGCGCAACTGCGGGCCCTCGCCGAGGTGTACGCCACGGACGACGCCAAGGAGAAGTTCGTCCGCGACTTCGTCGCGGCGTGGACGAAGGTCATGAACCTCGATCGGTTCGACCTCGCCCACCGGTGACACGAGGGCGACGACCGGGGGCTCCCGTCCTCGCCGGGCGCTCCTGGTCGCGGGAGGTCAGCGTGACGGCGCCGAGGAGGTCAGCGTGACGGCGCCGAGGTGGTACTCGCGGACCGCCTGCTCGAGCTCGTCCAGAGTCGGGGTCCGGCCGACGTGGACCACGAGCCCGGTCTGGCGTCTCGCGGCCCGCCAGCCGATCCGCTCGATCACGGCGCGGAGCACGGTCGCGACGGCCGTGGGCTCCTCGTCGAGGTCGGCGTGCATCTGCCGGCGCCGCCCCCGGTGGGTGATCTCGACGTCCGCGCCGCCGCGCAGGTTCACCCGCCAGGCGTGCTGGGTGACCACGACCAGTCGCCCGTCGAGGTCGACGTACCCCACCGGGATGTCGTACCGGCGCCCGGTGCGGCGACCCCGCAGGTGCAGGACGAGCAGGGCGCCGTCCGCGACCCGGTGCAGCGGCGAGGCCAGCAGGCCGCGCACCACCGGATTGAACAGCGTGACGAGGCGCTGAGGCGGGGCGTCACGGGTGACGGCGGTAGTCATGGCGCCCCCTGGCCGCTGATGTCGTGCGGGCAGCCGTGCTCCCGCCCGCACGATCGACTATCCTCCCCCGGGCGACGCCGCGGAGGGGTCGAAGGACCCGACCGGCCCGGCCCGATGACCTTCGTCCCTGGTGGCCGGCCGGCCGCGGTGCTGGCCTGGTGGGATGGCACGTCGACAGGCGCGGGATCGCGGCGACCGGGCGGCCGGCCCGGACCTGATGTTCCTGGCCGTGCAGGACGCCGTCGTCCCCGAGCAGTTCGGCGCCGTCCTCGTGCTGGAACCCCGTGGCGAGGTCGACCTGCGTGCGGCCGTGTCGGTCCTGGGTGAGCGAGCCGGGAGGGTGCCGCGGCTGCGTCAGCGACTCACCGGGCGGTGGCCGGGCTGGGCGCGGGCGGTCTGGACGGACGACCCGGGGTACCGGCCCGAGCGGCACGTCGAGCAGGTCGTCTGCCCATCCCCCGGCGACGAGCGGGCACTGCTCGGACTCGCGGGACAGCTCGTGGTGCGCCGGCTTCCCGTCGACCGGCCGTTGTGGCGGGCGACCTTCGTCACCGGGCTCGCCGGCGGCCGGCTGGCCCTGATCCTGGTGATCCAGCACGCGCTGGCGGACGGCATCGGCGGCCTGGCCGTGCTGGGCGCCCTCGTCGACGAGGCAGGCGCGGACGACGCCCGGGCACCGGTCCCTGATCCGGCCCGGCCGCGGTACCGGCCGGGCCGCGGTGACCGGATCGGTCGCGCCGCCGCCTGTTCACTGCTGCGTCCGACAGGCCCCCGGCGATGTGTGGACGTGGTCGGTGCCCGGCTCGAGGACGTCCTGGCGGCCGCGCACGCGCACGGCGCGACGGTGAACGACGTCCTCCTCGCCGCGGTCGCGGGCGCCCTCCACGCGACGCTGGAGGCCCGCGGGGAACACGTGCCCGCCGTCGTCGTCGGCGTCCCTGTCGCCGACCGCCGCAGCGCGGGTACGCGGTCCCTCGGGAACCGGTTCCGCGAGGTCCGGGCGGCGTTGCCGCAGGCCGACGATCCGATCGAGGAGCTGCAGACCGTCGCGTCGATCATGCGCGCCCGGAAGCGGTCCGCGATGTCGCCGTCGGCGAGCCGGGTCGCCAGCATCCTCGTCCGCATGGCCGTGGCCTGCGGTCTCTACGAGCCGTACATGCGCCGCCAGCGGTACCTGCACACCGTCGTCACGAACCTGGCCGGTCCCCGGCGACAGCGGCACTTCTGCGAGATGCCGATCATCGAGGCGCTCCCGCTGTCGGTGGGTGGCGGTGGCAACGTCACGGTGACGTTCGCCGCGCTGTCGTACGCGGGAACCCTGGCGGTCACCGTCACCGTGGATCCGGACACGGTCCCGGATCGCGGCCGGCTGACGAGGGCCGTGCAGACGGAGCTGGACAGCCTGACGGGCGCCCGGCCAGGAGGCGGCCGGAGCCTGCTGCCCACCTGAGCCGGGCTCAGCGCCAGGTCCCACCCTGGGCGCCCTCCGGCGGACTCCGGTCCCAGCGGGTGACCAGGACGGCGGCCTGCGTGCGGCGTTGCAGGCCGAGCTTGAACAGGATGCTGGTGACGTAGTTCTTCACGGTCTTCTCGCGGACACCGAGCCGCTCGCCGATCTGCCTGTTCGTCAGCCCGTCGGCGATGAGCCCGAGAACGCGGCGTTCCTGCCCGGTCAGCCGGGTCAGCCTGGGGTCCGGCCAGCCGCCGGCCGCTCCCTCGAACGCCGTCCAGACCCGCGACCCGTCGAAGAGGACCTGGCCGCGCGCCACCTGCCGCACCGCGGACACCAGCTCCGCACTGCGGATCTGCTTGAGGACGAACCCCGAGGCACCGGCCAGGGCCGCGGCGAGCCGGGCCTCGTCGTCGTCGTACGTCGTGACGATCAACCCGAGGATGTCCGGGTCGACGCTGCGAACCTGGCGGCAGACCTCGATGCCCGAGCCGTCCGGCAGCTGGACGTCGAGCAGCATCACGTGGGGGCGCAGCGCAGGGATCCGCCGGGCGGCCTCCCGCGCGGACCCCGACTCCCCGACCACCCGGAAGCCGGCCTGCGAGGCCAGGGCGGCGCGCAGGCCCCGGCGGAGGAGCTCATGGTCGTCGACCAGGAAGACCCTGATCTCGGGGTCCGCGGGCTCCGGCGCGCCGCCCAGGTCGCCGCGGCCCTCATCCACGATCATGACGCACCTCCGCGCCGCGCCGCTGCCGGCAGCCTGCCGCAGGCCCCCGCGCCCTGGGAACCGACCAAAGTCCCGACCGCGACACGATTCCGGCTCGGCGGCCCGCCCGGGATCGGGTCCGTCGGCCACGGAAGTCCCCGCTCCAGCTGACAAAAGCCCCTGAACAGTCAGGATACGCACGGTTACCGTTGGGGGTTCCGGAGCTTCCTCACGCGCCCAGGACCGATGCTCGGGAGATGACCGCGATGCCCCCCACATCATCACCAGGGCGGGCGACGATCTCGCGGCCGCGGGGCATCCCCCTGGTCGAGGTCGCCCTGCTGGATCGCTCGGGCGTCATCGTCCAGGTCGACCGGGGATGGCGGGACTACTGCCGGACCCACGGTGGCGACCTGCGGCGGTGCGGGGTCGGCGTCTCCTACCTCGAGGTGTGCGACGCCGCCGGCGACGACCCCGCGGCACGCGCGGTGGCCGCGGCGATCCGTGCCGCCCTCCGGGGGGACCTGCCCGCCGTGCGCCGCGTCCGCGTGCCCTGCCGCGGGCCGGAGCTCGTCGAATGGTTTGACGTCCTGGTCACGTCGCTGTCGGACGACGCCGGCGCGGTCCTGGGCGCCCGGGTCGTCGTCCTGGCCGTCCCGCCCGGTGGGGAAGGTGGCCGGCCGGCGGAGACCGAGGGCGTGGGTGCGAGCGCCACCCACGGCAGCCTGCCGGTGGACCTCGTCGACCTCCTCGACGCGGTCAGCGACGGCATCGTGGTCATCGACGCGTCGTCGCAGCGGCGGATCTACGCCAACCGGGCCGTGCTCGACTGGGCGGGCTGCGCCGCGCCCGAGCTGGAGTCGCTGCCGCTCGGGGCGAGCATCGTCCGGGAGGACGCCGCCCGCTTCCAGGAGGCGATCCGCGCGGTGGTCGACGGGGGTCGCGAGGTGTCCGTCGACGTCCGGTGCCGCGATCGACACGGCGAGGTCGTGCCGGTCGAGGCACGGCTCACCTACCGATCGACCGGCGGATCCGGGGGACCCGGGTACGTCCTCGTCGTCTCCCGGGACCTGCGGGAGCGGCTGGCGGCGGAAGAGCGCCTGCGGGTGAGCGAGGAGTCGTTCCGGGCGGCGTTCGACCAGTCGCCGATCGGTCTGGCGATCGCCACGCTCCGCCCGGACGGCCGCCGTGTCATCGCCCGGGCCAACGCGACGTTGGGCAGGATCCTGGGGGTCCCGGCCGCCGAGCTGGCCGGCCGCGACCTCGCCGACTTCACCGACCCCGTCGAGGAGGCCCAGGACCGGGAGGCGGCGCGCCGGATGCTCGCGGGAACCGCGGGCGGCGTGTTCTCCCGCCGGAAGCGGTACCGCCGCCCCGACGGCTCGCACGTCTGGGCCGACCTGTCCGCCTTTGTCGTCGACTTCCCGGCCGTCCCGGGCATCACCACCCTGGCCCAGCTCGTCGACGTCACCCGTACCCGGGAACTCGAGCTCGAGCGCACGCGCCGGGCCGCCCTGACCGCGCTCGGCGCGGACATCACCGCCAGCGTCCTGGCCGGCGGATCGTCGGACGACGTCCACGCCGAGGTCGTCCGGGCCGTTCCGGCCGCGTTCGACGCCGCCGGCTGCGCGCTGCTCCTGCTCGAGCCCGGGGCGCACGGGGTCACGGTGTCCGCGTCCCACGGCCGGCCCGGCTGGCACCGGCGCGGCCCGTCCATCGCCCAGTCCAAGGCCCTGCTGAAGATCGACACCGCCGCCACGTTCTCTGCGGGCGAGCTCTTCCGCGAGCCCACGGCGGGCGTGCGCTTCCCCCATGACGGCGAGGCAGGTCTCCTGCTCGTGACCCGGCCCCCCGGGGGCGACGACTTCAGCCGGAGCGACCTGGAGCTGCTCTCGGGTCTGGCCGCCCACATCACCGACGCCGTCCAGCTGGGCCTGGCGCAGGAGGGCCAGTCCAGGCTCGCCAGGCTGGAGGAACGTCAGCGCATCGCCCGGGACCTGCATGACACCGTCATCCAGGATCTGATCGCGATCGGCATGCAGATCGACGCCTCCGGCGGCGCGGCCCCAGGCGAGGACGATGCCCGCACCCGCCGGCTCGTCGAGCAACTGGAGACGGTCGTGCGGAGGTTGAGGCAGTCCGTCTTCGCCTTCTCCGGGCCGCGCTCCGGGAGCGACCTTCGCGCGTCCCTGGTGGACAGCGTCTCCGATGCCGCCCGCGTCCTCGGACACGAGCCCACACTGGAGATCTCCGGACCGCTGGACGAGGCTGCCGCCGTGGGCGCCGAGCTTCATGCCGTCCTGCGCGAGGCACTGTCGAACGTCGCCCGCCATGCCCGCGCCACGGCGACGTGGGTCCGGGTCGCGGTCGCCGACGACCGGCTGACCTTGACCGTGGAGGACGACGGGGTCGGCATCCCTTCCGAGGGGCAGCGGGGCACGGGCCTGGTCGACATCCGCGAGCGCGCCCGCGATCTCGGCGGCGACAGCGTCGTCGAGGCCCGGGACCGCGGGGGGACCCGACTGACCTGGACGGTCCCGCTCAGGCCGGCCCGCCGGTCGTCCACCCGGGGACGGCCGCCGGTACGCCCGTCGACGTCCTAGGGACTTTGGTCCGATGCCCGCGCGACCCGATTGCGAGAGGCTGGTCGTGGGCGACGTGACGGGTGAGCCACGACGACCTTGGGCCAGTGTCCGGGAGAGCGGCGATGGATGTGCAGGGGCAGGTGCAGGAGCCGCGCCGGCAGAAGAGCGCCCGCCCGGCCCGCGGCCACCTGATGCGTCTGGGACTGGACCTCCAGGTGGACGCCCTGCTGTTCACCGTGTCCGCCGCGTCGCTCGCGTGTGAGGGGACGGCGGACGCCGACACGGGCGGCGGCGCCGTGACCCTGCCGTGGCACCGCTGGCTCCGGGAGGACCTGGAGGCCCTCCTCACCCTGGCGGAGGTCGTCGTGCGGGAAGAGGTGGATCTTCCGGCCGGGCTGACCGGTGCGACCCGGCGGAAGTCACGGGTGCTGGAGGATCTGCGGGCCCGCTACCAGACGGTCCTGGCGCTCCTGACCGAGGCGGCCGACGAGACCGCGGTCCG
>DATKNA010000052.1:0-13139 GCA_035541595.1 Kineosporiaceae bacterium | reverse complement strand
GATCACACCGATGGTCGGCACGCTCGTCGCGCGGCTGAACGCCCGATGGCCGACCGAGTCGGCTCTCCGAGCGTTTGCCGACGACCTCGATGACGCGACGGGTGACCTCGTCGCGGCCACTTTGATCCTCGGCTCCCGGCGTCGCGGACCAGGCCTGGCGGCGGTGCTCGACGACCTCGCATCGACCGTGGCCGAGGAGGTCAGGATGCGACGGAGCATCGAGGCCGACCGGGCGAAACCCCGGACGACCGCACGCTGGGTCACCGGCCTCACCCTCGGTGTCCTTGGCGTCCTCGCGCTCGACACGAGCTACATCGCCCCGTACAAGACCCCGCTGGGGCAGGTCGCGCTGCTGGTGTTCCTGGGCCTGTACGTCGGCTGCCTCCTCTGGCTCCGACAGATGACGAGGGGGCGTCCGACGCCTCGGTTCCTCGCCGCGTCCCCGACGGCGGAGGGACGAGGATGAGTCCGCTGGTCGTCGTGCTGCTGCTTCTCGGCGGGGTCGGCGGTGCCGGGCTGACCCTCGTGGTCACCCAACTCGTGCCGACCACGCCGGACCTGCGGGCGGCTCTGGACCGGCTCGCCGACCAGCGACCGAGCCCGCCGCTGCTCCCCGAGACCGGCCTGCGGGCCAGGCTGGGCCGCGCACTCCTCGGTCACAGCGCGCTGCCGGGACTTCGTCCCCCGCTGCGTGAGCTGGCGATCCTGCGAATCGAGCCACACGTGTGGCTGGGTGAGAAGGCGCTTCTCGGCGTCATCGGCCTGGCCGCCCCGCCCTGCCTGGTGGCGCTGCTCGATGCGGCGGGAGTCGGGCTCCCCTGGGTGATCCCGACTCTCGCGTCGGTGGTGACGGGGATGCTCTTGTTCCTGTTGCCGTCGCTGACGGTCCGGGACAGGGCGGCGATCGCCCGCGAGGACTTCGCCCGGGCCGTGGGCGCCTACATCGAGCTTGTGGCCCTGGAACGACTCGCAGGATCCGGCACGACCCAGGCGCTGGAGAGCGCGGCACTCGTCGGTCGCTCCTGGGTCTTCGAAAGGGTCCGCGAGGAGCTCCTGCGCTCTCGGCTCTCGGGGACGACACCGTGGCAGAGCCTCTCCAGGCTGGGCGAGGAGCTCGGTGTGCCGGAGCTCGGCGACCTTTCAGGCATCCTGCGGCTCGCCGGCGAGGAGGGCGCCCAGGTGTACCAGGCCCTGCGCGCACGCGGCAGGAGCCTGCGGACGGTGATGCTCACCCGCGAGCATGCCCGTTCCAACGCGGCGAGCGAGCGGATGGTCTTGCCCGTAGCACTGCTCGCTCTCTGCTTCGCCCTGATGATCGCCACCCCGGCGATGTACCACCTGCTCGTGACCTGACCCAGGTCACCCGACTCCAGACGGCTCACCCGACTCCAGAAGGGACCGCGACGACAGTGCTGCTGCAGACGTACGTGCGAGCGATGCTCCTCGCCGCCGCCACGACGCAATCCCTGCGCCGTCGCGCCGAGGCTCGGCGAGAGGAGGACAGCGGGCTCGCGACCCTCGAGTGGGTGGCATTGGCGATCGTCGCCGTCACGCTGGCGGCGGGAGCGGCCGTCGGGATCCGGGCCGTGATCAACCGTAAGATCGACGAGATCCCCTGATCCCGGTGCGTGATTCGCTCGGGCGGTCGCAGCGGCACGGCGACCGGGGGTCCGCCACACTCGAGATCATCGTCTTGTTCCCGGCCGTTCTGTTGGCGACGTTCGGGCTCGTCCAGGGCGCGCTCTACTACCACGCCCGGGACGTGGTGCTCGCTGCCGCAGCCGAGGGCCTGACCGCCGCCCGGTCGCGTAACGGGAGCATCGAGGAAGGCCGTCGTGCGGCGGCCTCGTTCCTCCGACGCGCAGGTGGCGACGCTGTTGTCGGATCCCCCACCGTGACGGCGAACCGGACGACCAGGACGGCACGGGTGACGGTCAGCGGACATGCGCTGTCCCTCGTTCCAGGCCTGCCCGGTTGGCTGGTCTCGCAGACGGCGTCCGGACCGGTGGAGCGGTTCACCGGCGAGGGGGAGTCGTGAGGCTCCGCCATGTGCGGGAGGCGGGGTCTGCTTCGCTGGAGGTGGTGATCCTGACCCCCTCCCTCCTGGCGCTGCTCGCTCTGCTGGTCGTCGCCGGGCGCATCGCCGTTGCGGGAAACGGCGTGGAGCAGGCGGCCGACGAAGCCGCCAGGAGCGCCTCGATCTCCCGAAGCGCGGCGGGCGCGCGACACGCCGCGGAGGAGGGGGCGCTGGGCGCCCTGGCGGAGCAGGGACTGCGCTGCGCGGACGTCGCCGTCGTCGTCGACACCGGCGGCTTCGCCGTGACGGTCGGGGCGCCCGCACACGTCCGTGCCACCGTCACCTGCACCGTCCGGTTGTCCGATCTCGGCCTGCCCGGCCTCCCGGGGGTCCGGCGCGTGACGGCCGACGCCGTGAGCCCGCTCGACACGTACCGGGAGCGGAGATGACCCGTTGGGCCCAGCACAGCGAGGACGGCTCCGTCTCGCTCTTCGTCGTCGTTCTCGCTGTTGCGCTGCTGGCGGCGATCGGACTCGTGGTCGACGGGGGCGGGAAGATCAGAGCGCTGCAGCGGGCCGACGAGGCGGCCCGTGAGGCGGCGCGCGCGGGCAGCCAGATGCTCGACGTCCCCCGAGCAGTTCGCGGTCAGCGTGTCACGCTCGACCCCGCGTCGGCTGCCCGGGCCGCCCGCGCGCACCTGGACGCGGCCGGCATCCAAGGAACCGTCACGGTCTCCGGTGGGGAGGTGACCGTGACGACGAGGGCGAGGTACCAGCCCGTGTTCCTGGCGCTGGCCGGGTTCGGACCGATGACTGTCACAGGAAGCGCCTCCGCCGGACCTGTCAAGGGTGACGAGGAGGTGCGCCGATGACGAATCCGCCACGCAGTGCCGCCGGCGGTGTCAGCCGGCCGGGCGCTGGTCGTGACGGGGCCCGGGGCGCATCGCGCAGCGCCCGGGGGCGGCGACCTGCCGGTGCCTTCGCGCACGGTCTGCTGGCCCTCGCCGGGCTCCTGGCGCTCTTCGTCGGCATCCCGCTGGCGCTCCTAAGGATCGGTTCGACCACCGTGCCCTACGGGTTCCCGGACCTGGCGGAGGTCGTGACAGCGCTGACGAGCCGTGACGACGGCACTCTGTTCCTGGCCACGTTGACCGCCGCGGCGTGGGCCGGGTGGGCGACCTTTGCCGGCGCGGTGCTCCTGGAGATCCCGGCACAGATACGTGGGGTGCCTCCGGTGCGTGTCCCCGGGCTCGGCGTGCAACAGTCCGTCGCCGGGGGGCTGGTCGCAGCTGTGCTGACCGTTCTGCTGCTGCCCGGCGCTGCCAGCGCGAACGAACGGCACTGGTCCTCGAGGGCGACCTCCGCGGTCCGTACCTCGGCCGGCGAGGCTGCGTCGGTCGGTTCCGGGTTCGTACCCTCTCCCGCCGCCGCCGCCGCCGCGCCCGCGCCGACGCGCGTCGGCGCGGCACCCGGTGGCTCCGCGCCGGAGCCGGTCCTCGAGTACGTCGTCCGGCGCGGGGACACGCTGTGGGACATCGCCGAGCGCGCCCTGGGCGATGGCGCACGGTGGCGGGAGGTCGCGGCGAACAACTACGACAGGGTCCAGCCCGACGGAGAACGGTTGGACCGATCGCACGTGTTGCGACCGGGCTGGAAGGTCGTGCTGCCACCGCGGGGCCCCATCGCCTCCACCCGCGGAACGAATGCTCACCCGCACCTGGTCCGCCCGGGCGAGACACTGTCCGGCATCGCGGAGCAGGAGCTCGGCGCCGCCCAGCGCTACCCGGAGCTCGTTGCGGCCACGGCGGACCTCGACCAACCGGGAGGGGCGCGCCTGGAGGATCCTGATCTGATCTACCCGGGGTGGATCGTCGATGTCCCTTTCGACGCCGTGACGTCTCCGGCGACGTCGAAAGAGCGCACGGGTCAGGGGCACGGGGATCGCCCCGCCACCTCGGCGGCACGCACGTCGTCGCCGACTCCGGGGCGCCAGGGAGAACCGCGCCCTGGGGGGTCCTCAACGCGCCGGCCCGCCGTGCCAGGCTCGGGCGAGCAGTGGGATCCCGGTTGGGCCGAGGCCTCGTCGGCGCCGGCCGTCCCCTCGGTTCGCGCCGCGACGCCCGTGTCACGTCACGACCCGGCGGGGGTAGCGCCCACGGCCGAGGCATCCGGTCACGCCGACGGGCCCGACGGGTTCACCGATGACATGGTCGACATCCGGACGATCGGAGGGGTGGGATCACTGCTCGCGGCCTCCATCGTCCTGCTGCTCTCTGCTCGCCGATCGCGCCAGCAGCGTCGACGGCGGCCGGGCCGGCGCCTGCCGATTCCCGAGCCGGAGGCGCTGCATACGGAGATGCAGCTTCGATCGGTGGCCGATCGGGCCGGCCTCGCACACGTCGATCTCGCTCTCCGGGCCCTGGCCGCCCACCATCGAGCCGCTCACCGCCGGCTGCCCGGGCTGAGGTTCGGGCGGCTCACCCGCACCGACCTCGAGCTGTACCTGTGCGAACCGGCACGCTTCCCACCCCCTTGGGCGGCCTCGAGCGACCCGACGGTCTGGGCGATCGCACACGAAGACCTTGTGGCCCAGGCGGAGACGGATCTGCGCGCTCCGTACCCGACCTTGGTCACTCTGGGCCAGGACCTCGAGGACGCGCACGTCCTCGTCGACCTCGAGCAGGTCGCCGCCCTGTCCGTCGACGGTCCCCGGGACGAGACTCTGGCCGTGCTGGCCGCGATGGCTGTCCAACTGGGGACGAGTCCATGGGCAGATGATCTCCTCGTCACCCTCGTCGCATGTCACGCGGAACTGCCCCCCGCCGTGGCCAGCGGGCGTCTGCGATGCGTCGACCAGGTGGGGCAGCTCGTGACCGAGCTGGGCGGCCGGGCGCGAGACGTCGAGCGAGTGCTTCGCGAAGCCGCAGCGGAGGATCTTGCCACCGCCCGTGGGACCGGCGTAGCCGACGACACCTGGGCCCCAGAGGTCGTGATCCTGGCCGGGGATCTCCCGGACCCCTCACGCGAGCAGCTCCGGGAGATCGTCGATCGCATCCCTCGGGTGGGCGTGGCCGCCGTGACGGGAGGCGGCGCCCCCTTGGGCGAATGGCGGCTCCGCCTCGGTGGGCCGGATGACACGGCGTTGCTGGAGCCGATCGGAGTCACTCTGCGTCCCCAACGCCTCGGCGGAGCGGAGTACGAATCCGTCCTCGACGTGCTGCGGTTGGCGGACGCCGACTCCTTGCCCGGCCCGGCCTGGGCATCGGGGGTCGATGATCTGGAGCCATCGCTCTCCGACCTTCCGCGGGCCGACTCCGCGGCTCGCGGTGCCGGGGAATCCGGCGGGTCTCACGACGAGCCCGCCGAGCCGGCCGACGTGGTCCGGCTGCCCGGTCGCCCACCTCTCGTGCGGCTCTTCGGCGCGGTCGAGGTCGTCGGCGCGCTCGGTCCGGAACCAGTGACCGCGAAGGACGGCCGCGCCGTCTCCAGTCACCTCGGCCGGGCGACAGCCCTGGTCGCGTATCTCGCCTGCCACCCGGAGGGCGTGACCATCGAGCAGCTCAGTGAGGCGCTCTCGCCCGTCCGGCGGCTGGCGCCCAGCACGGTCTGGTCACTGACGAGCCGCGCGCGCAAGTGGCTCGGCAGCGACCCGGTCGGTGCTGCTTACCTCCCGCGCACCTCGAACGCCGGCTCGCACCGGCTCCACCCCGCCGTACGAACCGACTGGGCGCGATGGCTCGAACTGGTCGGCGACGACGTCACGGCGACGCCGTTGAGCCGGCTGAGCGAGGCCCTGCAGCTCGTGCGGGGCCGGCCGTTCGACGGGGTCGCCGAGAGGCATTACGCATGGGCGGAACCCCTGCGCCAGGAGATGATCGCGAGTGTGGCCGATGTCGTCCATGAGGTGGTCCGTCGCGCCCTTCAGCTGCCGGACACGAGGGCGGCCCGGCGGGCGGCGACCCTGGGTCGGCTCATCGACCCGGCGAACGAGCGGGTGTGGCGGGACGCCCTACGCGTCGAGTATGTGGCCGGCGACAGGGCGGCACAGCGCAAGCTGGTGGAACAGCTCTACGTCCTGGCCGACGACCTCGAGACCGACCTCGAGCCGGAGACCGAGAAGCTGATCGTGGAGCTCGGACAGCCGGCGCCGAGGGTGGCGATCCGCTGAACGGGCGTAGCCCGGGCAGGATGCAGGTATGAGCGTCGGGGTTGAACTCGAGAAGCTGCTCCAGGTTGCCGCGGGCTTCGAGACCGTTCCGCTGCTGCTCACCACAGACGACGACGGGCGACCGCGCGCTTCCGCCGTCGGTGTCACGTGGGTTGACGAGATCGCAACGATTCGGGCGGGTCACCGATCCGTGGCCAACGCCGGGCAACGCACGCTCGTGAGCCTGCTGTGGCCGGCGCCGCCAGGCCAGCGGTTCGCCCTGTTCGTCGACGGCCTCGTCGAGGGCACCGCGCCCGACGACGCCGTGCCGGGCACCAGGGCAGGCGGCTACGTGACCATGCGTGCCACCAAAGCGGTGCTCCATGTCGTGGACCGCCCGCACTGACCGGTCGAACGAGATCGGGTACGGCGGTCAACCGACGACCAACAAGATCTTGCCGACGTGTTCTGACCTCTCGAGCAGGCGATGCGCCTGCGCCGCCTGCGCGAGCGGAAACGTCGAGTCGATGACCGGCCGCACCATCCCGTCGGCCACCAGCGGCCACACGTGCTCCACGACGCTGGCCACGATCGCCGCCTTCTCGCTCGCCGGGCGGGCCCGCAGGGACGTCGCCAGCACCGCCGCTCGCTTGCGGAGCAGCGTCCCCAGATCGAGCTCGGCCTTCGTCCCGCCCTGCAAGCCGATCACGATCAAGCGTCCGTTCGTCGCCAGCACCTCGATATTGCGGCTCAGGTACGCGGCGCCCATGTTGTCCAGCACCACGTCCGCACCATGGCCGTCGGTCGCCGCCCGGACCTCGGTGACGAAGTCCTGCTCCTTGTAGTCGACCAGGATCTGCGCACCCAACTCCGCGCAGGCTTCCAGCTTCGCGGCCGACCTCGCCGTGACCGCCACCCGTGCCCCGATCTGTCGCGCGAGCTGGATCGCCATCGTCCCGATTCCGCTGGACCCGCCGTGCACCAGCAGCGTCTCCCCCGGCCGGAGCCCGGCGAGCATGAAGACGTTGCTCCACACCGTGCAGGTCACCTCGGGGAGCGCGGCGGCCTCCTCGAGCCCGACCCCGTGCGGCACCGGCATCAGGTGGCCGGCCGGGACCGCCACCTTCTCGGCGTACCCGCCGCCGGCGAGCAACGCGCACGCCTCGTCACCGACCGACCACCCCTGGACGCCGTCGCCGACCTCGAGCACGCGCCCGCTGCACTCCAGTCCCGGCCACTCAGGGGCTTCGGGCGGCGGGGCGTAGTGCCCCTGCCGCTGCAGGACGTCGGCGCGGTTCACGCCCGCCGCAACCACCTCGAGCACGACCTCACCCGGGCCGGCCACCGGGTCGGGGACGTCCGCCTCGACGAGGACCTCGGGACGGCCAGGGTTGGTCACCACCACAGCACGCACGGAGGGACCCTACGAGCACCCGCCCGCAGCCGGCACGTGCGCCGTCCCCGCCTCCAGCGCGCCCAGAGCAAGGCCGAGCCCGTCCGGGGTGTCCAGGTCCAGTGCCTCCAGGTCGGCCACCGGCACCTCGACGATCCGCAGTCTCCCCAACAGGGCGCCCAGTGACGTGCCGGCGGGCTCGCCGAGCCCGCTGAGCGCGCCCTGCAGCGCGGCCATCCGGTACGCCGCGAGCAGCGGCTGCCGCCGGCCACCGGGATCCACGCCCACGGCCGCGTCCGTTCGTGCCCGGGAGCCGACCAAGGCCTCGAGCAGCCGTGGCACCGCCGCGCCGGCGAAGGGCGCGTCACCGGCCCCGACGACCACGATCCCTGCACCGGGCGGCAGCACATCGACCGCGGCCGCCAGCCCGGCAACGGGTCCGCCGTGCGGGGGCTCCTCACGCACCCACCGCACCCCGTCGAGCGAGCGTGCAGCCCGGGCCGAGTGATCAGCAGGCCCGGCCACGACCGTGACCAGGTCGGAGGTGCCGGCGTCCGGGACAGCCGCGCATACGCCGTCCTGCAGACCGCGGACCGCGTACTCCAGCACTGTCGCCGCGCCGAGGACCACCGCGGTCTTGTCCACGCCTCCCCAGCGGCGCGCCCGCCCGCCCGCCAGGACGACGACAGCCACCTGCATGCGGCCAGTCTGGCGCGGCACCACGGGCCCGGCGCCCTGGCGCGGCACCACGGGCCCGGCGCCCTGGCGCGGCACCGCGGGCCCGGCGCCCTGGCGCGGCACCACGGGCCCGGCGCCCTGGTGCGGACCACAGGCCCCGTGCGCTGTCCCCGCACCACAGGCCCGGCGCCTGTCCCGGCGCCACGACGGCCGGGGAAATGATCACTTCACCTCGCAGGTGATCGCCACCATGCCGTCGGAAGCGGTAGGGTCGGGCGTCGGCCTCGTGCCGATGGGTGCAGACCAGCGAAGCCGGTGGGAACCCGGCGCTGTCCCGCAACTGTGAGCGGCCCCGGCAGGAGCCCAAGGCCGCGAGCCAGGTCGCCTGCCTGCGCCGGTCCTCGACCCTCGAGGTAAGGGTTGCGCGACGGGCGAGGGACCCGCGTGCGGTCCTGCCCCCGTTGTCCGGAGTAGCCCATGCCGTCCGCTCTTCCCGCCAGGCTCCGCCGGCGGCTCATGCCAGCACGCCTCCTTCACGCCGGTGTCGCCGGTCTCGCGGTCCCCGTCCTCGCCCTCGCCGCCTGTGCCGGCTCGTCCGGAACGACGAGCACGTCGTCAGCCGGCCCGGCTCAGGCGTCCGGCCCGGCATCCGGATCCTCCCCGGCAGCGGCGTCGTTCCCGGTCTCGGTCGCCGGCGCCAACGGACCGCTGACGATCTCGGCACAGCCGCATCGCATCGTGTCGCTCTCCGCGACGGAGACCGAGATCCTCTTCGCCATCGGTGCCGGCTCCCAGGTCGTGGCCGTCGACGACCAGTCGAACTACCCGAAGACCGCCCCGACCACCACGCTCTCGGCCTACAAGCCGAACGCCGAGGCCGTCGCCGGCTACGCCCCGGACCTCGTCGTCCTGAGCGACGACCGGAACGGCATCGTCGGCGCCCTCGGCAAGCTCAAGATCCCCACGCTGATGTTGACCGCGCCGCAGACTCTCGACGACAGCTACTCGCAGTACACGACGCTCGGCAGCGCGACCGGCCACCCGGCCGAGGCCGCCCAGGAGGTGCAGACGGTCAAGGCGCGCATCGCGGCCGCGGTGGCCTCGGTGCCGAAGCCGGCCAAGCCGCTGCGCGTGTACCACGAGCTCGAGCAGGACTACTACTCCGTGACGAGCACGACGTTCATCGGCAGCATCTACCGCCTGTTCGGCCTGCAGGACATCGCGGATTCCGCGAAGGGCGCCGAGAGCGGCTACCCGCAGCTGTCCGCGGAGTACGTCGTCCAGGCAGCGCCGGACATCATCGTCCTGGCCGACACCAAGTGCTGCGGGCAGACGCCGGGGACCCTGGCGAAACGGCCGGCCTTCAACACCATCCCGGCGGTGAAGGACGGGCGCATCGTCGCGGCGGACGACGACATCGTGTCCCGCTGGGGCCCACGGACGGCGGACTTCGCCGAGCTCGTCGCCAGGGAGCTGGGCGGCCGGTGACCGTCCTGGACGGCGACCGGCGGCGGCGTACGGTGGCGGTGGCGGCCGCCGCGGCACTGCTGGTCGGCGCCGTCCTACTGGCCGTGGGCGTCGGCGCGGTCAGGCTCGCGCCGGGCCGTGTCGTCGCCACCCTGCTCGACCAGACCGGCCTGCACGTCGGCACCCCGCTCGACGGCGTCCAGGCCGAGATCCTCATGCAGCTGCGCCTGCCGCGCGTGCTGCTCGTGGCGCTCGTGGGTGGTGTCCTCGCCGTGGCCGGCGCCACCTACCAGGGCGTCTTCCGGAACCCGCTGGCCGACCCCTACCTGCTCGGCGCGGCGGCCGGCGCCGGGCTCGGCGCCACGCTGGTCATCGCGTACTCCCCGCACCATACGGGACCGATCAGCACCGTCCCGGCCGCCGCGTTCGTCGGGGCACTCGCCGGGGTCGGGCTGGCCTACCTCCTCGGCACACTGGCGGGCCGGGCAGGCGGCGGTGGCGCCGGCACCCTCCTGCTCGCCGGTATCGCCGTGACCTCGTTCCTGGCCGCGGTGCAGACGTTCGTCCAGCAGGCGCACGCCGACGATCTGCTCACGGTCTACTCCTGGCTCCTCGGCCAGCTCGGGGACGCCAGCTGGAGCCAGCTCGGCCTCGTGCTGCCGTACGCGGGGGTGGCCGTCGCCGTCCTGCTAGGGTCGATGCGAGCCTTGGACGTGCTCGCAGTCGGCGACGAGGAGGCTGCCACGCTCGGGCTGCGGCCACAGCGGGTCCGGTTCGTCGTGATCGTCGCGGCGTCGCTGGCGACCGCGGCCGCCGTCGCGGTCAGCGGGCTCATCGGGTTCGTCGGTCTCGTCGTGCCGCACATCGTCCGCCGGCTGGCCGGTGGGTCGTACCGGACCGTCGTGCCGGTCTCCCTGCTCGGCGGAGCGGCCTTCCTCGTCATCGCCGACCTCGTCGCCCGGACCGTGGTCGCACCGGGCGAGCTGCCCATCGGCGTCGTCACCGCCTTCGTGGGCGCGCCGTTCTTCGCGGCGCTCCTGCGGACAGGTGGTGCGAGCTCCTGAGGTCTGGCGGACACGTCGTCCGGGGCGACCATTCCGGCCAAGAGTGCAGCGTGAATTCAGAAGGGCGGGCGAGCGTGGGCGATTCCTGGGCGGGGGCATTGCTCGAGGTCCGAGGGGTCCGGGTCGGCAAGGGCGGTGTCCGCCTGCTCCACGGCGTCGACGCCGTCGCCGAGCCGCACAGCTGGACCGCCGTCGTCGGCCCGAACGGCGCCGGCAAGACGACCTTGCTCCGGTGCATCGCCGGCCTCCAGCGACACACGGGTGCGGTCCTCCTCGACGGCCGCCCGGTCATGTCGCTGTCGGCCCGGGAGCGCGCCCAGGAGATCGGCTACGCCCCGCAGGTCCCCGTGCTGCCGGAGGCGGTCACGGTCG
The DNA here is from genome assembly GCA_035541595.1 of Kineosporiaceae bacterium. Taxonomy (GTDB): domain Bacteria; phylum Actinomycetota; class Actinomycetes; order Actinomycetales; family Kineosporiaceae; genus DATKNA01. The sequence goes on along the minus strand of DATKNA010000052.1, from coordinate 2,002 downwards.
CGGAGTACGTGCTCCTCGGCCGTACGCCCTACCGGCCGCTGCTCGTCGGGCCTCGCCGGGAGGACCGCCGGGTGGTCGCCGACGCCCTGGAGCGCCTCGACCTGACGTCGCTCGCCGGCCGGACCCTGCGCACGCTGTCCGGCGGCGAGCGCCAGCGCGCGGTCCTCGCCAGGGCGCTGGCTCAACAGCCCCGGACTCTGCTCCTCGACGAGCCGACCGCATCGCTCGACCTCGGCCATGCCCAGACCGTCCTCGAGCTCGTCGACGGGTTGCGCCGGGAGACCGGCCTCACGGTCGTCACCACACTGCACGACCTCGTGCTCGCCGCGCAGTACGCGGACCAGCTGGTCCTCCTGGGCGCTGGCCGGGTCGCGGCGGCCGGGCGACCGCAGGACGTGCTCACCGCCGAGACCCTCGCCCAGCACTACGGCGCCCGCGCCGAGGTGATCGCCGACGCCACCGGCGTGCGCGTCCACCCGCTCCGCCCGAACCTCATCCGCGGCCTGCAGTGACGGGTCGGCAAGACGCGACCGGCCGGCGCGACGCGAGGGGCGCGTCGCGGCGGCCCGGCGTCCGCCTGGTGACCCGCCGTGAAGGAGGGCGCGAGTGGCCCGTGCTGGTGTGGAGGCCCGGCCCGGGCTGGCGGGCGATCTCCTCCGCCCTGCTCGGCGGCGGCCTGCGTGGGTGCGCGTGGTGGCTGGACGCGCAGGTGGGCATGGAGTACTTCCACCCCGACCCGGCGGAGCACGCCCGTGACATCGCCCGCGGCCTCGGGCTGGTACCGGACGCCGGCGCCGCCATGCTGACCGCTGCCGACGTGCGCCGCTGGACCGGCGCCACGGACGCCGGCGTCGAGGTCGCCGCCACGGTGGGGCTGGGCCTGCCGGTCTGGGCGGCGGCGCCGGCGGACGCGACCGCCGCGGAGACGGCGCCGCGGCTCGGCACGATCAACCTCCTGGTCGTCGTTCCGGCCCCGCTGTCGGACGCCGCCCTGGTGAACGCGGTCGGAACGGCCACGGAGGCGAAGACGCAGGCGCTGACGGAGGCCGGCATCCAGGGCACGGGCACCTCCTCGGACGCCGTCTGCGTCGCCTCCCCCGACCCTGACCCGGCCGGCACCGAGCCGGAGCCGTACGGCGGGCCGCGGTCGACCTGGGGAGCCCGGATCGCCCGCGCCGTGCACACCGCGGTCGGCGCCGGCACGGCGGACTGGCTCGCCGGCGACCGCTCAACCTGAACCCACCGCTGCGGCTGCCGTCGTGTGTCGGTCCCCGGTGGCAGGATCCGGGTATGACCTCGGGGGCGACGACCTTGGCGACGACTTCGGCACGGATGGCGGGTGCCACGTCGGCGTGGAGCGCGCTCGACTCCCCGGTCGGCGAGCTGCTGCTGACGACGGACGGCACCGCGCTCACCGCCGTCTACTTCGATCGACACCGGGCGGGTGGCGACCGGCGGCCCGTGGCGGCCCGCCGACCGGACGGGCGCGACGACGACCATCCGGTGCTCGACCGGGCCCGGCGGCAGCTGACCGAGTACTTCGCCCGCGGGCGGCGGGTTTTCGACCTGCAGCTCGCGCCGGTCGGGACGGAGTTCCAGCAGCGGGTGTGGAGGGCGCTGCTCGAGATCCCCTACGGGGAGACGGCGTCGTACGGGGAGATCGCCGGGCGGCTCTGCCTGCCGCCGGGGGCGTCGCGGGCGGTGGGGCTGGCCAACGGCTCGAACCCGATCTCGATCATCGTTCCGTGCCATCGCGTCATCGGTGCCGACGGATCGCTCACCGGCTACGGCGGGGGGCTCGATCGCAAGCGCTTCCTCCTGGACCTGGAGCGCGACCTGCTCTTCTGAACGACTAGGCCTCTTCCGAACGACTAAGCCTCTTCCTAACGACTAAGTCCGGGGGTCGCGCACCCGAGGAGTCGCAGCCGGCGCTAGGTGGGGGGCGACTCGCTGTCCGGCGGCGGCGCGCCGAAGTCGGTGTCCCAGTCGAGGACGCCGCCCG
>DATKNA010000051.1:0-8663 GCA_035541595.1 Kineosporiaceae bacterium | reverse complement strand
GACGTCGACCACGACGCGGTGGACCACCACCGTCCCGGCCGCCGCAGCGTACGTCTGGCCGGGGTCGCGATCGTCGCCCTGCTCCTCGCCGGCGGCGCGTTCGCGGCCTGGCGCTGGGTCGAGCGGCAGTACTTCGTCGGTGTCTGGGCCGGTCAGGTGGCCGTCTTCCGCGGTCTGCCACAGGACCTCGGCCCGATCAACCTGGCCACGCTCGACCACACCACCGGGGTTCTCGTCGACACCCTGCCGCCGGCCGATCGGGACTCCGTCAAGGCCGGCTTCGTCGTCGACGGCAGCAGCCAGGCGGCGCAGAAGGTGGCGGCGTTGCGTCAGGCGGCGTGCGAGGCGTCGCCGCCGCCCACCCCCGCGCCGGCGACCTCGGGATCGGCCGTCCCCCGATCGGCCGTCCCCGGGTCGGCGCCACCGTCGCCTCCCGTGGGCACGGCACGCCCCCTGGGTACGCCGGGCAGCGGGCTCTCGGCGTCCCCGGCGGCGCGCACGCCGCCCGCCCTGGTCTCCGCCGCACCCTCCGGGACCCCGACCACCGTCGCGGCGCCCGGGTCGGCGGGTGCGAGCGGGTGCGGAGGATCGTGACCGGCAGCGCGGCGGCGAGCCGCGGAGCGATGCGAAGGAGGTGGCCGTGGCCCTCGTGACGGCGGTCGTCCCGCCGACGCGACGCAACGTGGAGTTGGCGCTGCTGCTCTTCGCGATCGTCGTCGCCGCCTCGGCGTACGCGATCGTGGGGCTGGCGGTCCAGGGAGCGGTCCCCCAGGACTGGTGGCTGGTGGGCGGCGGCCTGGCGTTGCTCGTGCTGGCCGTCCACGTGGTGCTGCGCTGGCGCGCGCGCTACGCCGACCCGGTGATGCTGCCGATCGCCACGGTGCTCAACGGGCTCGGGCTGGTCATGATCCACCGCCTCGACCTCGCACACCACTTCAACAACTCCACCTCCCTGGCCACCCGGCAGCTCGTCTGGAGCGCCATCGGGATCGCCTGCGCGATCGCCGTGCTCGTGTTCGTGCGGGACCACCGGGCGCTGGCCCGATACACCTACACGGCGATGGTGGCCGGCTTCGCGCTGCTGCTGCTGCCGCTGCTGCCGGGCATCGGCCGCGAGGTCCGCGGCGCACGGATCTGGATCGGGCTCGGCCCGTTGACCTTCCAGCCGGGCGAGCTCGCCAAGATCCTGCTCGCCCTGTTCTTCGCCGGGTACCTGGTCACGGCGCGCGACTCGCTGTCGCTGGTGGGCCGCAAGGTCCTCGGCCTGCAGCTGCCCCGTGGCCGCGATCTCGGCCCGATCCTCGTGGCCTGGCTGGCCAGCCTCGGCGTCCTCGTCTTCGAGAGCGACCTCGGCACGTCGCTGCTCTTCTTCGGCCTGTTCGTGGCGATGCTCTACGTCGCGACCGAACGGATCAGCTGGATCGTCATCGGCCTGCTGCTCTTCGCGGCCGGCGCCTTCCTGGCCTGGACCCTGTTCGCGCACGTCCAGGTCCGGGTGGCGATCTGGCTGCACCCGTTCGACCCGGCGAACGTCGCGACCGCCTACCAGCCGATCCAGGGCTGGTACGGCCTGGCCAGCGGCGGGCTGCTCGGCACCGGGCTCGGCCAGGGGCGGCCGGACCTGGTGCCGTTCGCGCAGAGCGACTTCATCGTCGCCGCCATCGGTGAGGAGCTCGGCCTCGCCGGCCTGTTCGCCGTGCTCGTCCTCTACGGCATGCTCGTGGAGCGCGGGCTGCGCACGGCCGTCGGCGTCCGGGACGGCTTCGGCAAGCTCCTCGCCGCCGGGCTGGCCTTCTCGATCGCCCTGCAGGTGTTCGTCGTCGTCGGCGGCGTCACCCGGCTCATCCCGCTGACCGGCTTGACCGCACCGTTCCTCGCGTACGGCGGGTCGTCCCTGGTGTCCAACTGGATCATCGTGGCGCTGCTGCTGCGGATCTCGGACAGCGCCCGCCGGCCGCCGGAGAGCGTGACCCTGTCGTCCGAGGAGGTCGCGCAGGTGGTGGCCGCATGAACGGCCCGCTGCGCCGTCTGGCCGGAGTCGTCGCCGTGCTGTTCCTCGCGCTGTTCGGCAGCGCGACGTTCATCCAGTACGTCTCCGCGGCCGACCTCAACGACCGCCCCGGCAACGCCCGGACCATCTACAAGGAGTACAGCCGCGAGCGCGGCCCGATCGTCGCCGGGAACGCCTCGCTCGCGACCTCGAAGCCCGCCGCCGACATCTACAAGTACCAACGCAGCTACCCGGTCGGCCCGCTGTACGCGCACGTCACCGGCTGGTACTCCACGTCATTGAGCTCCGCGACCGGGATGGAGAAGGCGGCCGACCCGTATCTCACCGGCACGGCGGACCAGCTCTTCTACCGGCGGATCTCGGACCTCCTGACCGGACGTCAGCCGAAGGGCGCCTCCGTCGAGCTCACCATCGATCCCGCGGCCCAGCAGGCCGCCTGGAACGCCCTGGGGAACCAGCAGGGGGCGGTCGTCGCACTCGACCCGAAGACCGGCGCGATCCTGGCGATGGTCAGCAAGCCGTCCTACGACCCGAACCAGCTCGCCACGCACAACCGGGCCGCCGCCGAGCGAGCGTACAAGCGGCTGCTCGCCGACCCGGCCAAGCCGCTGGACAACCGCGCCATCGCGGGCTCGCAGTACCCACCGGGCTCCACCTTCAAGCTGATCGACACCGCCGCGGCGCTGTCGAGCGGCCGCTACCGCCCCGACTCCCCCCTTCCGGCACCCGGCGTGCTGCCTCTGCCACAGTCGACGGCGGTGCTGCCGAACGACGACCGGCAGCCGTGCGGACCGAACAACCAGGTGAGCCTCGCCGACGCGCTGCGGATCTCCTGCAACACCGCCTTCGGCAATCTCGGGATGTCCCTGGGCACCCAGGCCATCCAGGACCAGGCCGCCAAGTTCGGGTTCGGCCGCCCGCTGCAGATCCCGCTGACCGTGACGCCGAGCCGCTTCCCCCAGATCCAGAGCCAGGCCCAGCTGGCGCAGGCGGCCATCGGGCAGTTCGACGTGCGCGCCACGCCCCTGCAGATGGCCATGGTCGCGGCGGGGATCGCCAACCACGGCGTGGTCATGCAGCCCTACCTCGTCAAGCAGGTCAAGTCGTCGAGCCTCGACGTGGTCTCGTCGGCGAACCCCACGGTGTTCTCGACCGCGGTCACCCCGCAGGTCGCGGCCGACATGACCACGATGATGGAGGGCGTCGTCCAGTCCGGCACCGGCACCCGGGCGCAGATCCCCGGTGTCCAGGTCGCCGGGAAGACCGGCACCGCGCAGACCAGCCCGGGTGCGCCCCCGCTGGCCTGGTTCACGGCCTTCGCACCGGCGGACGACCCTCAGGTCGCGGTCGCGGTCGTCGTGGAGAACGGGGGCGGGTACGGGGAGGCGGCGTCCGGCGGGGCGGTCGCCGCGCCCATCGCCCGCACGGTCATGCAGGCGGTGATCGGGAAGTGACCATCGCGCCGCAGACCAGCCTCGACCGCCGCTACCTCCTGCTGCGCCGGCTCGCCTTCGGCGGCATGGGCGAAGTGTGGGAGGGCAGCGACGTCGTCCTCGACCGGGCGGTCGCGGTGAAGATCCTGCGGGCCGAGCTCGCGGACGACGACGCGTTCCGCCGCCGCTTCCGGGCGGAGGCGAGGACGGCCGGGCGGGTGCCGCATCCGGGGATCGCGGCGGTCTACGACTACGGCGAGACGTCCGTCGAGGGGCGAGCGCTCGCCTACCTCGTGATGGAGCTCGTGCCCGGCGAGGCGCTGTCGGCGATCCTCGCCCGGGAAGGCGCGCTCGGCACCGACCGGACCCTCGACGTCGTCGCCCAGGCGGCACGGGCGCTCCACGCCGCCCACCAACGGGGCGTCATCCACCGCGACATCAAGCCCGCCAACCTCATGGTGACGCCGGACGGCCGGGTCAAGGTCACCGACTTCGGGATCGCCCGGCCCGACGACCACGAACCCCTGACCGCGACCGGTCAGGTCATGGGGACGGCCCACTACCTGGCCCCCGAGCTCGCCCGGGGCCGGGCGGCCACCTCGGCGTCGGACATCTACGCCCTCGGAGTGGTGGCCTACGAGTGCCTGGCGGGCCGGCGACCGTTCGAGGGCGACGATCAGATCGGGGTCGCCACCGCGCACCTGTCGGAGCAACCGCCACCCCTTCCGGAGACGATCGCGCCGCAGGTGCGCGATCTCGTCGCCGCCGCGATGGAGAAGGACCCCCAGCGGCGCATCGGCGGAGCGGACGTGCTCGCCGCGGCGGCCGAGTCGTTGCGCCTGCAGTTGCTCGGACGTGCCGTGAACGGCGCCGGCAACGCCGCGGCCGGCTTCGCCCTGGGGGCGTCGGCCGCCGAGACGGCCTTCGCGCCGCCCGCGGTCGGCCCCGGGGCGGTCTCCGGTGGAGTGGACCTGGTCGGCCCGGGCACGCCGCCCGAATTCGGCCAGCAGTCCGGAGCCGGGTACGTGTCGACCCCGACCAGCGGCACCGCCAACGGCGTCCCGGCACCGGGCTCCTCGCCCGGTGCCGGCTACCCCAGCGTCTACCAGCGGCCGCCGACCGCGCCGCTGCCGATCGTCGCGGACTTCGACTCGAGCGGCCCGCCGCGTTCCCGCCGGCGGTCGGTCTCGCTGCCGCTGGTCGCGCTCTTGGGCCTGGTGCTCGCGCTCGCCGTCGGCACCGGGATCGCGGCGCTGCGCCAGGGCGGCAGCAATCCCGGCGGACAACAGCCCGGGGTGACCACGTCGCCGACGCCCACCAAGGCACGACCGACGACGCAGCGGTCCTCGGTCACGGCGACGCGGACGCCGAGAAGCGGGGCCGGCTCGCCCTCGGTGGTTCTGCCGCCCGTCAACACTCCCCGGACGACACCCTCGACGCCGAGCACGCATCGGCCGACGCCGACACCGACGCCCACGGCGCGGGTCACGCCGTCGCCCACCGTGACGACGCCGACACCGACGCCGACGGCGTCCGGGACGACGACCACTCCACCCACTCCGACGTCGTCGACGTCGACACAGTGAGGCGGACATGAGCTGTCAGATGGAACAGACCACCGCCCGTCTGGTGGACACTTGGGGGTCGGGAACGACGTGACGACGCTGGGGATGGATCCCGTGAACGACGAGCCCCGGGTGCTGGGGAACCGCTACGAGGTCGGTGAGCTGCTGGGACGCGGCGGAATGGCCGAGGTGCACATGGGGCGCGACACGCGCCTCGGGCGCGTCGTGGCCATCAAGCTGCTGCGGACGGACCTCGCGCGTGACGCGACGTTCCAGGCCCGGTTCCGCCGCGAGGCGCAGTCAGCGGCGGGCTTGAACCACCCGGCCATCGTCGCCGTCTACGACACCGGCGAGGAGCAGGTCGTGGAATCCGGTGGCGCTGTCGTCGCGCTGCCGTACATCGTCATGGAGTACGTCGAGGGCCGCACGCTGCGCGAGCTCATGCACGACGGCCGGCCGCTCGACGTCGACACGGCACTCGAGGTCACCGCGCGAGTGCTGTCCGCGCTCGAGTACAGCCATCGGTCCGGGATCGTCCACCGCGACATCAAGCCCGCGAACGTCATGGTCACGCCGAGTGGCGACGTCAAGGTGATGGACTTCGGCATCGCCCGGGCGATGGCGGACTCGTCGTCGACCATGACACAGACCCAGGCCGTGATCGGCACCGCGCAGTACCTCTCGCCGGAGCAGGCCAGGGGCGAGACCGTGGACGCCCGCAGCGACCTGTACTCGGGGGGCTGTCTGCTCTACGAGCTGTTGACCGGCCGGCCCCCCTTCGTCGCCGACTCGCCGGTCGCCGTCGCGTACCAGCACGTCCGGGAGGAGCCGCAGCCACCCAGCGTGTTCAATCCGGCCGTCCCGGAGGTCGTCGACCGGATCGTGCTGCACGCCCTGGCGAAGGACCTGTCGACCCGCTACCAGTCCGCCGCCGACTTCCGCGCCGACATCGAGGCGGCCCTGGCCGGGCGGCCCGTCTCCGTGTTCGCCGGGCCGGCCGCCGCGGGCGCCGCGACCACACAGTTCCTCGGGGGTCCCGGAGCCGGCACCCGGACCATACAGCCCGTCACCGAGCCGTACGGGCCGGCCACGGCGGCGGGACCGGCCACGGCGCCCGTCGGCGGCGGCCTGCTGCCCGGGCCGTCGACGCAGGAAGACGACGTCTACGGCACCCGGCGCGGGGGGTCCCCCGAGCCGGACCGGGGGGGCCGTGGCTGGTCGTACGCCCTGCTCGCGCTCGCGGTCCTGCTCGTGGCAGGCCTCGTGGTCTTCACCATCAGCAAGATCAACAGCTCTCCGTCGGCACCGCCGAAGGTCTCCATGCCGCCCGTCGTGAACCTGCCGAAGGCGCAGGCCCTGGCGACGCTGGCCCAGGCCGGGTTCACCAACGTCAACGCCGACGCGCAACAGGCGTCCGACAAGGTGCCGGCCGGCGACGTGCTCAGCCAGGATCCGCCGTCCGGCCAGCTGGTCGAGAAGACGGTGCCGGTGACCCTGGTGATCTCCAGCGGCAAGGGGACGGTCACGGTGCCGCCGCTGCAGGGCCTGAGCCAGGACGCCGCCGTCCAGCAGCTGCAGGACCAGGGCCTGACCCTGGCGGGCACGAGCTCCGTGGACGATCCCAAGTACAAGGCCAACCAGGTGGTCCGTAGCGACCCACCGGCCGGGACGTCGGTGCAGAAGGGCAGCGGGGTCAAGCTGGTGCTCGCGACGGGCCTGGTCAACCTGCCGAACCTCGTCGGCAAGTCCTACACCGAGGCCGTCGGCATCCTCGCCAGCCTGAACCTGAAGTACCCCAAGGACCCGCAGCAGGCAGACGACCCGCAGGGGCGCCCGGCGGGAACGGTCATCGCGCAGAGCGCGCAGGGCGAGGTCAAGATCGGGACGACGGTCACGTTGACCGTCTCCAACGGCCCCGCGCCTTCCCCGACGACGTCGACGGCGCCTCCGTCGCCGACGACCTCGACAGCGGGCGGCGGGGGCTCGCCGTCGCCGTCCGGGAGCGCCACGAGCTGATCGGCGGCCTGCTCCGGGACCCCCATCCATCGGGCGACCCGACGGGGGCGACCCGCTCCGCCTCGTCGACGGCGTGGGGCGTCAGCGGCGCACGAGCGGAGCGAGGCCGGCCGACCGGGCCACGGCATCGGTGTCGCCACACACCCGCAGCCAGTTGGCCAGCAGCCGGTGGCCGCCCTCGGTCAGCACCGACTCGGGGTGGAACTGCACGCCGAACAGCGGGAACTCGCGATGCTGCAGCCCCATCACGACGCCACCCTCGGTGCGCGCCGTGACCTCGAGCGCGTCGGGGACGGTGTCGGTGAGGACGGCCAGCGAGTGGTACCGGGTCGCGGTGAACGGCGAGGGCAGGCCCGCGAGGACCCCGGCGCCGTCGTGGTGCACCCGGCTGGTCTTGCCGTGCATGAGCTCGGGGGCGTGGGCGACCGTGCCGCCGAAGACCTCGCCGAGGGCCTGGTGGCCCAGACAGACGCCGAGCATCGGTGTCCGGGTGGCGGCGCAGTACCGGACCATGCCGGGGCTGACGCCGGCCTCGGCGGGCACGCCCGGGCCGGGCGAGAGCAGGACGCCGTCGTAGTCGCCGGCGTCCTGCGGGCTCACGACGTCGTTGCGCAGGACGTCGCAGTCGGCACCGAGTTGCGCGAGGTAGCCGGCGATGGTCCAGACGAAGCTGTCGTAGTTGTCCACGACGAGGATCCGGGTCGTCATCGCTGCCTCACCTCCGATGGGCGCGTACGTCGGGATGCGTACCGATATCGTCGCACGGCGTCAGGGCGCGGGCGCAGAGGACCGCGCCGCGGTGGGCGCCCGGTTCGCCGGGGACGAGGGCGCGTCCGACGGGGCCGGCAGTGGCGTCGCGAAGCGCAGGTCCAGGCTCCCGGTGAAGGCGGGGAACGTGACGTCGCCCTGGTCCTGCACCGACCAGCCCAGCCCGTAGGCCTTGGAGAACTCGCGGTAGATCTGCAAGGCAGCGGAGGAGTCGAGCGCGCCGCGCAGCCTGGCCGGGTCGCCGATCGCGCTGATCCGATAGGGCGGGGAGTAGACCTGGCCCTGGAGCAGAAGGGTGTTCCCGACGCACCGGACCGCACTCGTGGAGATCACCCGCTGGTCCATGAGCATCATCGCCTCGGCGCCGCCGAGCCACAACGCGTTGACCACGGCCTGGACGTCCTGCTGGTGGACGACGAGGTCGTCGGGCGTGATGCCGACGGGCAGGGTGGCCCGCCGAGGGGCGTCGTCCAGGACGACCCGGAGCGCGTGCCCCTGGACCGGTGCCAGGCCCGCGCCCGTGGCCAGCGCATCGCCGCGGGCGCGCAGGTCACGGACCGTCGCATCGCCCCCGGCGGCCGCCCGGGTGCGCTCGTCGACCTCTCGGCGCAGGGCCGCCAGCCGGGCGAGCAGGGCGGCGTAGCGGGCCTGCTCGCTGCGGGCGAGCGCGGCGGCGTCACTGCGGTCGGTCCGAAGTTGGGTGCCCCGCGCCGTGGTGGCGCTGACGGCGAACAGCATCCCGGCCATGACGAGGACGGCGAACACCCCGAGGCTGGCCGGGCGGAGGCGGCCGAGAGGGGCTGGCACGGCAAGCCTCCCTTCGGCGTCGGACGGTCGGATGGCGGGTCAGGCGGGCCGGCGACAGCGCCG
>DATKNA010000050.1:0-3157 GCA_035541595.1 Kineosporiaceae bacterium | reverse complement strand
GCGGTCGAGCAGTGCCTGGCCGCGGGGCTGCGGCTGACCACGCCGGAAGAGGCCGAGGTGATCGAGCACCTCGACCGGGCCGGGCTGCTGCCCGCGATCACGTTCATCTTCAGCCGGGCCGGCTGCGACGCGGCCGTCCGGCAGTGCATGGCCTGGGGCCTGCGGCTGACGACGCCGGAGGAGCGCGACGAGATCCGGCGCGTCGTCGACGTCCGGTGCGCGGACATCCCGGACGAGGATCTTGCCGTCCTGGGGTACTGGGAGTGGGCCGAGGCGCTCGAGCGCGGCGTGGCGGCGCACCACGCCGGGCTTCTGCCGACGTTCAAGGAGGTCGTCGAGGAGCTGTTCGGCCGCGGGCTCGTCAGGGCCGTGTTCGCCACCGAGACGCTGGCCCTCGGGGTGAACATGCCGGCCCGCAGCGTCGTGCTGGAGAAGCTGGTCAAGTGGAACGGCGAGACCCACGCCGACATCACCCCGGGTGAGTACACCCAGCTCACCGGCCGGGCCGGGCGGCGCGGCATCGACATCGAGGGCCACGCGGTGGTGCTCTGGCATCCCGGGCTCGACCCGGAGGCGGTCGCCGGGCTCGCGTCGACGCGCACCTATCCGCTGCGTTCCAGCTTCCGGCCGACCTACAACATGGCGGTCAATCTCGTCGACCAGGTCGGCCGGGTCCGGGCCCGGGAGATCCTGGAGACGTCGTTCGCCCAGTTCCAGGCGGACCGCGCCGTCGTCGGCCTGGCCCGGCAGGCGCGCCGGCAGGAGGAGGCGCTCGCGGGCTACGCCGAGGCGATGCGCTGCCATCTCGGCGACTTCACCGAGTACGCGGCTCTGCGCCGGCGGATCGCGGACCGGGAGGCGGAGCTCTCCCGCCGGTCCAATCGCGATCACCGAGCTGCGGCGCTGGCGTCGCTGGAGCGGCTGCGGCGCGGGGACGTCGTCCGGGTACCGGCGGGCCGGCGGACCGGGTGGGCGGTCGTGGTCGACCCCGGCACCCCCGCCGGCCCGGACGGCCCGCGCCCGACCGTGCTGACTGTCGACCGGCAGCTCCACCGGCTGTCGCTGGCCGAGGTGCCCGGCCCGCTCGAGCCCCTGACCCGGGTCTCCATCCCCAAGACCTTCAATTCGCGCAACCCCACGGCTCGGCGCGACCTCGCGTCGACCCTGCGCAACGCGCTCGGCGCCGCGGCGGCCGACGACGCGCCGCGGTCGGCGCGGGGCCGATCGGCCGCCGCGGACGACGAGGAGCTCGCCACGCTGCGCCGGCAGCTGCGCGCCCATCCCTGCCACGGCTGCGCGGACCGGGAGGACCACGCCCGCTGGGCGCAGCGCTGGTGGCGGCTGCACCGGGAGACCGAGGCGCTCACCCGGCGCATCGAGGGACGGACGAACACGATCGCGCGTGTCTTCGACCGGGTGTGCGACCTGCTGACCGAGCGCGGCTACCTCGCCGGCGACACCGTGACGGCCGAGGGACGCCGACTCAAGCGGATCTACGCGGAGTCCGACCGGCTCGTCGCCGAGTGCCTGGGCGAAGGGGTCTGGGCAGGTCTGGACGGGCCGGGGCTCGCGGCATGCGCCAGCGCCGTCGTGTACGAGTCGCGCCGGGACGAAGCCGGCGTCAGCCCCCGGCTACCAGGTGGCCCGGCCCGCCGCGCGCTCGACGAGACGGTCCGGATCTGGTCGGCCCTCGAGGACGCGGAACATGCGCACGACCTCGAGGTCACCCCCGAGCCCGACCTGGGCCTGGCGTGGGCCGTCCATCGGTGGGCGTCGGGAGCCCGCCTCGAGACCGTGCTCTCGGACGCCGACCTCGCCGCCGGCGACTTCGTGCGGTGGTCGAAGCAGGTGGTGGATCTGCTCGGCCAGGTCGAGCTGGCGGCCGCCGAGTCCGAGGGGGGCGCCGCGCTCCGGCGCGCCGCACAAGACGCGATCGATGGCGTCCGCCGCGGCGTCGTCGCCTATTCCTCGGTGGTCTGATCCCCCACCCTGCGGTGATCAAGGAATAGGTGGCGATCAAGGAATGCTGTTCCTTGATCGCGAATTATTCCTTGATCGCCACCTATTCCTTGATCACCGCGGAGCTGTGGACGAGATGGCCTCCACGAGACGGGCGATGCTCGACGAGACGCCCCAACGATCCGCGAGCGCGACGAGCGCCTCCTGGTCGACGGGCGTGGGCGGCAGCCGGTCGTCGACCTCCGGGAGGGCAGCGTCGCGGACGACGCGCACCACGAGCGGTGCCACGGCCAGGTAGTCGCGGGCCACGAGCAGCCGCCGTCCGGAGCCTGAGCGCAGGTCGGGGTCGCCGCCGTCGAGGGCCTCGAGGAGCTTCTCCAGGCTCACGTACCGGGTCAGCAGCGCGGCGGCGGTCTTCTCGCCGATGCCGGGGACCCCCGGGAGGCCGTCGCTGGCGTCGCCGCGCAGCACGGCGAGGTCGGCGTACGCGTCGCCGCCGGCCACGCCGTACTTCTCCCGCAAGGCGGCCTCGTCGACGATCTCGAGGTTGCGGACCCCACGGCCGGTGTAGAGCACCCGGACCCCGGCGGCGTCGTCGACCAGCTGGAACAGGTCCCGGTCCCCGGTGACGACGTCGACGTCCGCCGGCCCGCGCTCGGCCTCGCGGGTGGCCAGGGTGCCGGCGACGTCGTCCGCCTCGAGCCCCGGGCCCCCCACGACGGCGATCCCGAACGCCGCCAGCACGTCGCGGATGATCGGCACCTGCGGCTCCAGGCCCGGCGGCGTCTCCTCCGCCCCCGTCGCCGGGTCGGCCAGGCGGTGCGCCTTGTACGAGGGCAGCGCCGCCACCCGGAAGGCCGGCCGCCAGTCCTCGTCCCAGCAGGCGACGAGCCGGGCCGGACGCCGCCGGACCACCAGGGTCGCGACCATGTCGAGGAAGCCCCGGACGGCGTTGACGGCTGTGCCGTCGGGGGCCCTCACCGAGTCCGGGACGCCGAAGAAGGCCCGGAAGTACAGCGAGGCGGAGTCCAGCAGCATGAGGCGGTCCGGCACGAGGCGATCCTGCCAGCCGCCGCCGGTTGTACCCTGCGCCGATGGAGGAGATCGACCGCGCGATCCTGCGGTTGCTGCTCGCCGACGGCCGGATGAGCTACACCGACCTCGGCAAGGCGACCGGACTCTCGACGTCCGCGGTGCA
>DATKNA010000049.1:0-10598 GCA_035541595.1 Kineosporiaceae bacterium | reverse complement strand
CCTCCACCCCTCTCCACCATCAGCCAAAACGCGCGGGGCCACAGGTCGAAAAGATCTTTCGAATGGCCGACCGGCACGCGCGGGCCGAGGATGGTCCGGCACGAACATCGTCGAGGAGGATCAGTGGCCGAGACTGTGAAGAAGGGCGCCCGGATCACGGGAGCCGACAGAGCCAAGCTCGCCGGCGAGCTCACGAAGAAGTACGCGAACGGTGCCAGCATTCGCGCGTTGGCAGAGGAGACGGGACGGTCCTACGGCTTCGTCCACCGGATCCTCACGGAGAACGACGTGAGCCTTCGCAGCCGCGGCGGCGCGACCCGCGGCAAGAGCAAGCAGCGCTGAGCCGGCCGGCCGAGCCGGGCCGTGCCGTCCAGCAGCGGCGGGGCGGCGGGGGCGCATCCCCGAGGGTGGATGCGCAGCCGTCGTCCCCGGGGTGGTCGCAGCGGTCGGGGGCGGGCGTGAACGTGCCGATCGAGGACCGGGAGACCCCGCCGGCAGACCTCGCCGACCAGGCCTCCGCCGCAGGCCTGAGGCTGACCCTGACGGGTCGGCGGGCGGATGTCGTACTCGACGACCCGCAGCGACGGAATGCCCAGACGCCGGCCATGTGGCGTGCCCTGGCCGCGGCGGGCACGTGGGCGGCCGAGGTGGCCGACGTGGTCGTCATCCGCGCCCGGGGCGCATCGTTCTCCGCCGGCCTGGATCGCAGGGCGTTCGGCCCCGGAGGACTTCCCGGAGAGCCCGGTCTGCGCGAGCTCGCCCGGATGAGGCAGGCGGAGCTGGACGTCACGATCGCCTCGTACCAGGCGGGCTTCAGCACGTGGTCCGACGGTCCCTTCGTCAGCGTGGCCGCCGTCCAGGGCCACGCCGTGGGCGCCGGGTTCCAGCTGGCCCTGGCCTGCGACGTCAGGATCGCGGCCGAGGACGCCCGGTTCGCGATGCGCGAACCCGCGCTGGGGCTCGTTCCGGACCTCGGCGGGACAGGTGCGCTGGTGGACGCCGTCGGCTACGCCCGGGCGGTGGACATCTGTGCCACCGCCCGGTGGGTGGACGCCGTGGAGGCCGAGCGGATCGGTCTGGCGCAGGCGGTGGTCCCGGCGTCCGGCCTGGCGCCGGCGGTGGACGCGTTCGCGCAGGCGGTCCTGGCGAATCCCGGCCCGGCCGTCCGGGCGACCAAGGGACTGCTGCGCGGCGCGCGGGACGCCGCGCGGCCGAGCCAACTGGCCGCCGAGCGTCTCGCTCAGGGCGAACGCCTGCGGGCTCTACTGAGGGAAGCTGTCACCGGCGGCTGACGTTGGCCGCAGCGGGTTCGCCACCTCCGGCGGCCCGACGGCGAAGGGACCCGGGTGGCAGGACACTCCCCATGGATGACGGCGCGCTCGTTCAGCCGTGACCGTAGCGTCGCCCAGCGCAAGCTCGCGCGCGGCACGTGGCGTCGCGTGCTCACGTACGCGCGGCCCTACCGCCTGCTCATCGCCTTCTTCCTGGCCCTCGTCGTGCTCGACGCGCTGTTCGTCGTCGTCCAGCCGTTGCTGCTCAAGCGGCTCGTCGACAACGGGGTCTCCACGGGCGACCGGACCGTGGTCCTCGTCATCGCGCTCATCATCGCCGGCCTGGCGATCGTGGACGCGCTGGCCGGGCTCGGCCAGCGCTACCTGTCCTCCCGGATCGGCGAGGGGCTGATCTACGACCTGCGCACCCAGGTGTTCGGGCACGTGCTCCGCCAGCCGATCGCGTTCTTCACCCGGGCCCAGACCGGTGCACTCGTGTCCCGGCTCAACAACGACGTCATCGGCGCCCAGCAGGCGTTCACCTCGACCCTGTCCGGCGTGGTCTCCAACGTCGTCTCGCTCGCGCTCGTCACCGTGACGATGCTCTACCTGTCCTGGCCGATCACGATCGCCTCGCTGCTGCTGCTGCCGCTGTTCTTGTGGCCCGCCCGGCGGGTCGGCGCCCGGCTGCAGCGGCTGACCCGGGAGTCCATGCAGCTCAACGCGGAGCTCGGCGGCCGGATGACCGAGCGGTTCAACGTCGCCGGCGCGCTGCTCGTCAAGCTCTTCGGCCGACCCGAGAGCGAGGACGCCGAGTTCGCCGACAAGGCCGGGCGGGTCCGGGACATCGGCGTCCGGATCGCGATGAGCAACCGGATCTTCTTCACCTCGCTCACCCTGGTCGCGTCCCTGGCGACGGCGATCGTCTACGGTGTGGGCGGCCTGCTCACGATCGCCGGCACACTCTCGATCGGCTCGCTGCTGGCGCTGGCGGCACTGCTGGGCCGCCTCTACGGCCCGCTCACGGCGCTGACGAACGTGCGCATCGACGTCATGACGGCCCTGGTGAGCTTCGAGCGGGTGTTCGAGGTGCTCGACCTGGAGCCGCTGGTCAGGGACCGGCCGGGGGCCGGCGAGCTGCCCCGCGGCCCGCTGTCCGTCGAGCTGGACGACGTCCGCTTCAGGTACCCCGGCGCCGACGAGGTCTCGTTGGCGTCGCTGGAGCAGGTCGCGGTGCCGGACCGGGCCCCGGGCGGCGAGGTGTTGCGCGGCGTGTCCCTGCGCGTGGAGCCGGGTCAGCTCCTGGCCCTGGTCGGCCCGAGCGGCGCCGGCAAGACCACGATCACCAGCCTGGTCGCGCGCCTCTACGACCCCACCGACGGCGCAGTGCGGGTCGGCGGCGTCGACGTCCGTGACGTCACCCAGACCTCCCTGCACGCCCGGGTCGGCGTGGTCACGCAGGAGGCGCACCTGTTCCACGACACGGTCCGGGCGAACCTCGCCTACGCCCAGCCGGAGGCCACCGAGGCGGACATGGTCCGGGCGCTGCGGGACGCGCAGATCTGGGACCTCGTCGCATCGCTGCCGGAAGGCCTGGACACCGTCGTCGGGGACCGTGGCCACCGGCTGTCCGGCGGCGAGAAGCAGCGGATCGCCCTGGCCCGGCTGCTCCTCAAGGCGCCGGGCGTCGTGGTGCTCGACGAGGCGACGGCCCATCTGGACTCGGAGTCGGAGCTCGCCGTCCAGCGGGCCCTGGACGGCGCCCTCGAGGGGCGGACCTCGATCGTCATCGCCCACCGGCTGTCCACCGTGCGGGCGGCGGACGTCATCGCCGTCGTCGAGAACGGCCGGATCGTCGAGGTGGGCCGGCATGCGGAGCTGCTGGCCCACGGCGGCCTCTACGCCGACCTGTACCGCACCCAGTTCGCCGAGGACGCCACCCAGACGGCGGCCCCCGCCTGATGGCTCCCGTCCCGACCCGGGATCAGGCGCGTGCCGCGCCGCCGTCGACCGCGAGGGTCGTCCCCGTCACGTAGCTCGCCGCCGGCGAGAGCAGGAAGACGGCCGGCCGCGCGATCTCGGACGGCTCACCACAGCGGCCGAGCGCGCTCCCGGCCACGCCGAGCGCCCCGAGATCGTCGTCGTCCGCCGTCAGGTCCCCGTCCACCAGGCCGGACAGCACGGTGTTGACCCTGATCGCCCGGTGGCCCAGCTCCTCGGCCAGGGCCCTGGACGTGCCGGCGACCGCCGGCCGCAGGCCTTCGTCCAGTCCGCAGGCCCCGGCGGCCGCCCGCCCGGAGGCCGGGAGCAGCAAGACGATCGACCCGCCCTCCTGGGAGGCGTTCCGGGCGACGGCCCGGCACAGCCGCAGCGGCCCGAGGAAGGACGACTCGAAGGCCAGCCGCCAGTCGCCGTCCCCGGTGTCGACCGCGGCCCCGGGCGGCGGCGGGACCACCGTCACCAGCGCGCCGTCGAGCCGCCCGTACCGGGCGATGGCCGCCGCCACGAGGCAGGTCTCGATGCCTGCCTCGGCGAGGTCCCCGCTGATCGCCATCGCCCGGTCGGAGCCGCCGAGGACGGCCGCCACCCCCGCCAGCGCGGCCTCGTCGTCGTCACCGCCCAGCACCATCCGCGCGCCCTCCGCCGCCAGCTGCTCGGCGCAGGCGCGGCCGACCCCATCGGCCGCCCCGGTCACCAGGTAGACGCGGTCGGTCAGGCCCAGGTCCATGCGCTCCCGCCCCGTCCACGGCGGCGCGCTCCGGAAGGCGGCGCTCCAGGGGTTCGCACCGTCCGTGGATCGGCGTGCGGCGAGCGGGCCTTGAGCGGCGGCCGCGGTGCGGCCCGGCCTATCGTGGCGGCATGGGACAAGCCGTCGAGCAGGTCGCCCGGTGGATCGCCGACGCCGGGGCCGTCACGGTCCTGTCCGGCGCCGGGATGAGCACCGAGTCCGGGATCCCGGACTTTCGCGGGCCGAACGGCCTCTGGACGCGGGACCCCGGGTCGCGCCGCCTCGCCGACATCGCGGCGTACCGCTGCGACCCGGAGCTCCGCCGCCAGGCATGGCGCCGGCGCACCGAGCATCCGGCCTGGTCGGCCCGCCCGCACCGGGGCCACGCCGCGCTCGTCCGGCTCGAGCGCTCGGGCCGTCTCCGGGCGGTCGTCACACAGAACGTCGACGGCCTGCACCAGCTCGCCGGCACCACCGCCGAGCGGGTCCTCGAGCTGCACGGCACGATCCACCGGGTCGAATGCCTGGGGTGCCCGTGGACCGGTCCGACCGCCCTGACGCTCCGGCGCGTCGCGGCCGGTGACGACGACCCGCGCTGCCTGCGCTGCGGCGGCCTGCTCACGCCGGCCACGGTGTCGTTCGGTCAGCCCGTGGACCGCGCCGTGCTCGCCGCGGCTCTGGCGGCGGCGGCCGGGGCGGACCTGTTGCTCGTGGTCGGCACGACGCTGACGGTCCGCCCGGCGGCGTCACTGGTCGACGTGGCGCTGCGGGCCGGCGTCCGGCTCGTGGTCGTCAACTCCGGGCCGACCGCCTACGACCGGCTGGCGAGCGCGCGCGTGGACGGCCTCGTCGGCGAGGTCCTCCCACTCCTCGTCGGAGAGCTCGCGGCGGCGTGACCGGCGCGTGGGCGGGACGGCAGCGGGACCGACGAGACCGGCGCGGCGCCACGCCTCCTTGCGGGCGTACACCACGAGCAGCACGTAGACCGTGATCGCCCCGGCCCACCACTGGATCGCGTAGGCCAGGTGCGGCCCGAGGTCCTCGTCAGGGCGGGGCAGCAGGGCGGGCGCGACGGCCGGCGTGGGGTCCTCCCGGGCCAGGACCGCGTACGCGCCGGTGACCGCCGGCTGCCCGAGGGCAGCTGTGATCCTCGGGACGTCGATGCGCTCGGCCTGGCCCGGCGGCGAGGGCCGGCCGCTGGGAGGCTCCGCCGGCCGCAACCGCGCGACGACGGTGACCTCGCCGGACGGGGGTGCCGGAACCGCGTCCGGCCTCGCCCCCGAGGCCCCGTTGGGGATCCAGCCGCGGTCCACGAGCAGCACCGGGCCACCGTCGACCTGGAACGGGACGACGACCTCGTAGCCGTACTCGCCGGCGCTGTCCGGGCGGTTGCGGACGTCGACGGCGCCGGCGGGCAGATACCTGCCCCGCTCCCGGACGGGGCGCCACTGGGCTGCCGCGGGCAACGGCCCGGTCGCGGCCTGGAGCAGCTGCGCGAGCGGCACGGGCGGCGCGTCGTAGCTGCTGTCGATCAGCCGGGCGCGGGCCACCTTGTCCTCGTGCCGGCCCCACTGCCACCGGCCGAGCAGGACGAACGCCGACGAGAGGGCGACGACGAGCAACCCCATCCGGAGCCAGTACGGCTCCCGGAGCACGGCCAGCACGCCGCGGACGCCCGGAGGAGCCGGCTCGGAAGAGTCCGCCGCGCGCCCCACCGTGGCGGGCAGGTCCGCCGCGGGCCCGACCGAGCCCTGGCCGGCTATCCGGCCGCTCCGGTCGGTCACCGGGCGCCCTCGCCGAGCTCGACGGCCTGGACGACGTCGCGGAGCAGTCCGCGGCTCGACAGGAAGGTCTCCAGGCCCGCCCGATGGGCCGGGCAGGCGAGCCAGGTCTTGCGCCGCTCCGGCGGGTGCAGCCGAGGGTTGTTCCAGCGCAGCCCCCAGACCGCGTCCGCGCGGCACCCGCGGGCGCTGCACATCAGCCGGGAACCAGGAGCGTCGACCACGCCCTCAGTGTCCCCCAGCGCCCGGCCGAGCGGCCTGCCGGTCGCTCGGAGGCTCCCGAGAGCTGCGTCCGGCGCCGCTTCCGCACGCCGACCCGACCTGCCGCAGGAGCAGGAGCGGCTCGCGTCCAGGTGTTCGCACCGTCCGGCGGACCACGACATGGCGGACGCCGGGCAGCCACGGGGGTTGCCGCCCGGCGTCCTCGCGCGCTCCGACGGGGGATGCAGAGCACGCCTCGCAAGTATGACACGCAGCTGTGTCAGAGAAAGAGGGCGCGGGCGACCGGGCGGCAGCCTCACCCGAAGGGCTCATCGATCGCCTCCCCGGGGACGTCCGTGCGACGATCCCAGCGTGCCCGGACCGCGACGAGCGCCTGCCCGCCCCGAACCGGTCGGTCCCGGCCAGGAGTCGGTGTGGGACTACCCGCGGCCGCCCCGGCTGGAGCCGACCGGCTCGGTGATCGAGATCGTGTTCGGCGGCGTCCGGATCGCGATGACGGACCACGCGCTGCTGGTCCTGGAGACCAGCCACCCACCGACGTACTACCTCCCCGTCGCGGCATTCGCTCCGGGGAGCCTGCGGCCCACCGCCGGCTTCTCGCTCTGCGAGTGGAAGGGGCTGGCGGCGTACGTCGACGTGATCGGCGGCGACGGCCGGGTGGCACCCCGCGCGGCCTGGACGTACCCGCGGCCCACGCCACCCTACCAGGCGCTCGCGGACCACGTGGCGGTGTACGCGGGTCCGATGGACCGCTGCACGGTGGACGGCGAGGTGGTGACGCCGCAGCCCGGCGGGTTCTACGGCGGCTGGGTGACGTCGCGCGTGGCCGGCCCGTTCAAGGGGGAGCCCGGCACCGAGTTCTGGTGAGCGGGTCCCCGCGGGTCAGCGGGGTTCGTGCTCGACGGTCTCCGCCCGAACCGGCACGGCGGAAGCCGGCCGCTCCAGGCTCGCCGGCGCTCGCGGCGGCGGGGCCGACACGGGCCGCTGCCGCCGCTCGCCCGCGGCGTTGGCCGAGACCACGGCGATGTACGGCAGCGCGATGGCGCCGACGGCGAAGACCCAGCGCAGCGGCCCGGGGACGACGATCACGAGAATGACGCACAGCGTCCGGATGCCCATGGAGAGCAGGTAACGGGTGGCGCGCTGCTGCATGTCGGCCGACCGCGAGCCGTTGGCGGCGGTGATGCGGTAGACCTCGCGGCGGGCCGGCTCCTGGCTGCGCGGAGCGAGACTCACGCCTCGACCGTACGCCCGGTTCGACCTGCGCACCATGGATGCCCGTGTGCGGGGTGCGGGCCTGCTCCGGGCCGGTTCACCTGACCGCGATCCGGGCGGTCAGGTGGTCGGGTCGGCCCCGACCCGGAGCACGAGCTTGCCCGTCGTGTCCCGGGCGAGCAGGGCCGCGTGCGCCTGTCGCGCCGCCTCCAGCGGGTACGTCCCGCCCTCCACGGGCCGCAGACGGCCGGCGCGGACCAGCGACAGCAGCTCGTCCATCGCCGGCTGCAGCCCGTTCGGCGACTGCACCGCGTGAACCAGCCAGAATCCCGCCACGGTCCGCGACGTGCCCATCAGCGCGACCGGGGAGATCGGCGTGGGCGGCACCCGCGAGGCGAGGCCGTAGACGGCGAGCCGGCCCAGCGGAGCCAGCGCGGCCAGCGACCCGTCGAAGACGTGGCCGCCGGTCATCTCCAGGACGACGTCGACGGACCGGCCCTCGTTGGCGTCCCGGAGGACGTCGCGGACCTCATCGGCCGTGCTGGTGTGGGAGACGTCAACGGCCGCGTGCGCACCGAGCGAGACCGCGAGCTCGCGCTTGGCCGGCGACGAGGCCGTCGCGATGACCCGTCCGGCGCCCCACTGGCGGGCGAGCTGGACGGCGATGCTGCCGACGCCGCCGGATCCGGCGTGCACGACCACGCTCTCGCCGGACCCCATGCGCGTCGACGTCCGGAGCAGGTGCCAGGCCGTGGTGCCCTGGAGCACCAGCGCGAGCGCCGCGCCGTCCGAGATCTCGTCGGGGACCGGGAAGGCGAGCGCCTCGGGCGCCACCGCCTGCTCCGCATACCCGCCGCCCCCGCCGAGCAGCGCCACGACGCGCCGGCCGTCGTACCGGCCGCCCCGCGCGACGCCCACGACCTCCGTCCCCGGGACGAACGGGAGATGCTGTCGGCGCAGGTAGGAGTCGTCGGTGGCGTGGGTGTCGGCGAAGTTCACACCTGCGGCGTCCACGTCCACGAGCACCTGGCCCGGCCCCGGTCGCGGGACGTCGAGGTCGACGACCTCCAGCACCTCCGGGCCGCCGAACCGGCTCACGTGCACGGCCTTCATCTGACCCTCCTGTCCTGCGCGGTCGAGGTCCGGACGACCCTAGCCGGTCCGGTCGCCTTCCTGGGCGGTCGTGCCCACCCGCTAGGGTCGTCGAGCGTCTCGCCCGCCAAGGCCGTCAGGATCAGCCGCGACAAGGAGGAAGCCATGGGCCGCAGCGTGCTCGTCACCGGAGGGAACCGGGGGATCGGTCTCGCCATCGCCCGGGCACTGGCGGCGGACGGCGACCGTGTCGCGGTCACCCACCGTTCCGGCGAGCCGCCCGAGGGGCTCTTCGGCGTCCGGTGCGACGTCACCGACACCGCCGCCGTCGACGCCGCCTTCACCGCGGTCGAGGAGCAGCAGGGTCCGGTCGAGGTGCTGGTGGCGAACGCCGGCCTCACCCGCGACCAGCTGCTGCTGCGGATGAGCGACGCCGACTTCGAGGCCGTGATCGACACCAACCTGACGGGCGCGTTCCGGTGCGTACGGCGGGCGAGCAGGGGCATGATCCGGCTGCGGCGGGGCCGGATCGTCCTGATCTCCAGCGTGGTCGGCCTCTACGGCTCGCCCGGCCAGGTCAACTACGCGGCCAGCAAGGCGGGGCTGGTCGGCATCGCCCGGTCGGTGACCCGGGAGCTGGGAGGCCGGGGCATCACGGCGAACGTCGTCGCGCCAGGTTTCGTCGAGACCGACATGACGGCGGCGCTGCCGGACGACACCCGGGCGACCTACCTGTCGGCCATCCCGGCCGGCCGGTTCGCGCAGCCGCAGGAGGTGGCGGCCGCCGTACGGTTCCTCGCCTCGGACGCCGCCGGCTACATCAGCGGGGCCGTCGTGCCGGTGGACGGCGGCCTGGGGATGGGCCACTGATCTCGCGGGGGATAGGGTCGCGGCAACCCGGGGCGGGAACCGACGGACCCGCGGGAGAGTCGGGGAGAGGAGAGCTCGATGGGTCTGCTCGAGGGCAGGACGCTGCTGGTCACCGGGGTCCTCACGGACGCCTCGATCGCCTTCCACGTGGCGCGCCTGGCCCAGGAGGAGGGCGCTGACGTCATCCTCACGTCCTTCGGCCGCCAGATGAAGATCACCACGACGATCTCCCGGCGGCTACCGAAGCCGGCGCCGCTGGTCGAGCTCGACGTGACCAGCGACGACGACCTCGATGCGCTCGCCGACCGCGTCCGGGAGCACACCGACGCGCTGCACGGTGTCGTGCACTCCATCGGTTTCGCCCCCCAGGGCGCCTTCGACTTCCTCAGCGCGACGTGGGACGACGTGGCGACGGCGCTGCAGGTGTCGGCGTACTCGCTGAAGGCGCTCGCCGTCGCGGCCCGCCCGCTGCTGGGCCCCGGCTCGGCGATCGTCGGCCTGACCTTCGACGCCCGCTACGCCTGGCCGGTGTACGACTGGATGGGCGTGGCCAAGGCCGCCTTCGAGTCCACCGCCCGCTATCTCGCCCGCGAGCTGGGCGGCGACGGGATCAGGGTGAACCTGGTCGCTGCGGGGCCCATCCGGACGACGGCCGCGAAGTCCATCCCCGGGTTCGAGGCGTTCGAGTCCGTCTGGCCGGAGAAGGCACCGCTCGGCTGGGACGTCACCGACCCCGAACCGACCGCCCGCTCGGTGACTGCATTGCTGTCGGACTGGTTCCCGGCGACCACGGGCGAGATCGTCCACGTCGACGGCGGCTTCCACGCGATGGGCTGAGTCGCCGTGGCCCACCCGGTGCAGCGGCGGCTCGTCCTGCTCCGGCACGCGAAATCCGCCTGGCCGCACGGCGTGCCGGACGAGGACCGCCCCCTGTCCGGACGTGGCCGTCGGGACGCGCAGGCCGCGGGACAGTGGCTGGCGACCGAGGGTCCGCGTCCGGACCTCACGCTGTGCTCCACGGCCGTCCGGACCCGGCACACGTGGGAGATCGTCCGTCGTTCGCTGCCACCCGTGCCGACGCGGTACCTGCCCGAGCTGTACACGGGCGACGCCGACGAGGTCCTCGACGTGGTGGCCGCCGCGCCGGCGTCCGTGCGGACCCTGGTGATCGTGGGGCACGAGCCCGCGACGAGCGTCACGGCGTTGCGGCTGGCCGGGCGCAGGTCCGACCGGCGAGCGCTCGAGGCGCTGGCCGACAAGTTCCCGACGTCGGCGCTCGCCGTGCTCCGGTTCGACGGGGACTGGACCGGCCTGCGCACCGTGAAGGCCGCGCTGGAGACGTTCACCGTGCCGAGGGGATGACGCGACGGGGAACCTCACGGGGACGGACGTCGTGTCATGGCGACCACAAGGGTCCCC
>DATKNA010000048.1:0-3358 GCA_035541595.1 Kineosporiaceae bacterium | reverse complement strand
CCGGCGACGTCGTTCGTCTTGGTGGCGACCTCCTTCGTGAGCTGGGCGCCCAGGTTCTCCCACGCGTCCTGCAGCTCCACTTCCTTCGCGATCGTCACGCCGTCGTTCGTGATCGTGGGAGCGCCCCACTTCTTGTCGATGACGACATTGCGGCCGCGCGGGCCGAGCGTCACCTTCACCGTGTCGGCGAGGGCGTCCACCCCGCGCTCCAGGGAGCGCCGGGCGGAGTCCTCGAACTCCAGGGACTTGGCCATGGGTGTGGTGTTCCTCTTCTGCTCCTGGCACCGCTGCCCCGGGCGCGAGGCCTGGCAGGGTGGCTGGTGGAGGCCCCGGGCGACGACGTCCGCCCCGACCGGCGGCCGGGTGCCGGCAGGTCGGGGCGGACGATCGGCTCACGAGAGCCGGACCTGGTCGCTGACGGCCTGCGGGCCGTCAGCGCTCGATGACGGCGAGGACGTCGCGGGCGGAGAGGATGAGGTACTCCTCGCCGCTGTACTTGACCTCGGTGCCGCCGTACTTGCTGTACAGGACCGTGTCGCCGACCTTCACGTCGAGGGGGATGCGCTTCTCGCCCTCGTCGTCGAAACGGCCGGGGCCGACCGCGAGGACCTCGCCCTCCTGGGGCTTCTCCTTCGCGGTGTCCGGGATGACCAGGCCGGAGGCCGTCGTCTGCTCGGCGTCGAGCGGCTTGACGACGATCCGGTCCTCGAGCGGCTTGATGGAGACCGACACGTGCTGACCCTCCCCTTCGGGAATGTCGCTGAAGTAGGCGTATGGGTTGATGATCGGGCGTGCCGGCGAGGCTCTCACCGCCGTCGCGGGTGTCGGTGGAGCCCTGCCTGGCTGGCACACTCGCAGGGAGAGTGCTATCGCTGAATCTAGGCCGAGGATTAGCACTCGGTCAACTCGAGTGCCAGGCCCGCGGGGACGTGCTCTGCATCGTGACGATCCCCTTCGCGGAATGGACACCAGGAGTCGGGGTGTGGATCTCCATCCGGTCCATGTCGCGAAGGTGATCTCCACGCTCTCGGGCCCGCGCGGTCAGGCCCGCGCGGCCGCGTGGAAGGGCCGCGTGGAAGGATCGTGCGGGTGGACCCCGAGGGCATCTCCGCGCTGCTCACCCAGCAGGGATGGGCCTTGCTGGAGTCGCTGCCGCCGTACCAGGAGTCCGAGTCCCTGGTGCTCGGCGAGCGATTGCGTGCGGCCGGCCACCCGCCCGCGCTCGTCGCCGCCGCGCTCACCCAGGCCCGGCTGCGCGCCGCCGCCCGCGACAAGTTCGGCCCGTTCGCCGACGGCATGCTCTTCACGCCCGCCGGACTCGAGCAGGCCACCCGGCTGTCGGTCGCCGCCCGGCACGCCCAGCGCTTCTGCGCCGCCGGTGTCGAGCGGGTCGCCGACCTCGGTTGCGGCATCGGGGCCGACGCGATGGCCCTGGCCACGTTCGACCGCGAGGTCATCGCCGTGGAGCGCGACGAGCTCACCGCCGCCGTCGCGACGATGAACCTGCGGCACTGGCCCGAGGCCGTGGTGCGCTGTGAGGACGCGACGGCGACCGACCTGGCCGGCGTCGGCGGCGCCTTCGTCGATCCCTCCCGCCGGCACGCCGACGGCCCCGCGGCCGGCAAGCGCCTGCTCGACCCGCGCGCCGGCTCGCCCCCACTGTCGTTCGTCCTCGACCTCGCACGCCGGCTGCCCGCGGTCGGGATGAAGACCGCCCCGGGGATCCCGCACCACCTCGTGCCCGGTGATGCGGAAGCGCAGTGGATCTCCGTGGCGGGCGACGTCGTCGAGGCCGGCCTCTGGTTCGGCCTGCTCGCCCGGGGCGGTATCCGCCGGGCCGCGCTGGTGCTGCCGCCGGACGGCGACGAGACCACGCCGGCCACCGAGGTCACCGACGTCGGTCTCGTGGAACCGCAGGTGGGGCAGGTCGGCTCCGTCCTGTACGAACCGGACGGTGCCGTGATCCGGGCGGGCCTCGTGGGGCAGGTCGCCGCGGCGGTGAGCGGCCGGCTCGTCGACCGGAGCATCGCCTACGTGACCGGGGACCGGCTCGTCCGGACCCCGCTGGCCACGGCATACGCGGTCGAGCAGGTCTTCGGCTTCCAGCTGAAGGCGCTGCGGACGTGGCTGCGCGACCGTGGGGTGGGCAAGCTCACGATCAAGAAACGCGGAACGGCGGTCGACCCGGACCAGTTGCGCCGCCAGCTGCGGCTCGACGGGGACGGCGAGGCCACGATCGTGCTCACCCGGGTGGCGGGGCGGCAGTCGGTGATCGTGGTCCGTCCCCTGCGCTGACCGCGCCGGTCACGGTGTCGAGCCAGAGCCGGGCGTAGCGGTCGCCGTCCACGGCCAGCGCGACGTCGACGAGCGCGGCCGCCGTGCCGAGCGGATCGTGGTCGCGGTCGAGCGCCGCCGGACGGCTGTCCACCACCGTCTGGCCGCGCGTCCACGCCCCGCTGAGCTCGACCCGCACCGGCGACCGGGCGGTCGTCAGCCCCTCGGGGTCCACGACGGCGCAGACCGCGCCGGCGTCACCGATGGTGGCGTCGCCGACTCCGAAGCGGTCGCACTGGAACCCCACCAGACGGCCTGCGAGCCGGGCGGCCGGGTCGGTCTGCGCGACCAGCTCCCGGGCCCGGGCCCGGGTCACCCGGACGTCGTAGAAGACGTCGAGCCCGTACATCGTGACGGGGACGCCGAGTCCGGTCGCGGCGTCGAGCACGACGGCGGCGGCCTCGGGATCGTGGACCACGTTGAACTCGGCCGCCGCGGTCGCGTTGCCGACCCGGGCCGTCCCGCCCATGAACACGATCCTGCTCAGCCCGCGGGCCGCCTCGGGGTACATGCGCAGCAGCAGGGCGATGTTCGTCATCGGCCCGAGCGGGACGAGGACCACCGGAGCGCCGAGGTCCGCGGCCTCGAGCAGCACGTCGTGCAGCAAGGTCACGGCGTGGCGGGCGTCGGGCCGGCCGGTGGGTGCCGGCAGGCCCAGATCGCCCATGCCGTCGAGGCCGTGCACGTGCCGGGCGGGCCGCGCGGCCTCGAGCAGGGGCCGTGGCGCTCCACGCCCCACCGGGACGTCACCCCGCCCCGCCGTCTCGAGGACGACGAGGGTGTTGCGGACGACGTCGTCCAGCGCCGCGTTGCCGGCGACGCAGCTGACGGCGCGCAGGTCGAGCGCGGGATGGCGGGCGGCCAGCAGCAGGGCGCAGGCGTCGTCCACGCCGGTGTCGACGTCGAGGACGACCGGGATCCCCGGCATGCCGCGCCCGGTCACGGGTCACTGCGCAGCAGGCCGTACAGCACGAGGTCGTGCCAGCCGCCCGCCCGGAACTGGGCCCCGCTCCCGTAGCCACGC
>DATKNA010000047.1:0-16341 GCA_035541595.1 Kineosporiaceae bacterium | reverse complement strand
ATCCGGTGCAGGGTCCGGACGTCGACGGCGAGGGCGGGCCCGCTCGTCGTCCTGCCGGCCCGGGAGGGGGGAGTCATCGCGCCATTGTCCGCTGCCCGCCCGGCAGGACCCCGCCGGCCTCACTCCGGTGGCAGCGTGACGCCGAAGCCGATCAGCCCGAGGCGCACCACGACCGCACCGGGCCGCAGCAGGTCGTTGATCTTCGCGGCGCTGAGGACCTCCAAGTCGTCGAGCCGGCGCCGGTAGGCCGGCTCGCCGCGCACCCGCGCCCGGTGCAGCTCCAGGGTGTTGTGCCACACCTTCTGCCGGGCCTCCTTGAGGAACCGCTTCGTGGCGGCCTGGTTCAGCGGTGTCATCACGTGGTCGATCAGCCGCAACGCCCCGGTCGCCCGCTTCACCTCCACGTCCTCGGCGGCCACCCGGTCGATCAGGACGCGGTCGATCCGCTCGTGGTCCCGCCGGCGCCGCTCCATCAGCCGGGTGTCACCGACGTCGTCGGGCGGGATGACCTCGATCAGCGCCTGTGGCAGGTCGTAGTTGATGTGGGCGTTCATCCCCAGCAGGAGGTGGGCGATCGGCGGCAGCGACGGGTCCGCCTCGAAGGCCACCCGCCACGGTCGGGGGGCGGACGCCCGTGACCGGCGGTAGGCCCGCAGCGCGTCGACATAGAGGTCGGCGAAGGCGACGTCCCACTCCTCGACCCACGGCGGGTCCTCGAACCGGCCGTCCTCGAGCGCGGCGGCGACGGCGCGGGTGGTCCGGGCATAGGTCGAGAGGAAGTGCCGGCCCGGGCTCCGTTCGGCCTCGAGCTCGGCAGCGAGCACGTCCATGCGGACGAGCAGGCCGGCAATCGTCCGCTCGCTGCCGATGGTCATCCAGACCCTCCCTGGTCGGTGGCGCCCGCGCTACCGTGCGGCTGACGGGTCGACGGCCGGTCGGCACGACCGCCGTGCGATCAGTGTGCACGGTGGGCGGGTGAGAGGAGGCACGGCATGGCGGCCCGTGGACGCTCGATGTGGACCTTCGACCCGGTGGTGCTCGGACGTGCCGAGTGCGACGCCTGGGTGGGGTACTACCTGCGCGACTGGCGGCTGGTGCTGCGGGCGGCCGTCGTCATGGTCCGCACCGGCTTCGGCATGCCCTGGCCACGGACCCTTCTGGGCGCCTGGTACGTCCTGCGGGGCAACCAAGCCTGGGCGCCCTACCCCGACAACGACCCGGACGCCGCGCGAGCCGCCATGCGGCGCTTCTACGCCCTCCTCGCTCTCGATCAGGGCCTGGCGATCGACCCGGCACGGGCCGCCGAGCTCGAGGTCGACTGGTGGCGGGAACACCGGATCCTGCAACGTGAACGCACCGACGACGACGAGCGGGCCCTCGTCGAGGCGCTGGTGCGGGTCTACGCGTACGTCTACGGCCTCCCGGAGCGCGGCCTCGAGCCGGCCGCCCGTGCCCGCGCGCAGGCGATGCGCCTGTCCGACGCCTGGGTCGCCGACGGCTGCCGGCCGGACGACGACCGCATCCGGGCCG
This sequence comes from Kineosporiaceae bacterium, assembly GCA_035541595.1. Classification (GTDB taxonomy): domain Bacteria; phylum Actinomycetota; class Actinomycetes; order Actinomycetales; family Kineosporiaceae; genus DATKNA01. The sequence continues at coordinate 14,811 of DATKNA010000047.1, read as the reverse complement.
AGCGGCGACTGCTCGTCGAGTCCTACACCCGCCTCCTGGACGCCGTCGGCGAGGCCGTCCCGCGGGGCTAGCCCCCTGCGCCGCCCGGGCGCTCGTCCCGGTCGGCCGGCTGGTCGGCCGGCTGGTCGGCCGGCTGGTCGGCCGGCTGGTCGGCCGGCTGGTCGGCCGGCCTATCGTCCGTTCGCCCGATCTCCGGGCGCCACCCGTAGCGACGCGCCCGTGCCTCGCCGAACACCGACGGGTCCGTCTCCCACCACGGCCGGGTGCGCTCCGGCTCCTCCGGCCGCGCCATCCCCCCCGCCGAGGCCTGGCCGCTCAGCGGCCGGAGCCGCGCGTCGGCGGCGTCCATGGCCGCGTCCTGGGCCCGCGCCTCCCGGGCGTCGGAGACGACCCAGGCCGCGAGCAGCGCGGCGATGAACGGGATGTCGCCGGCCTCGCCGAAGAACCACAGCACCGCGCCCCCGAGCTGCTGGTCCTGCAGTGGTGTCGGGCCCCACGGCCGACCGAGCGCCGCCCAGTAGCCGGGTTGCAGCACGTGCGACTGCAGACGCAGGACGATGCCCGGCACGGCGTCGAGGAGGAACTCCACGACGGCGAGCCCCAGCGCGGCCGCGTAGGCCGCCGAGCTCAGGCTCATCGCCCCGTCGGTGACCGGCAGCGCGACGACGAGCCCGGCGGTGACGAGCCCGGCACGGACGAGCTCGCCGACGGCATCGGATCGCAGCGAGGCCGTCATGAGCGGGGTGAAGAACACCAGGACCGTGGCCACGATCAGCACGAGCGGCCCGAAGCCCGGCACCCTGGCCACCCGGAAGAGCAGGAGGCGTTTCGCCCGGTCCGCCGCCGGCTTGCCCCGGGCCGTCGCCGCGGCCAGGCTCAGCGGGGCGCCGGCGCCGAGCAGCAATGGCGCGACCAGCAGGAGCAGGCATGCCTGCAGGACGTAGACCCAGAACAGGTCGTGCGCGTACACGCCCACGAACGAGCACGTCGCGAGGGCGATGAGCGCGAGCCCGGCGCCGAAGGCCGGCGGCCTGACGGCTGACCAACCCCGCCCCGCCCCTCGTGCCGACCCCACTCCGCGGGCGTAGAGCGCGCCGGCGAGCAGGACCGCCGCCAGAGCGGGGACGTCCAGGGTCCAGGCCGTGAGGGCCGCCGCCGCCGTCAGCGGGCCCGGCCCGGCTGAGCCGGTTGTGCCCGACACGACCGCCTCCGTCCCGACGCGCCGCCGTGCGGCGCCACCCGGCATCGTAGGCGGGGCGCACCGATCGGGTTCACCGCGCTGGGCCGATGAGTCGGGGGCGGCGTGACCGTCTCCTCCCCGGGTGCTCTCGATCACCCGGGAGGCGCCATGGCCGCGGCCGGACCCGGATCGCCGTACGGCGTGCCGTTGATCGTGGTCGACGTCTCCGCCTACCGGCGGCCCGATCTGGTCCTCGTCGACGTCCTCTGCCGGCTGCGCCTCGTGACCGGACGCCTCGGCCTCCCGCTGGAGGTGCGGGGCGCGGGCCGGGAGCTCGGCCGGTTGCTGGAGCTCGTCGGGCTGCTCACCGTCGTCCCCCTCCGCGCCGACGCGTTCTCAGAGGTGCGCCGGGGCGCCGAAGCGCTCGAAGAGCCGGGTGTCGAGGAAGTGGTGGATGTGGGCGATCCGCCCGCCGCGCAGCTCGAGGACCTGGATCGACCACGGCTCGTGCCGCCCCCCGGGGCCGCTGGGCCGGTACTGGGCGAAGGCAGGTGACCCGCTGACCTCCAGCGGCAGCAATCGGGAACCCTTGCATCCGATGCCGTACCCGAGGTACCAGGCTCGCAGGTCCTCCGGGCCGCGCAGCCACATCGGATAGGGCGGCATCGAGATGCTGCCGTCCTCATGGAGCAGGCCGACCAGGGCGTCGATGTCGTAGCGCTCGAAGGCTTCGACGTACCGGGCGAGCAGGTCGCGCTCGGTTTCCCCGAGCTCCTGGCGGTGGTCGCCCGGCTCCACCTGCCGCTCCGCGAGCGTCCCCCGGGCGCGTTGCAGGGCGCTGTTCACCGAGGCGACCGTGGTGCCGAGCAGTTCGGCGACATCGGCGGCCGACCAGCAAAGCACCTCGCGCAGGATCAGAACGGCCCGCTGGCGCGGCGGCAGCAGCTGGAGGGCGGCGACGAACGCGAGCCGCACCGTGTCACGGACGACCGCCTGCTCCGCGGGGTCGGCGCCCAGCGGCATCACGTCGCGGTCGGCCACAGGCTCCACCCAGGCGTGTTCGGCGAGCGTGTGCGCCGGAGGCACGGTGGCGGGCACGGGCGAGGACAGGTCCATCGGGAGGGCGCGGCGCTGACGGCTGCGCAGCAGATCGAGGCAGACGTTGGTGGCGATCCGGTAGATCCACGAGCGCACCGACGAGCGCCCCTCGAAGCGGTCGGCGGCCTGCCAGGCCCGGACCATGCAGTCTTGGACGGCGTCGTCCGCGTCGAAGCTCGAGCCCAGCATCCGGTAGCAGTAGCCCGTCAGCTCAGCCCGGTATCGCTCCAGGTCGAGGTCACGGTCAACGGCGCGCTCACGGTCAGTGACCGCGACGGGCGCGGAGATCGTCTCGGTGCCGTCTGCAGTCGGTGTCTCTCCCACACGAAGGACCGTACTGCCACCCACCGACACGCTGGACGGGGCCCGCGTCGCCGGTGGTCCGCGTTCCGGGGGTCGCTCCGCTGTAACCGCTCGTACTCGGCTTGACACATCGAGGTAGTCAGGGGAACTTGTCATCCAGTTGAGTCACACCCAGTCATGGCCCGGTAGCGGAGATCGGCTCTCCGTCGACGCTCGGTTGCTCCCTGTGGACTGGCGTGACCTCGAAGGGGTGGGCATGACCGCTGAGATGGGCCACGGAGCGAGCTGGGGCGGATCGCAGGCGCCGCCGGACGGGTTGGGCCGCGGCCTGGGCTTCGGCCGCGGCGTGGGGATGGAATCCCTCGCCGAGCGCCGCGAGGCGGCGCAGCGCCGGCTGTCGTCGTCGGTGCGGGCGGGCGAGGTGGTGGACTGCGCGGTGCGACGCTTCGACGAGGCCCTCGCCGACCTCGGCATGGCGGATCCGGAGCCCTCCCTGCGGCCGACGGTCCGTGCGCTGCTGAGCCTGGCCTACCAGCTGTCGGGCTACGACGTCACGCTTCTGTCGGCCACTGCGCAGATCGCCGTCCGTGTTCGGCATACGTCGTTCGGACCCGAGGCGGACGTCGTCGGCCTCCGCCCGGCACACCGCTCCACCCAGGCCCCCGAACAGCTGATGACCGGGTCGTCGATCGCGTCCGAGCCGCGGGACGAGCTCGACCCCGCGGCCGGGTTCGAGCAGGGGTTCGAGCAGGGGACGGGCCCGACCACTCCCCGGTCGCCGTGGACGGATGCCTCGGCCTCCCGCTGACGTCCTGCCGGTGGACGGGAGCCCTCCCTCACGCCCCGGGGTTCCGTCCGCGAGCACGATGCACACCTCCGGCGGCGTGCGCAGGCCCGGTGGCGATCGCCCTGTCCCGGCTCGCCGCGCTGACCTCGGCCACGCACGAGTTGTCAGGTCGTGGACGCCGGCCGCCCGTGCCGGCCCGCCCCCTGGGCGAAGCGGCGGGCTCCGGCGGCCGCCTCCTGCTCCAGCGCCGCCACGCCCCGCTGCCACTCGTTGGCGATCGCGGTGTCGAGCGGCAGCCCGGCCTGCTCGTAGGTCGACGCGCGGTCGGATCGCAGGCAGGTCTGCGGCAGTCCCGCCAGGTCGCGGGCGAGCGCCCGCGCGTCGCGCAGCGCCCCGCCCGGGCTGCTCACACGGGTGGCGAGCCCGATGGCAAGGGCCTCGTCGGCGGACACCGGCCGACCGGTGAGTACGAGATCGAGGGCCCGGCCGAGCCCGATGACGCGTGGGAGCCGGACGGTGCCGCCGTCGATCAGCGGCACGCCCCAACGCCGGCAGAAGACGCCGAACGTGGCACCCGGATCCACCACCCGCAGATCGCACCAGAGCGCCAGCTCGAGGCCGCCGGCGACGGCGTAGCCCTCGACCGCCGCGATCACGGGCTTGCTCAGCAGGAGCCGGGTCGGCCCCATGCCCGCAGGGCCTTGGCCAGGGGGTTCGGCCCGCATCGTGCCGTCCGCCACGGCGCCCAGGTCGGCACCCGCGCAGAACGTCCCGCCCGCGCCCCAGAGGACGGCCACGCGCGCGTCGCCATCGGCGTCGAAGGACTCGAACGCCTCCAGCAGGAGCCGGGCGTGCTCGGTGTCGACCGCGTTGCGGACCTCCGGCCGGTCGAGCACCACGGTCCAGACGACATCGTCCCGCTCCACCCGCACGCTCATGGGCCGAGCAGCCGCCCGGTGCGGGGGGTGGCGAACACGCGGTGCGGGTCCTGCCGGTCGCGCACGGCGAGCGCGACGGCCCGCAGCCGCCGACCCAGCGTGGCGGCGTCGGCCGCGATCCCGACGGTCCAGGGGCTGGCGGCGGCGGTGCGTGCCCAGGTGGTCCACGTCGTGGTCCCCCCGGACATGGTCGCCGTGGGCATGGTCCCTCCTCCCGTGGTCCCTCGCCGCGGGGTTCCCGTCGTCGGCCTCGGCATGGGAGGACTATCGCGGGCGGCGCGCCGGTGCGCCAGGGTCGGGGCATGGACTCGTCGAGGACGGTCGCGACGGTTGGCTCGTGGCATCTGCGCCGACCTATCGCGGCGGGGGCCGTGCCTTCGGCTGATTCCGTCGCCCGCGCACGACGGTCCCGTCAGGGAAGCGCTTACCGGGTTCGAAGGGCGGACAGCGTCGTCGGTCCCTGCGAGCTGTCACCTGCTCACGGGAGCTCGCCAGGCGAGCCACCTCAGCTGCAGCCGCTGGTGCTGCCGCAGCCCTCGCAGACGTAGCAGGAGCCGGCCGGCCGCATCTTCGTGCCGCAGGTGAAGCACATCGGCGCGTCGGAGGCTTGACCCTGCAGCTTCTCCAGCAGCTCGGCCGACGAGTGGACCTCCACCGGTGCCGGCTTCGTGATCGCCGAGCCGGCGGGCGTCGTGGGCCGCGCCGGAGTCGCGTGTGGAGCGGGCTTCGGATGCGCCATCGGTGTCGTCTGAGCAAGCGTCTCGATCTCGTCCTCGACGTCGTCGTCCGAATCCAGGGGGAGGTAGGAGCCCGTCTCGACCTGCCGCGTCCGCTCCTGCACGGAGTAGATGCCGAGGGCGGAACGGGTGTCGAAGTCGAGGTAGTCCAGCGCCAGGCGGCGGAAGACGTAGTCGATGAGCGACTGCGCCATCCGGACGTCGGGATCGTCGGTCAGGCCCGCCGGCTCGAACCGCAGGTTCGTGAACTTCTCCACGAACGTCTCCAGGGGAACGCCGTACTGCAGCGCGATGGAGACGGCGATCGAGAAGGCGTCCATGACGCCGGCGAGCGTCGAGCCCTGCTTCCCGAACTTCAGGAAGATCTCCCCGAGACCGTCATCCGGATAGGAACCCGCCGTGAGGTAACCCTCCGCACCACCGACGGTGAACGAGATGGTCTGGCTCGGGCGCCGCTTCGGAAGCCGCTTGCGCACCGGCCGGTACTCGACGCGGACCCGCTCGTCACCGGATGTGTCGGCATCGGCCGCGGACGACGTCGCCTTGGCGTCGGACAGCGGCTGGCCGACCTTGCAGTTGTCCCGGTAGACCGCCAGCGCCTTGAGGCCGAGCTTCCAGCCCTGGAAGTAGACGTCCTCGATCTCCTCCACCGTCGCGGACTCCGGGAGATTGACCGTCTTGCTGATCGCACCGGACAGGAACGGCTGCACGGCAGCCATCATGCGCACGTGACCCATCGGCTTGATGGCCCGCGTACCCATGGCGCAGTCGAACACGTCGTAGTGTTCGGGCTTGAGGCCCGGCGCGTCGACGACGTGGCCGTGCTCGGAGATGTACTCGACGATCGCCTCGATGGTCTCCTGTGCGTAGCCGAGCTTGCGCAACGCGACGGGGATCGTCTGGTTGACGATCTGCATCGAGCCGCCGCCGACCAGCTTCTTGAACTTCACGAGAGAGAAGTCCGGCTCGATGCCGGTGGTGTCGCAGTCCATCATGAAACCTATGGTGCCGGTCGGCGCGAGTAGGCTGGCCTGCGCGTTTCTCCAGCCGTTCTTCTCACCGATGCGCAGGCAGGCTTCCCACTCCTTGGTCGCGACCGTGTGGACAGCCTTGTCGATCGGGTTCACGGTCCGCACGGCGTCGTTCGCCGCAGCGTGCTTGCGCATGACCCGCCGGTGCGCCTCCGCGTTCCGGACGTAGCCCTCGTACGGGCCGACGACCCCCGCGAGCTCGGCTGACCGCCGGTAGGCGGCACCCGTCATGACCGACGTGATGGACGCGGCCAGGGCACGCCCGCCCTCCGAGTCGTAGCCTAGCCCGGAGGCCATGAGCAGCGCGCCCAGGTTGGCGTAGCCGATCCCCAGCTGGCGGAAGCCCCGGGTCACGTCGGTGATGGCCGCTGTCGGGAAGTCGGCGAAGCAGATGGAGATGTCCATCGCGGTGATGACCAACTCGACCGCCTTGACGAACGTCTCGGCGTCGAAAGTGCCGTCCGGGGCGAGGAATTTCAGCAGATTGAGGCTGGCGAGATTGCAGGAGCTGTTGTCGAGGTGCATGAACTCACTGCAGGGATTGCTTGCGGTGATGCGGCCCGACTCCGGCGTCGTATGCCAGTCGTTGATGGTGTCGTCGTACTGGATGCCGGGGTCGGCGCATTCCCACGCGGCCTCGGCCATCTTCTCGAAGAGGTTCTTGGCGTCGACCGTCTCCAGGATCTCGCCCGTCGTCCGAGCGCGCAGCCCGAAGGACTCACCATTCTCCACGGCGCGCATGAACTCGTCGGTGACCCGCACCGAGTTGTTGGCGTTCTGGTACTGCACGCTGGCGATGTCGCGACCGCCGAGGTCCATGTCGAACCCGGCGTCACGCAGGGCCCGGATCTTCTCCTCCTCGCGTGCCTTGGTCTCGATGAACTCCTGGATGTCGGGGTGGTCGACGTCGAGGACCACCATCTTCGCCGCCCGACGCGTCGCGCCACCGGACTTGATCGTGCCTGCTGACGCGTCGGCACCACGCATGAACGAGACGGGACCGGAGGCCGTGCCGCCGCTGCTGAGCAGTTCCTTGCTGGAGCGGATCCGGGACAGATTCAGACCGGCGCCGGAGCCGCCCTTGAAGATGAACCCCTCCTCCTTGTACCAGTTGAGGATCGAGTCCATCGAGTCGTCGACGGATAGGATGAAGCACGCCGATACCTGCTGCCGGGCAGGTGTTCCGACGTTGAACCAGACCGGAGAGTTGAAGCTGAACACCTGGTGCAGCAGCATCCACGTCAGCTCATGCTCGAAGATCTCGGCTTCGGTGTCCGTCGCGAAGTAGCCGTGGTCCTTGCCGGCCTTCGTGTAGGTCAGGACGACCCGGTCGAGCAGCTGCTTCAGGCTCCACTCCCTGGCGTCCGTGCCGAGCGCGCCCCGGAAGTACTTGGTCGCGACGATGGTGGAGGCGTTCGCGCTCCAGAAGTCGGGGAACTCGACCCCGCGCTGCTCGAAGATCGTCTCGCCGGTCCTCCAGTTGGTCTGGACGACGTCACGCCGCTCCCAGGTCACCTCGTCATAGGGGTGAACGCCGGGGGTCGTGTAGACCCGCTCGACGGTCAGTCCCTTGCGCTGCAGCCTGAGCCCGTCGCCGCGGGTCTTGCGGGCCCCGGCACCGGAGGCGGTCTCGGTCATTCTGGCTTCCCTCGCTTGTCGCTGGACGGATGGCTTCGTGGAGCGATCGGTGCCCCCGCACGACGTACTGGGGTGACCGCGAGCGTGCCGGGGCACGAGCGCGGGGACCGCCGACGGCGCCGCCTTCCCAGCCGCGCGCCGGCGGCGGGTCAGGTGCGCTCGCCGGTGCCGGGCTCGACCCCGATCGGCTCACGCTCGGCCCGCAGCAGCGCGATGGCCGACTCGAAGTCCTCCAGGGACTCGAACCCCTGGTAGACGCTCGCGAATCTCAGGTAGGCGACCTCGTCGAGCTCGCGGAGGGGCCCGAGGATCGCCAGACCGATCTCATGTGCTTCGATCTCGGCGACGCCGGTGGAGCGGACCTGCTCCTCGACACGTTGGGCGAGCAGGGCGAGGTCGTCCTCGCCCACGGGCCGGCCCTGGCACGCCTTCCGGACGCCCGAGACGATCTTCGAACGACTGAACGGCTCGGTGACCCCGGAGCGCTTGACCACCGTCAGGCTCGCGGACTCGATCGTGCTGAACCGCCGGCCGCACTGAGGACACACCCGGCGGCGGCGGATCGCGCAGCCGTCATCCGTGCTCCGCGAGTCGACGACCCGGGAGTCGGCCGAACGGCAGAACGGACAGTTCACACGCTCGACCTCCTTTACTGGGGACGGCCGGCCACTCCTCTGTGGACGACACGCGGTCATCCTGGGGACGAGCCTGGGGACTAGATGTGGATGGCTTACAGAGGTGTAACTACTAGATGTAGTGCCACCGTAGGCCTGTCCGGGCGGGCGTGCAAGCGCTGGGGTCGTGTCGGGCGGACGCTCCGCGCGAACATCGCGGCCACCTGCGGCGACGACGCGACACGCCGATAGGCGCATCCGACCGATCGCGTTGCGTCATCGCTCTGGCGGAGAGTGAACGCCGGCTGAAGCCGGGAGGACGACGCGAGACGGGCGTTGCTCATCGGCCCCCGGACAGGTCCGGCGGGATGGCCAGCCGCTGACCCGGCTGTACCGTGCTGGACGACAGGGCGTTGACATCGACGATCCGGGCGACGGTCGCGCGCGGATCCGCCGACGGCGCCAGGCCCGTGGCGATCCCCCACAGCGTCTCCCCGGGCAGGACGACGTGGTGAGCGACCGCCGGCACCGGACGCGCCGGACCGTCGGCGGCGTCGGCCCGGTGCGCCATGGCGAGGGCGGTGCCGGCCATGAGCACGAGCATCGCGAGCAGGACCAGCACGCGCAGCATCACCCGGCCCCGCTGCGTGAGTCGCAGTGGCGGCAGCCCGGGGTCGCGACCTGAGCCGGCGGCCGGGCGCGCGACCGGCCGCCGGGACACCTCGTCGGTCACGACCCGCAGATGGGTCGGTCGCTGTGGGCGCCCGGGTGTCCGCGACGGCCCGGCGAGCGCGGGCGGGCGCGTCGCCGCGCGGGTGCTGGTGGAGCCGGTGGTGGTCATCGTTGCCTCCAGTCGAACGACTGTTCGATCGAACGTCTGATCGATGTTGTACCACCGGCCTCCGACAGACTCCAGACACGTTCGAACAGATGTTTGAAAGTGTCGGGCCGGAGGCTTAGCGTGAGGGTCGATCAGCAGGCCCGACCAGAGGAGACGAGGGCATGGCCAAGGACGACGGGGCCCGGCCGGCACCGGGGCGCGGATCGGCGCGGCGGTCGTCGGCAGCGGGGGGCGGGCCGCCCGGCGGGCGACGTGGCCGGCCGCCGACGGAGCGCCCCGACGATGTCGTGGATGTCGGCCAGGTGCGCTCGCTGCCCGACGGGCCGGCCGACGGTGACGGGCTCACCCACCGTCAGCGCCGGGTGCTCGAGGTGATCCGCGACTCCGTCGAGCGGCGCGGCTACCCCCCGAGCATGCGCGAGATCGGCGAGGCGGTCGGCCTGCACAGTCCGAGCAGCGTCGCCCACCAGCTGGCGACCCTGGAGCGCAAGGGGTTCCTGCGGCGCGACCCGAACAGGCCGCGGGCCATCGAGGTCATCATGCCGGGCGAGGTCCGGCGGGAGACGCCCGTGGTAGCCGAGGACGAGAGCGACGGTGCGGCTCGGCGCCCGACGCCATCGTACGTTCCCGTCGTCGGCCGGATCGCCGCCGGCGGCCCGATCCTGGCAGAGCAGGTCGTCGAGGACGTGTTCCCGCTCCCCCGCCAGCTCGTCGGGGAGGGCCAGCTGTTCCTGCTCAAGGTGGCCGGTGATTCGATGATCGACGCGGCGATCTGCGACGGCGACTGGGTAGTCGTGCGCCAGCAACCGGTCGCCGACAACGGTGACATCGTCGCAGCCATGATCGAGGGCGAGGCCACCGTGAAGACGTTCAAGCGACGCGACGGGCACGTATGGCTGCTTCCCCACAACCCCGCCTACGAGCCGATCCCGGGTGACCAGGCCACAGTGCTGGGCCGCGTCGTGGCGGTGCTCCGACGCGTATGATTGCTTTCCGTGAGCGATAGTGCGCGAATAGTGATAGAATCGGGATCTTCCGACCGAGTCGCCGAGGGGTATGACCGTGGCGTGCCGGACCCCCAGCAGCCGACAGCGCCCGGCGTCGACCCCGACGCCACCGTCCGCGGAGCCGTCACCAGGCGCCTCGCCGTCCCGCCGGAGCGCCTCACCGTCCAGGCCTCCCTGGAGGACCTCGGGTTGGACGACGAGACCGGGCTGGCCGTGCTGATCGACGTCGAGGACGCCCTCGACGTCCGGTTCCCCGACGACTTCCTGGAGGGGCTGTACACCTACGGCGACCTGACGAGCGCGGTCCGCCGGGCGATCGGCGCCTGATCACCCTCGCGTGCTCAGCCCGCGAACGCGGCCTCACCCGCACGGGACGCCGCCTCCCGGACCGGGATCGGGTCCGGCGCGGCGGCGTCGATCCTGCGCAACGCGTCGAGTACGGCCTGACGCGCGTCGGTCGTCCAGAACGGCGGCAGCGACGCGCGCAGGAAGCCACCGTACCGGGCGGTCGCCAGGCGCGAGTCGAGCACCGCGACGACCCCGCGGTCACCCGCGCTGCGGACGAGCCGTCCGACACCCTGCGCGAGTCGCAACGCGGCGTGGCTCGCCGCGACCGCCATGAACCCGTTGCCGCCGCTGCGGGCCACGGCCTGTTGGCGGGCGGCCGACAGCGGGTCGTCGGGCCGAGGGAACGGGATGCGGTCGATGACGACGAGTTGGCAGGCCGACCCCGGGACGTCGACACCCTGCCACAACGACAGCGTCCCGAACAGACAGGTGCGCGCGTCCCGGGCGAACTCCCGCACGAGGGTCGGCGTCGTGTCGTCCCCCTGGCAGAGGACCGGCACGTCGAGGCGCTCCCGGAGATCCTCCGCGGCGATCTCGGCCGCCCGCCGGGACGAGAAGAGACCGAGCGTGCGCCCGCCGGCGGCCTCGACCAGGGCCGCGAGCTCGTCCAGCACCGCGGCCGAGACCCCCTCCCGACCCGGCGGCGGCAGGTGCCGGGCCAGGTACAGGACCCCCTGCCGGGGATAGTCGAAGGGGCTCCCGACGTCGACTCCCCGCCATGCCGGCGCGTCCTCGCCGAGCAACCCGACCGAGCCGGCCGCCACGTCGAACGTGCCGCCGAGAGTCAAGGTGGCCGAGGTCAGGACCACCGTGCGGTCTTCGTACAGCCGCTGCCGGAGCAGTCCTGCGACCGACAGCGGGGCGATGTGCACCCCGACCCGGGTGCCGCCGTCCGGTCGCCGGTACCGCGACACCCAGGCGACGTCCGGCCCCTGCGGGGCGGCCGATCCGCCGGCCAGGCGCTCGGCCACCTCGTGGATCTCGGAGACCGCGGCTCGGGCGGCCTGCCGCGCGCCGTCGGCCCCCGGCTTCGGCGCCTGCGCGGACAGCGCCGACAGCACCTCCCGGGCGGCATCGCGCAGCAATGCCGAGGCCGACGCCAGGTCCTCGGGGATGCCCAGCGCGAATCGCCCCTCGGGCGCCTCGGCGAGGGCGGCGGCGAGCACGGCGACGGCGTCGTCGAGCCGATCCTGTCCGCGCAGCCCCGCCTGCCGGACCCGGCGTGACGCCGCGTCCACGATCCCCTCCGTGAGCTCATCGGAGATCACCGACGTGACGCGGTCGGCGAACTCGTGGCCCTCGTCGAGGACGAGCAGGTCGTGCTCGGGGAGCATCCGCCGCCCCTCGAAGGTGTCGATCGCGACGAAGGCGTGGTTCGTCACGACGACGTCCGCCTCGTGCGCGCGCTCCCGGGCGAGCTCGCTGAAGCAGTTCGCCGCGTGCGGGCACCGCTGGCCGCCCAGGCACTCCTGGGCGCTGACCGACACCTGTCGCCACGCCCGGTCGCCGACCCCCGGGACCAGCTCGTCCCGGTCTCCGGACGCCGTCTCGAGCGCCCACTCCCGCAGGCGGGCCACCTCACGGCCGAGGGGGCTGACGGGCGTCGGCACGGACGTCGACGGCGCGGTCCCCGCCGCCCCGGCGGGGTCGGCGGGGTCGGCGGGGTCGGCGGTCGAGCGAAGGTCGAAGAGGACGTCGTCGTCTGCGGGGAACCCGCCGACGAGCTTGTGCCGGCAGACGTAGTTGCGCCGTCCCTTGACGAGCTGCCAGGTCGGTCGCCGGCCCAGCAGTGGGGCCAGGGCGTGCGCGATCCGCGGCAGCTCCCGGTCGACGATCTGCGCCTGGAGGGCGAGCGTGGCCGTCGAGACGACGACGGGCCGGCCCGTGGCCATCGCGTGCGCGATCGCGGGGACCAGGTAGGCGAGCGACTTGCCCGTGCCCGTCCCGGCCTGGACGAGCAGGTGTTCACCGCGCCCCACCGCCTGGGCGACCGCCGCTGCCATGGCCTGCTGCCCCTGCCTCGGAACGCCGCCGATCGACCGCACCGCCACGGCCAGCAGGTCGCCGACCACGTCCGGCGCCGACGGCTCGCGGTCAGGTCCGTCACCGGGCTCGCGGTCAGGTCCGTCACCGGGCTCGCCGTCAGGGCCGTCACCGGGCTCGCCGTGGGCCCCGTCGGCGGGGCGCGGACGCTGCTCCATCGGCACGAGCGTAGTCGGCGTCCCCGGCCCGACCGCGGCCATCCACACCCGTCGAACCGAGCCGTCGAACCGAGCCGTCGAACCGAGGAGTGACTGCGCTCGTATGGGAGGGTGTGACGTCGTCCGCGGTCGCTGCGCCCCGGGGAGGCGTCGGCCATGATGTGGCAGTGACGCACGGAGGCTCACGCCCGCGCGGCGCGCGGCCCGGGTCGCACCGGGCGGTCGCTCCCGGTGCGGAGGGCAGGAGGCCTCCATCGGAGCAGGGCAGCGCGCGACGCGAACAGGACGAGGTCGTCCGCCGGCTCTATGCCGAGCACGCCGGGCCCTTGTTCGCCTTCGTGCTGCGCCTGACGTCCGGCGACTGGCAGCGTGCCGAGGACGTCGTCCAGGAGACGCTGCTGCGCGCCTGGCGCAACGCGGACCGGCTGGGCGGCCCGGCACACCCCTCCGTCCGGCCGTGGCTGGTGACAGTGGCACGGCGCATCGTCATCGACGAGCACCGGTGGACGCGGGCCCGACCCCAGGAGGCCCTCGGCCAGGATCTCGACGTCCTCGCTGAGGGCGACCATGCCGACCGGGTGCTGCAGATCATGACGTTGACCGAGGGATTGCGGACGCTGAGCCCGGCACACCGCGAGATCCTCGTCGAGACCTACATGGAGGGGCGCACCGTGGCCGAGGCGGCCGAGCGGCTCGGCGTCCCGCTCGGCACCGCCAAGTCCCGGGTGTTCTACGCGCTCGCGGCCCTGCGGACCGCCCTGGCCGAGAAGGGTGTCTCGCAGTGAGCGCGGGACCGGGGCAGGGCGCGGTCCCGCACCACGACGTCGCCTCGTATGCGCTGGGCGTCCTGGGCGAGCAGGAGGCGACGCACTTCGAGACGCACCTCGCCGCCTGCGACGCCTGCGCCCGTGAGCTCGAATCGTTCCTGCCCGTGGTCGACCTGCTCTCCGACGTCCGACCGACGGTGGACCTGCCGCCGCGTTCCGCACAGCCTCCGGGCGACGACCTGGGACGCCGCCGAGCGCGGCGATCGGAACGGCGCACCCCGCGGCCGACGGCCGGCGCGCGGGGACTGCCCGCCACGGTCGGCCGGGCCGCCGGCTCCGCGCTGCGTCGCCCGGCCGTGGCCGCGGCCGTCGCCGCCGTCGTGGCGGCGGGGGTGACGGCCGGCGTCACCGGTGCGTTCGGGACGGTGCGGGAGGGGGGCAGGTCCGCCGCGGCGGCCGGGGTCACCACCAGTACCCCCTGGGACAGGCTGCGCGGGCCCGACCTCGCCACGGGCCAGAGGCTGGCGGCTTCCGACCCGGCGACCGGGGTCCACGCCGACCTCGTCCTCGACAGCGCGCCGTGGGGCACGCGGGTCACCTTCGCCGTCTCCCACGTGGCCGGGCCGCAGACCTGCCGCCTGGTGGCCGTACGGCGGGACGGCGGCACCGAGGTGCTGTCGACGTGGCTGGTGCCCGCCGACGGATACGGCACGTCCGCGCAGCCGCAGCCTCTCGTCCTGCAGGCGGCGACGGCGCTCGACCGCCGCGACATCGCGCGGCTGCGGGTGGAGTCCGTCGCTGCGTCCGGCGTGCACGACCTGGTCGCGGTCTCCGCCTGAGCGGGCGGCCCGGCGCGGCTCCCCGGCCGTTCGCGAAAGAGGCGGGACATGCGAAGGCGACTGAACTCTTCCCCGCCGGGCGTCGTACCCCTGGGCGACGGCGGAAAAGCCGTGGAAAGCCCCAGTGAAGAACAGGTGAAGAACCGCCGAGCAGTCGTCCCGGGAGGATCGATGATTGGACCGAAGCGCACCGCGGCCGGTACGGCCTCCTTGCTCGCCGGCGCGGCGTTCCTGGCCGGGTGCTCCGGTGGCGGCGGCGGTTACGCCGACGGCTACGACGCGAATGCCGCCGCGTCCGCCGTGACCATGCCGGGGGCGTCGGCGAATTCCACGCCGGCGGCGCCGTCCGTCAAGCCGGGAACAAATCCCGCTCATGCTTCGGCACCGGTCGGTCTCGAGCTCGTCGCCACGCAGACGAAGGCACTCGGCTGGGTGGTCACGGACGGCAAGGGGTGGATTCTCTACCGATTCGACAAGGACCA
>DATKNA010000046.1:0-2789 GCA_035541595.1 Kineosporiaceae bacterium | reverse complement strand
CCTACAAGCACGGCGAATGGCCCCGGGACCGCGTCCGACGGGGCTGCCCCGCCATGGTACTGCCCCCGCGCCGGGCACTCGCGCGCCGGGGCGCCTTGGACCCGGCCGGCGCTCGTCGGAGGAGCGCATGGTTCCTGGATGCGCCCGAGCGCCCCTCTCGGGAGCCGCCGATCGCGCGCCGGCGCCGGTGAGGCCCAGGCCGCTCGCGCTGCGAGCAGGGCAGACCGCGGGGGAACCGTGCGCTCGCCACGGGAGCGGCCGGGAGGATCGCCGATGACGACGAGGCGCACCTCGTGGCACTGGGCTGGGGCGCCCCGGACCGGGTGTTACTCGGGCGTCCTGCGCGACGCCCGAGTAACGCCGGCCTCGGGTCGGACGTCACAACCCGCGGCCGCAACGGGACCCCTTCCCCGGGTCCGCGGCCGGGAGCGGAACGATGGGTCGGGTCGGAAGCCGGCGTCCCCGGAGCCGTGACGTCGCAGGGGGGCCGGCCGGACCGATCGCCACCCTTCTCGCTGCGCTGGTGATCCTCGCGGGCTGCGTGAGCCCGGCGCCGTCGCTGCCGCCCGTGGCTTCGACCACGCCGTATCCGTCGTCGCTCGCCGGCTCGAGCGCCTCGCCTGACCGGCCGGGCGGCTCGGCGTCGCCGGCTCGGCTGGCGTCGTCCGCGCCGTCGGCGTCGCCCTCGAATCCGCCGGCCGAGCCCGCTGACGCCTGGATGGCGGTCCAGACGGGCGGCGTCCTCGAGACCGCGACCCTGGTGCCGACGCAGCGCGGTCTGGACACCGTCGCCCGCACCACGTCGTTTCTCCTGACCAGCCTCGACGGACGGCCCGCCGTCCCGCTCGCCGCGCGCATCATCGTCGACCCGCCGGTGAAGTTCGGGGTCACGCCCTTCGGCTCGGTCGGCGCCCTGCTCCGCCCCGCCGAGGCCCTCGCCCCCGCCACGCGCTATCGGTTCGCGCTGACCCGCGGCGATGGCACCGTGGAGGCGTCCTGGACGGCGCGGACCGCCGGCCCGCTGCACGTCACGGACTCCGTCCCGGGCGACACTGCCACCGGCGTCCCGCTCGACACGGGCGTCGAGATCACGTTCGACCAGGCGGGCGTGGGCACGGCCGACATGGCGGCGCACTTCAGCATCGCGCCGTCGGTGAAGGGCCACTTCGAGGCGAGCGGGCGGTCCGTGGCGTTCGTCCCTGACCAGCCGCTCCGGACTGGCACGCTGTACACCGTCACCGTCCACCGCGGCCTGCCGCTGGCCGGCACCGGCGAGGCGATGGCGAGCGACGCCGTCATCCGGTTCGAGACCGCGAAGCGGCGAGAATCCGAGGTCCGCGTCTGGTTCCGGGACGTCCTCGTCGACGCGAGCCCGCGGGAGCGCGCGGCCATGTCGATCGACACCGAGGTGCCCGACGGCTGGACGCCACCCGCGACGGTCGCCGTCACCGTCAACCGGCTGCCCGGCTTCGCCGATGCGCTCCGCGCCTATGCGGCCATCGCCGCCGCGCCCACCTGGACCCTGGTCTCGTCACGGGCGCCCGTCAGCACGGCCGGCCTGCCGCGCGTGATCGCAGCGGTCGTCCGCATCCGCGAGCTCGACCAGGGGACGCAGTGGATCCAGCTGCCGCGAGCGCTGCCGGTGGGCTGGTACGTCCTCACGCTGCGGTTCGCCGGCGTGCCCGTCCAGCTGGTCCTCCAGGTCACCGACACGTCCCTGTACACGCTGGTCACGACGACGCGGACGGCGGTCTGGGTGAACGACCTACTGACGCGCGGGCCAGCGGTCGGCGCCACGGCCACGCTCGCCGGGTCGCGGCTGTCCGGCAGCACCGACCGACAGGGCCTCCTCACCGCAGGCACGCCGACGCCCGTCGCGTCGGGCGTGGTCACGACGCCGCTCCTCGTGGTCCGCTATCACGGCGCCCCGATGTTCCGACCGGTGGCCTTCACCGGCGACTGCGGCGGCTGCGGCAAGGGGGAGAGCATCACCGAGACCGCGCCCAGCCGGTACTGGACGTTCCTCACGACGGACCGCAGCCAGTACCGCGCCACGGACACCGTCAATCTGGTGGGCATCGTGCGTCAACGCGTCTCGGGCGGTGTCCCGGATGTCGTCCGCCTGAGCGTCTCGAGCCAAGAGAGCGACTACGGCCAGGACGACGGCGACGTCGCGGCGGGCGCGGCGACGCCGATCGTCGCGCAGACCGCGACGCCCGACAGCCGCGGGATGTACACGGCCTCGCTGCGGCTCGCGGCGCTGCCGCCGGGCTCGTACGTCCTGCGCGCGCAGGTCGGGACCACCAAGGTGGGCGAGACCTGGTTCGACGTCGGCACCATCCGCAAGCCGGCATACGCCATCGCGCTGACGACCTCCAGGCACGCGGTGATCAGCGGGCAGGACCTGGGCACCACGGTCACGACGACGTTCTTCGACGGAACGCCGGCGGCCGGCGTGGCGGCCGGCATCACCTTCGACAACTCCGAGGGCGCGCCGGTTGCGACGATCGCCACGGACGCCTCCGGACGAGGGTCGGCCGTCGTGCGCCCGGTCATCACGGACGACCAGTTCTCCGTGGTGGAGCTGACCGCGACGCCGACACTCCCCGAGGAGGCGGACCTGACCGCCCAGACGGACGCCGCCGTCTTCGAGGGAGACGCGTTCATCACCCTTGACGGCACGGCCAGCGCCAAGTCGGTCACCATCGACGGCGCGCTGCATGCCGTCGACCTCAGCCGATACGAGGTGACGGGCGTCGACCTGGGCAGCGTCGACCCGCGGGGCGCGC
>DATKNA010000045.1:0-16724 GCA_035541595.1 Kineosporiaceae bacterium | reverse complement strand
CCGCGGGTGCGGGCGCCGGGTCCCCGCGCCCGCGGCTGCGCCGGGTGAGTCGGGGCGGCGTCGCCGGCGCGCCGGCCGCCGTCCTCGAGGACTACGGGGACGTCGCTGAGGGATTCCTCGTGCTGCACGCGGTCACGGGGGAGGCCGCCTGGCTCGAGGCGGCGGGCAGCCTGCTCGCGATCGTCCTGGAGCACTTCGCGGACGTCGGCGTCGACGGCTCGTGGACCTACTACGACACCCCGGACGACGGGACCGACGCGGCCCTCGTCGTCGTCCGGCGCCCGCAGGACCCCGCGGACAACGCCTATCCGTCCGGTTGGTCCGCCGCCTGCGGGGCGCTGCTGTCCTATGCCGGCCTCACCGGCTCGCAGCGGCACCGGGCGGCCGCCGAGGGCGGGCTGGCGGTGGCGGCGCGAACCGGCGGCCGGGTCCCGCGCGCGTTCGGCTGGGCGCTGGCCGTGGCCGAGGCGCTCGCGGACGGGCCGCGCGAGGTGGCCGTCACGGGCCCGGACGCCGATGGACGCCGGCGCGCCCTGCACGCGGTCGCCCTCGCCGGAACCGCTCCCGGCATGGTGATCAGCGTCGGCGAGCCGGACGCCGACGGTATCCCGCTGCTCGAGCACCGTCCGTCGGTACGTGGCCGGCCGACCGCGTACGTGTGCCGCCGCTTCGTCTGCCAGGCGCCGGTGACGACGCCCGAGGCCCTTGCTGAGCAGGTCGGGGCCACGCTCCCTCCGCCCGCACCGGAGCCCGAGAAGGCGCCCGAGGCCGGCCGGGACGCCGGGCCGGCGCTCAGCCCGGAGCGAACGGGGCAGACGTCGTCTGGCGCCGCCGCTGCAAGCGAGTAATCATGCTTACATGACTTACTCAGAGAGCACGCCGGCCGCGGTGACGGCTTGGTTCACGCAGCGGCTCCCGCAGGACTGGACGGTCGCGGCGCCCCCGCAGGTCACAGTCGACCGGGAGGAGATCACCGTCCTGCTCACCCTGACCGCCCCCGAGACCGCGGAGGGTGCCACGGACGCCGAGAAGGCCGAGGGGATCGCCGGGCTGGCCGCCCGCTTCCGGGAGGACACCCGGGACCGGCGGATCGCGATCGCCCGCGAGGCGGAGCACCGGTTCCGCCGGAAGGTCGCCTGGGGGGTGCGCGTGGGGGGCACCACCGAGCTCTTCACCCACCTCGCCGTGCCCGTGATGACCCGGCTGCGCCAGCCCGAGCGGCAGGTCCTCGACACCCTCGTCGACGCCGGTGTCGCGCGGTCCCGGGCGCACGCCCTCGCCTGGTGCGTCCGCCTGGTCGGCCGGAACACGGCGAGCTGGCTCGGCGACCTGCGCCGCGCGATGGAGCAGGTGGAGCAGGTCCGCGACGCCGGCCCGACCGCCACGGGTCCCCAGGCCGGCCCGCCCGCCGACTGAGCCCGCGAGCCGTTCAGCTCGCGGGGGTACCTTGGGCTCGCCGGCGCTGTCCGGCGGAGTCGGAGGGTCCCCATGGGGTTTCGGCAGCTGGTCTACGGCGCTTACGAGCGCCGGCTCGCGGCCTCGCTGTCACCGGCCGCCGTTCCGCGGCACGTCGGGGTCATCCTCGACGGCAACCGGCGCTGGGCCAAGGCCGCCGGCGCCCGGACGGCGGAGGGTCACCGTGCGGGCGCGGACCGGATCCTCGACTTCCTGGGGTGGTGCGAGGACGCCGGGGTCGAGCGGGTCACCCTCTGGCTCCTCTCCACCGACAACCTGAGCCGGCCTCCGGACGAGCTCGCGGACCTACTGGAGATCATCGAGGACGTCGTCGGCCGGCTCGCCGCCGCCCGGCGCTGGCGGGTCCACCCGGTCGGGGCGCTCGACCTGCTGCCCGCCGCGACCGCGCGCCGGCTGAAGGAGCACGAGGACGCTTCGCGCGACGTCGAGGGCATCCACGTCAACGTCGCGATCGGCTACGGCGGCCGCCGGGAGATCGCCGACGCCGTCCGCTCCCTGCTGCACGAGCAGGCGGCCCGCGGCACCTCGATCGAGCAGCTCGCCGAGGTGCTCGACGTCGAGCACATCGCCGAGCACCTCTACACCCGCGGCCAGCCCGACCCGGAGCTCGTCATCAGGACGTCCGGCGAGCAGCGGCTCTCCGGCTTCCTGCTCTGGCAGAGCGCCCACAGCGAGTTCTACTTCTGCGAGGCACTGTGGCCGGACTTCCGCAAGGTCGACTTCCTGCGAGCCCTCCGTTCCTACTCTCAGCGACAACGCCGCTTCGGAGCGTAACTGTATTCTCGGCGCATGAGCCGTTCCTCCCGCCGCCGCCTCCTGCTCGGGGGCGCCTCGGCCGTGCTGGGCGTGACCTCCGTCGCGGCGGCCGCCAGCCCCGCGGACGCCGCCGGCCCGGCCCCTCTCCTCCTCGGCCGCGGCAACAGCGCAGGCACCCGCGGCACGGGCCTGACGGTGAGCACCGCGCGGACGGCGTGGGCGCTGCTCCAGCGCGGCGCCGGGCTCGGAATGACGGTCACCTCGGCGGCGACCGCGGTGCTGGGCGCCGCGTCGCTCGGCGCAGCCTGGGGCGTGCACGGCCGCAACACCGCCACCAGCACCGGGACGGGTGGCGCCCTGCGGGGGGAGGGCCGGCGCAACGCCGGCCTGCTCGCCGACACGACGGTGCAGAACGTCCCCGCGGTGGTCGCGATCGGGGGCGACGGCACCGGGGTCGCCCAGGTCGCGACCGGCCAGTCCTACCTCGACGGGGACGCGCTCGCCCTCCGCGCCTGGACCGGCGTCCTGGACACGGACGGCGTCCGGGTGGCCTACGCGCCGGTCGTCTCCGCGGAATCGGCTCTGCACACGACGGCAGGGACGGTGACCCTGGACGCCGCCGGGGCCGCCAGCGTCGGGCTGCCCACGACGTTCACCGCCGGCTGTGACATGACCACCCTCACGGTGGTGCTGACGCCGGTCGGCGCCGCCATGCCTGCTCTGTTCGTCACCTACCGGCAGAACGCGGGTGCCGCCCCCGGCCTGTTCGACGGCTTCACCGTCACCGGGGGCACCTCGTCGGGCTCGGTCGCCTGGACGGCCTGCGCCGCGCGGGCCCACGTCGACCTCCAGCACGCCGCGGCGGCCGCGGTGGCGTCGCCGGCGTCCGGCACCGGCCCGGTCGGTGGCCCGGCGGGACCCGGAGGCGTCCCGGCGCCCGCCCGCCCGCGCCGGCTCACTCGGCCGGCCCTGCACCTCCCAGCTCGCTGACGTCCGCCTCCTCCCCGGCCGAGGTCTGGGCCGGCGGGGGCGGTGGCCAGCCGGGGCCCGATCCGTTGCTCGCCGCGGCCACGCGGCCGTCGACGCCGACGAGCTCGCCGTGCACGATCTCGGCGTCCGGCAGCACGCGGGGGGCGGGCAACGGCGCGGCGATCGCCGCGTGGCGCCGATGGGCGTCGACCGCTGCGGCGTGGTAGGCCTCGAGCTCGGCCGCGAACGCGGGGTCGTCGTAGATCCGCCCGTCGACGATCGGGCCTTCGCGGTGCTCCAGGACGGCGACGACGTCGTCCCCGCTCAGCGTCTTGAACCGCTCGAGGGCGTGCGCCAGGGCGAGCACCTGGGCGCGGTTCTCCGCCAGCATCTCCTCGGCCTGGGACATGAGCCGTGCGAGGTCGGCCTCGATCCGCTGCCCGAGGACGCCGCCGCTGGACTCCTCGCGCTTGACGAGCCGCGCCCCGAAGCCGATGCCGCCGCCGTTCTTGGGCCTCTCCTCGGGGACGGCGCTGTTGATGCCCAGGTCGCGCAGCGCCGGCAGCGAGGAGATCGCCGGGCCCATACCCCAGTGGCTCTGCATGAGGCCGGCGATCAGGGTCGCCGAGTGCAGATCGCCGGAGACGCCCGAGGAGTTGTCGCCGCCGTAGAAGAGCCGCTCCCCGGCGAGTGAGGCGACGCTGACGAGGATGTCGCTCTCGTACTCGCTGCGCCACTGGGTGAACTGGTCCTCCGGCGGGATGCTCGACACCATGCCGAGGTAGGTGCTGCCCTTGTCGATCGTGGCGATGTCGATCTCCATGTGCCGCCGGGTCTTCCAGGCCAGCACGGCGTGACAGGCCTCGTGGATGGCGACGGCGTGCCGCTCCCGCTCGATGTACTCGACGTTCTCGGAGGGGCCCAGATCCTTGAGATGCTTCGCGTTGATCATGTCCTTCCAGGTGATGGTGTCGTGCCCCTCGCGGATGGCGTACACCAGCGCCTCGTTGACCATGTCCTTGATCTTCGCGCCTGTCGCGTAGGGGGTGATCGTCGCCAGCTTGTCGATCTGCTCCGGGGTCAGCTCGTGCTGCACCTTGCTGAGATAGCCCTCGAAGGTGCGCAGGCGGCCTTCCTTGCTGGGGTAGCCCACGCGGTACTCGCGGTCGATGCGACCGGGCCGCCGCAGGGCCGGATCGAGGGCCTCGGGCAGGTTCGTGGCCATCATGATCAGGATTCGGTACTTGGGCGGCGGCTTGGGCTGCATGAGCAGCGCCCGCCGGACGAAGCGGTTGAAGAACCCACGCGGCTTCTTCAGGCCCGACATCTCGGTGAGCAGGGCCTGCAGGGTGCCCATGCCGCCACCGCCGGCGTTGGTGGGCATCACGTACTGGGACCGGCCGCGCCCGACCGGGTCGTCGGCGTCCGGAGCGCTGAGCGCGGCCACGGCGGCTCGGGCGTGGGGGGAGAGGTGGTCGTAGCCGCTGCACGTCGCGCGGGCGACGGCCGTGCCCGCGCCGGCGCCGAAGGCGCCGCCGGGCTGCCCCTGCGTGGTCATGGACCGGCTGCCCAGGGAGTCGGCCTCGTCGAAGAAGACGATGACGCCGCCGTATCGCAGGGCCAGCCGGCGCAGCTTCCGGAACAGCGCCTTGACCTTGAGGATCCCGACCCCGAAGAACATGTTGTTGAACGCGCCGGGGTCGACGAAGACGAACGGCTTGCCGGTCTCGCCGGCGACGGCTTCCGCCATGAGCGTCTTGCCGGTGCCCGGGGGTCCCCAGAGCAGAATGCCGGAGGGGACGTGCCCGCCCCGGCTCTCGATCTCGTCCGGCCGCTCCAGCAGGACGATGTTCTCCTTGAGGCGGTCGACGACGTGGTCCTGCCCCCAGACGTCGCTGAACCGGGTCTTGACGTCCTCGGGATGGTAGGTCTCCACGCCGCCCCGGGACATGAACCAGAAGATCCCGACGAACTGCAGGATGCCGAAGGCCAGCGCAAAACCCAGCTGGAGCACCAGCGGCATGGCCTGCCAGATCAGCGCCGGGGCCTTGAACAGCGCCAAGGCCGGAGACGTACCGATGATCTTGCCGACCACGACGGCGAGCAGCGCGATCAAGAACAGCACCTTGAGCGCAGTGGAGATCTTGTAGCGGGTCCAGTCGGAGAAGTGTCGCTGGGACCACCGGGTGAAGCGGCCGAAGACGATCTCCGACCAGAACCTGTTGTACCGGGCGCTCCTGGTGCAGATCCACAGGTGGATCTGGCGCACGACCTCCAGGCCGGCCAGACACAGCAGCCACTGCTGCGACCACGCCACCTGGCGCTGAGCCTCCAGCCAGGACTCCGCCGGGGAGTACTGCAGGTACTCGTTCCAGACGAGCACCTCGAAGATCACCGCGAACAGCAGCAGGTACCGGGTCCGCTCCCACCACGTCACCGGCTTGCGGGTGCCCTTGGCCTTCCAGGGGAAGCGCGGATCCGGCGAACCGTCCGACGGCGCCGGCCGGGCGTCCTGGATCGTGAGCGTCACGGGGCCTCCAGAGGGGGTCCGGGCGGAGGTCGCTCGAGCAGCGGTGCTCTCACGGGACCTTCACGGTGAAATGCGATACCACGTCGGCGATCTGCTGCTTGTGCGAGTCGTAACACGCCTGGTCGCAGCGGATGAGCAGGAGGTAGATCCGGGTCCGGTGGGAGCCGACGAGCGCCGTCTGGTCGAAGACCTCGCGACCGTGGCCCAGGTTGTAGCTGAAGACCACGTGCACGCCCGAGCCGGCCGAGCCGCGGACGTCGTAGTCGGCGATCTGCCGGAACGTGGCGGCGCGGGGGTCCGCCGTGTACTGCGCGCGCGCCGATGCGGTGAACGGCAGGAGCAGATCGCGCAGCTTGTCCGCAGTCATGCCCGAGGCCTGGTCGGCGGTCATCACCGAGACCTGGGCGTAGGCGACCGGCTCGTGCACCGTGCTGGACAGGTCCAGGTGCTTGACATCGGGATCACGGGAGCCGTCGAACACGGCGACCCAGCCGCCGTCGGGTTGCCCCGACGCGTCGGCAGACGGCGTGTCGCGGACCGTGGACCAGGACCGGGGGAGTTTGAGGACCAGGTCGTCGTCCGGGCTCGCCACGAACGTGGAGCTGGGGGCGCTGCAGGCGGCCAGGGCCGCCGCGAGGGCGAGGGCGAGGAACGCGACCAGGCGGCCGCGGCGTTTCGGATCATCGGTCATGCTCACCTCGCCTCGGCCGGTCGCGCTCTCATCGACTCGACTCGTCGATATGGATCTGTTATCTCCCAGGGTGCGTCCAGCCTCGCTCATCCGGGGCCTGAATGCACGTGCTGTCCGAGGTTCGACATGCCCTCGGAGCAATCGTCGACGACCTTCGGCGTCGCGGCCGGGCAGGGTTCACCCAGGCTTCAACGGATCCGCCCGGAACGGCGTCTTCTACGGCCCCTGCTCCTCGCGTAGCGTCGAAGCACGAGCACCCCGCAGCGGGTGCACCGGCGAGGGGAGACCCTATTGGCCAGTTCCCGCCGAGGTGCAGACCCACTGCTCGCGGAGCCGCCGCGGCGCACGTTCGTCCTCGACACCTCGGTGGTGCTCGCGGACCCGCGTGCCCCGCTGCGGTTCGCCGAGCACGAGGTCGTCCTCCCGGTCGTGGTCATCACCGAGCTCGAGGCGAAGCGCCACCATCCTGAGCTGGGGTACTTCGCCCGGCAGGCGTTGCGCCTGCTCGACGACCTGCGCGTGCGCTTCGGGCGGCTGGACGCGCCGATCCCGGTGGGCGACCAGGGGGGCACGCTGCGGGTCGAGCTCAACCACGCCGACGCGGCGGTGCTGCCGGTGGGCTTCCGGCTCGGGGACAACGACACCCGGATCCTCTCGGTGGCCCGCAGCCTGGCCGCCGACGGCCGGCACGTGACCGTCGTCAGCAAGGATCTGCCGATGCGGGTCAAGGCCTCGGCCGTCGGCCTGGACGCCGAGGAGTACGACCCGGGCACTCCGGTCGATTCGGGCTGGACGGGGATGGCCGAGATCGAGGTCGGCTCTCAGGCCCTCGCGACGCTCTACGGCGACCAGGTACTCGAGCTGGCGGCAGCGGCCGACCTGCCCTGCCACACCGGCCTCGTGCTCCTGTCCGAGCGCGGCTCGGCTCTGGCCCGGGTGCTGCCGGACAAGCAGGTCCGTCTGGTGCGCGGCGACCGGGACGTGTTCGGCGTCCACGGCCGCAGCGCCGAGCAGCGGGTGGCCATCGACCTCCTGCTCGACCCGGATATCGGCATCGTCTCCCTCGGCGGCCGGGCGGGGACGGGCAAGTCGGCCCTCGCGCTCTGCGCCGGCCTGGAGGCGGTGCTCGAGCGTCGTCAGCACCGCAAGGTGCTCGTCTTCCGGCCGCTGTACGCGGTCGGCGGTCAGGACCTCGGGTACCTTCCGGGCACGGAGGCCGAGAAGATGACCCCCTGGGGGCAGGCGGTGTTCGACACTCTCGGCGCCCTGGTCTCCCAGGAGGTGGTCGAGGAGGTGCTCGATCGCGGCATGCTCGAGGTCATGCCGCTGACGCACATCCGCGGCCGCTCGCTGCACGACGCCTTCGTGGTCGTCGACGAGGCGCAGTCGCTCGAGCGCAACGTCCTCCTCACGGTGCTGTCCCGGATCGGACAGAACAGCCGCGTCGTGCTCACCCATGATGTTGCGCAGCGTGACAACCTGCGCGTGGGCCGCCACGACGGCGTGGCTGCGGTGATCGAGGCACTCAAGGGTCACCCCCTGTTCGCGCACGTCACGCTGACTCGCTCGGAGCGCTCACCCGTGGCTGCGCTCGTCACCGAGATGCTCGAGGGCCTCGAGCCCTGAGGACCCTGCACTCCGGGCGAATCGGGCGTGTCACCCCGAATACCGTCACTGCCCGTCCATACCTCCGCCAACTGGGTCACAAACTGTGATGACGGTGTGATTCTCCGTTCGCGAAGCAGCGCACGCAGGTGCACGTGCAGGCGCAGGTTCGACGACAAGTGTGGCGTTCGTCACATTGGTATACCAGGGGTGATGAAACCTGGAGCCGAATGACGGTGCGTGACCGACTCGGCGAGTCGGAGGTTTACGCCGCGGCCGGGTATCGCCACCGTTACCTGGTCAACGCCTCGGGCTGGTGCGTCGTCCGTCCTTGGGGGGACCGGACCGGACCGGGGTAGGGGAGTGGCCCGTCAGGGGTCCTGCGCAGAAGGGTCGACGTGGGGCGTCACGGCGGTAGGTCCGAACAGACCATGGGATCGGACCACAGGGTCGACAGCGTCAGCAGCACCGTCCCCTCCGGCGGCCGCCCGGCCCCGGCGCCCGGCCCGGAGGGGGTGAGGATCCCGGCTCCGCTCCGCGGTGATCCGGGGGCGGGTCCCGGCCAGGTTCCGGGGAGCCCACCCGTCGGCCTGGCCCTCGGCACCCGACGCACGGCCCGGGGGTGGGACGACTCCGCCGCCTCCGCCACGCATCCCTGGTGGGACGACGCGCCCGTACCGCCCCCGGTCGTCGTGGCGTCGGCCGACGGACGCACCCCCGCGGTCACCTTCGCCCCCGACGCAGACCCGTTCTCCGCCGGCGGCATGTTCGCGCCGCAAGGCCGGGACGGCGAGCCGCCGGTGGTTGTCCACCAGGCTCCGGACGCGGCCGTCCTGCGGACCGCTCGCCGGGCCAGATCCGTCGCAGCTCCGGTGACCGCCGTCACCGACGCCTTCCGCATCCGGGCCTTGCGGGACGTCGACGGCAGTCCGGATACCGGCAGCCTCGTGCGGCCCTATGTGGCCCAGGTCGAGGCCTGCGAACCGGACGAACCCGCCGTCGGCGCCCTCGCACCGGCACCAGCGGGCGGAGCCCGGCGCGGCCGTCGCTCGCGCGGTCCGCTGGACCGGATCATCGACGCGACGCCCGCCGGTGGCGTGCAGGCCGCCGGGGAGTGGTTCGCTCCCTGCGGCGGCGACCGCGGGCCGACGTCCGGCGGGCGGCAGCCGGCGCCCCTGTTCGAACCCGGGTCGCGGGGCACGCAGAACCCCTGGACGCCCCCCAGTCACCATCAGCTCCCCTCCCGCAAGGCGTTGCGGGCCCGGGAGCGTGCCGGTGCAGCGAACCGGGCCGTCACCCGCCCCGCCGGTACGGGCGGCGGCGAGGTCGGCGGAACCGAGCCCGGCGGGCGCGTCACCGGCCGTCGGCTGGCCAAGAGCGGGGTCCTGGCCGTCACCGCCGTCGGCGTCGTCGCCGCCAGCGCCCCGAACGCCTTCTCCGCGCTCGGCGTGCGGCTGCCGTCGCCATCGGGCGCCGGCGCGCAGGCCGCCCTCGTGGGCTTCGCCGGCAGCGGCGCCATCCCGGCGGGGAACCTCAGCCTGAGCGCCCCTTCGCGCGGCGCCCTGGGTGTCGCCGGGCAGCTGTCGGCCGAGCAGCCCGACAACGCCGAGGCCGCGGCGAGGCAGAACATGGTCGAGGCGGCCCGCCAGAGCGCCGCCGCCGCGGCCCGGGCCGGGGCCGTCGCCAGCGGAGCCGGGCGGACACTCGTGGACGTCGCGCGCGACCAAGTTCTCGCCGAAGCGGCGCGCAAGGCGGCCATCGCCCAGCAGGTCTCCCGCAACGCCGTGCGCGATCCCCGGTCGTACGCCCGGCTGCTCCTGCAGGAGCGCGGCTGGAGCGACCAGTTCACCTGCCTGAACCTGCTGTGGGACCGGGAGAGCGGCTGGAACTACCAGGCGTACAACCCCACGTCCGGCGCATACGGAATCCCCCAGGCGCTGCCGGGTTCGAAGATGGCGTCGATCGCCCCCGACTGGCGCACCAACCCCATCACCCAGATCACGTGGGGGCTGGGCTACATCGCCGAGCGGTACGGGACCCCGTGCGAGGCGTGGGCGCACAGCCAGGCGACGGGGTGGTACTGACCCGGCTCCCGGCGCGTCCGTCGAAGGCCCCCTGCCCGAGCGGGGGGCCTTCGACGTGCCGGCCTCCTCGTGGGCGTGCTCCCGTTGTGCTGCGTTGCACGCGTTGTGCCGCTGCCACCCCTGCCCGGAGCGGCACAACGCGTGCAACGGAGCACAACGCGTGCACGGCGCCCCCGGAGCGCTGGGTCCGTTGCTTCAGGCCGCAGATCTCGGTGAGCCTCGCCACGTTCTCGACGCTCAGTGACGCTGGAAGCGTTATCGATGACAGTCAGTCACCAAGAACTTGAAGCCAGCACAACCTGTCGGCCACGGTTTGGGCGTCAGCACCCTGCACGCCGGGTCCTGCGGACCGCACGCCGGTCCACCCTGCGCGTGCCGCGGCCGCCCCGCGCAGGATCGGGCCGGCCGCCGGGCGGAACGTCACCGCGGCCCATCGCCGCGGTCGCCCGTACCCGGGTGGTCGCTCCGCACTCGACGTCCGGTGCGGTAGACGAAAGGCGCGTAGTGCTCAGCACCTACCTCCGTCCCGACGAGAGCTCCACCCCGGACCCGGCTCCGCCCGCCCCTGCGGACGGCCTTCCCGCCGACGGCCTTCCCGCCGACGGCCTTCCCGCCGACGGCCTTCTCGCCGACGGCCTTCCCGCCGACGGCCTTCCCGCCGACGGCCTTCCCGAGGAGGACCGTCCCGCCGACGACCCTCCCCCCGACGGCCCGGGTGAGGCCGCGCTGCCGGCCCGGATCGCCGGCACCCTGCGTCGTCACCGCGGCGCCGCCCTCCGGGCGAGTGCCGGTGCGGCCGTCCTGCTCGGTGTCACCGTCGCCGTGGACACGGTCAGCGGCACGGGCGCCGACGCGGCGCCCGGCACCGCTGCCGTGAGCGTCACGCAGACCCCTGCGGCCATGGCCCGCGGCGCGGCGTCCGGCGCCTTCGGGGCGTCGCCGGCGATTCTCGACCTGCAGGACGCCCAGGGCCAGCAGGACCTGATCGTGCGGCAGGCGCTGGCCGGGGCCGGCGCGCAAGCCCAGACAGCCGCGCAGGCCAAGGCCCGGGCCCAGGCCGCCAAGGCGCACGCCGCCCACGTCGTCGCCCAGGCGAACGCCCGCGCGCGCCAGCAGGCGGCACGCCAGCAGCAGGCCGCGGCGGCCAGCCGGAGCACCGCGCGCGACCCACGCTCGGCGGCTCGGGCCATGCTCGCGGCCCGTGGCTGGTCGGGCCAGTTCAGCTGCCTGGACGCGCTGTGGCAGCGCGAGAGCGGCTGGAACCCGCAGGCGTACAACCCCTCCTCGGGCGCCTTCGGCATCCCGCAGGCCCTGCCGGGCAGCAAGATGGCCGCCGCCGGCGGGGACTGGCGGACCAACCCGCTCACCCAGATCCGGTGGGGCCTGAGCTACATCGCCTCCACCTACGGCACGCCCTGCGCGGCCTGGGCGCACAGCCAGGCCGCCGGCTGGTACTGATCCCCGCTGATCCCAGCGACGGCGACGTGCGTCCTCGGGTCGAGCTCATCCCCGGACATGACGACGAGGACGGGACACACGTCGCCCGACCGACCCGGGGTCAGGAGCCGGTCATGTTCCGGACGTCCAGCAGATCATCCAGCGTCGCCTCGTCGATGTCGCCGCGTGCCACGAAGCCGAGGTCGACGACGGCGTCGCGGATCGTCATCCGGTGGGTCACGGCGTGCTTGGCCACCGTGGCCGCGTTCTCGTAGCCGATGATGCGGTTCAACGGGGTGACGATCGACGGTGACGACTCGGCGAGCCGCAGAGCGCGCTCGCGGTTCGGCTCCAGCCCCGCGACGCACCGGTCGGCGAGCAGCCGGGCCGCCGCGGCCAGGAAGCGCAGCTGCTCCAGGACGGCCCGGGACATGACCGGCACCATCACGTTGAGCTCGAAGGTCCCGCTCGCTCCCGCCCAGGCGACGGTGGCGTCGTGGCCGACGACCTGGGCGCAGACCTGGAGGACCGCCTCCGGCACGACCGGGTTCACCTTCCCCGGCATGATCGAGGATCCGGGCTGGAGGTCGGGCAGGTGCACCTCGCCGAGACCGGCCAGTGGGCCGGAGCCCATCCAGCGCAGGTCGTTGCAGATCTTCGTCAGGCTGACGGCGACCGTCCGGACGGCCCCCGAGAGCTCGACGAGCCCGTCCCTGGCCCCCTGCGCCTCGAAGTGGTCACGCGCCTCGGTCAAGGGCAGGCCGGTCCGGCCCGCCAGATCCGCCAGCACGTCGGCGGCAAAGCCCACAGGGGTGTTGATGCCGGTGCCCACAGCGGTCCCACCCAGCGGCACCTCGGCGACCCGCGGGAGGGCGGCCCCCAGCCGCTCGATCCCGCGCCGCACCTGCGCGGCGTACCCGTCGAGCTCCTGGCCGAGGGTGACCGGCGTCGCATCCATGAGGTGGGTGCGCCCGGCCTTGACGACGTCCGCACATCGCTCGGCCTTGCTCTCCAGGGTCGACGCCAGGTGCTCCAGCGCGGGCAGGAGTTCTCCGAGCAGGGCGCCCGTGGCCGCGATGTGCACGGCGGTCGGGAAGGTGTCGTTGCTCGACTGCGACGCGTTCACCGCGTCGTTGGGGTGTACCCGGCGGCCGAGCCGTCGTGAGGCGAGCGTGGCGACCACCTCGTTGACGTTCATGTTCGTCGACGTCCCCGAGCCGGTCTGGAAGACGTCGATCGGGAACTGGTCCGCGTGCCTCCCGTCGGCCACCTCCTGTGCGGCGGCCGCCACGGCGTCGGCGACGTCCGGGGCCACCACCCCCAGTCGTGCGTTCACCCTGGCGGCGGCCGCCTTGACCGCCGCCAGCGCCCGGATCACCGCCGGGTCGACGCGCACCCCGCTGATCGGGAAGTTCTCCACCGCCCGCTGAGTCTGCGCACCCCACAGCGCGGAGACCGGGACGGCCACCTCGCCCATCGTGTCGCGCTCGATGCGCACGCCCGAGCCCTGCTGCGGTCCCTCGCCGTTCGTCATGGCGGACATCGTCCCAGGCGACGCGGCTCGCGGCGACGAAGGAGCGGATGTCAGCCCCGAACCCGCGCCAGGTAGACGGCGTAGGTGAAGGTGCGGCCCGCGCGGACCACGTCGAGCAGCACCTCGTCGCAGCTGCCGCAGATCCGCTCCAGGACCAGCGACAGCTCGCCGGACGCCTCCGCCGACCAGACCCCGAGCACGCCCCCGGGCCGCAGCGTCCGCGCCGCGGTCGAGAGGAACGGCGCGC
Source organism: Kineosporiaceae bacterium (assembly GCA_035541595.1). Classification (GTDB taxonomy): domain Bacteria; phylum Actinomycetota; class Actinomycetes; order Actinomycetales; family Kineosporiaceae; genus DATKNA01. The sequence continues at coordinate 3,395 of DATKNA010000045.1, read as the reverse complement.
CGTAGATCCGGGTGTTCGCGGGGTGGACCAGGAAGCCCGGCCCGTTGTCGACGTCGAGCAGGAGGGCGTCCACGGAGCCGGCGGGCAGGGTGGGGACGGCGTCCGCCACGTCAGCCACCCTCACATGCACGCGCGGATCGTCGAGCAGGCCGCGCGTCGCCGGCACCCTGCCCTGACGCAGCCAGGTCACCAGCGGCGCGTGCAGCTCGACGACGTCGACCCGGGCCACCCGCGGGTCGGCGAGCAGGGTGGCGGTGGTGTACCCGAGGCCGAGTCCGCCGACGACGACGTGGAGGTCGTCGCCGTCCAGCTGCTCCAGGGTCAGGGTCGCGAGCGCGCGCTCGGTGTCCGTCTGCTCCGTGTCCATCGCGAACACGCCGTCGACGACCAGTTCGAGGACGTCCCCGCGCTGGAGCAGGGCCAGCTCGGCGATGCCGTCGTCCGCTCTGACGATCACGCGCGAGCCGTCGGCCGCCCACCCGTGCTCCACACCGGCATCCTGCCAGCCTGGGGTTCACCGTCCGCCCCGCGCCCTACACTCGATGTCGTGGCGACGACGTCGGGGGTGCGTGCCGCCGACGAGGCCCCCGTCCGGGAACGCCCGCCATGGCGGCCGCGGGTGCCTGGCCTCGTCGCCTGGGTGGTCCGGCTCGCCGCCGTCTTCGCCGTCCTCGACATCCTCAATCCGGCCGAGCGCCGCCACCATGTCTACCCGCGTGCCCTCGGCGGCGTCATCAACGGCTCCGTCTTCGCCGCCGCGGTCTTCGCCGCCGGGGCGATGCTGGTGCTGGCCGGCGGCCTCAAGCGGCGCAAGCGCCGGGCCTGGCTGTTCGCGGTCGGCGCCGTCCTGCTCGGCATGGTCGCGCACCTGCCGGCGCACCGCTGGTCCGTGGTGGCGGTCAACCTCGCCGTCCTGGTCCTGCTGCTCATCGCCCAGCGGGACTTCACCGCGCGCTCCGAACGCACCGGCCGGGTCGCCGCGGTGCGGGTGTTCCTGGTGATGGGCACGGTGTCGCTGATCGCGGGCCTCTTCCTGACCAGCCGGACCGCGCCGCACTCAGCGCTGGGCGACCGACTGTGGCAGGTCGTCGTGGGCCTGCTCGGGTTCACGCCCGACCTCGACTTCCCGACCGACGTGACGTCCAACGTCACCGAGATCGCACTCAACACCCTCGGTGCGCTCACCGCGCTGCTCACCCTGCTGACCCTGCTGGCCCCGGCGCGCAAGCCGGCGACGCTCTCGCCGGACGCCGAGCAGGGCCTGCGCGGGCTGCTGCAGCGGTTCGGCGGTCGCGACTCCCTGGGGTACTTCGCGCTGCGTGGGGACAAGACCGCCATCTTCTCCCCGTCCGGCAAGGCGGCGGTGGTCTACCGAGTGGTCGGCGGCGTCACCCTGGCGGCCGGCGACCCGCTGGGCGATCGCGAGGCGTGGCCGGGGGCGATCCACGCGTGGCTGGACGAGGCGGACACGTACGCGTGGATCCCCGGCGTGATCGGAGCCAGTGAGGAGGGAGCCATCGCCTACAAGCGCCTGGGGCTGGACTCCCTCGAGCTCGGCGACGAGGCCGTGCTGTACCTCGACGAGTTCACCCTCGAGGGCCGCTCGATGCGTGGGGTGCGGCAGGCCGTGCACCGGGTCAAGCGGGCTGGGTACACCCTGGACGTCCGCCGGCAGCGCGACATCCCGCCCGACGAGCTCGGGGAGGCCCGCGCGACGGCTGAAGCCCTGCGGGGCGAGGACGTGGAGCGTGGCTTCTCGATGGCACTCGGCCGGCTCGGCGATCCGGCGGATCCCGATCTCGTCGTCGCCCGAGCACGCGACGTGGCCGGCCGCCTCGTCGCCGTGCTGACCTTCGTCCCGTGGGGGGACGACGGACTGTCGCTCGATCTCATGCGCCGGGCCCGGGACAGCGAGAACGGCACGGTCGAGTTCGTGGTCGCCGGGGTGGCACAGGAGGCAGGCCGGCTCGGGGTCACCCGCATCTCGCTCAATTTCGCGGTGTTCCGGTCGGTCTTCGAGCGCGGGGCCCGGGTCGGCGCCGGGCCGGTGCTCCGGTTGTGGCACCGGGTGCTGCTCGTCGCGTCGCGCTGGTGGCAGATCGAGTCCCTGTACCGGGCCAACGCCAAGTACCAGCCGGAGTGGGTGCCGCGGTTCCTGTGCTTCCGGCGGGCGTCGGAACTGCCGCGGGTGGGGATGGCTGCGCTCGAGGCCGAGGCGTTCGTCCAGTTCCCGCGATTGCGCTGGCTGGCCCGCTGAGCGCGGTCGCCTGGAGCAGGGCGCGGGAGCCGGCGGGTGGGCGGGTCGATCTCCAGCGCGCGGACGACGCCCGCCCGGGGCGGCTGCTCGTGTCACCGACCCCCGGGACCCGGCGCTCGACGTCCTACCCGGGTGACCAGGCCGCGTCGCCGGAGGAAGGCCACCGCGCGTCACGCTTGCCCAGGAAGGCGTCGATGCCCTCCGCCGCGTCGGGCGCGGACAGATCGCGCACCATCGCGTCCGCTGCGACCGCGTAGGCGGCGTCCAGGGGCTGGTCGAGCTGGGCGTAGAAGGTCCGCTTGCCGTTCGCGATCACCGGGCCGCTGTGCGCGACGATCGCCCGGCACAGTTTGTCGACCTCGGCGTCGAGGCGATCCAGAGGAACCACGCGGTTGACCAGCCCCCAGGCGAGCGCGGTCGACGCCTCGACCGGTGCCCCGGTGAGCAGGAGCTCCATCGCCCGCTTCCGGCCGACCGACCGGGCCACTCCCACGGCGGGCGTGGAGCAGAAGACGCCGATGTTCACGCCGGGCAGCGCGAAGTGGGCCGTCTCCGCCGCCACGGCCAGGTCGCACATCGACACGAGCTGGCAGCCGGCGGCGGTGGCGATGCCGTGCACCCTGGCGACGACGGGCTGGGGTAGCCGCGTCAAGGTCGTCATGAGCTCGTTGCACTCGTCGAACAACGCCGTCTGCCACGCCGCGTCGTCGGTGTGCGCCCGCATCTCGGCGAGGTCGTGGCCGGCGCAGAAGCCGCGGCCCTCGGCGGCGAGCACGACGACCCGGGCCGCCGGATCGGCGGCCGCGGTGTCGAGCTCCGCCCGCAACGCTGCGATCATGGAACGGGAGAGCGGGTTGTATCGCTCACCGCGGGCGAGGGTGAGTCGTACGACCCCGCTCGCGGCCTCCCGGCGGACGAGGGGACGCGTGGCGTCCGTGGCGGCTCCGGCGCCCGGCGTTGCGCCCGGCGTGCCAATCGCATTCATTCGGGCCTCCTACTCGATCGCCGCGGTCGAGCGGGACAGCTTCCGCAGCAGATGCTTCTGGATCTTGCCGGTGGAGGTCTTCGGGAGGTCGGTGAACACGACGGTCCGGGGGACCTTGAACCCGGGTAGCAGCGTGCGGCAGTGCTCGATCAG
>DATKNA010000044.1:0-5946 GCA_035541595.1 Kineosporiaceae bacterium | reverse complement strand
GGACCGGCGACTCGGCGTCGGGTCGGTGCGGGTCGTCGACCGGTCGTCGAGGTGGGACGGCGACCAGGCCGCAGCGGGCGTGCCGTGGGAAGCATCAAGGCCCGAGCCCACGAGGGTCGGGCCTTGATCGCTGTCGGGGTGGCCGGACTTGAACCGACGACCTTCTGACCCCCAGTCAGACGCGCTACCAAGCTGCGCCACACCCCGGTACGCCCTCCGCACTGTACCCGAGATGGGCAGGGAGCCTCACATCATCCGGCATCACCCGGTGGCTCCTCCCGGCTCGAGTCGACGATCACCACGGTGGCGACCGGGAACGGGCTACGCCGGGAAGCCAGTGGGGAAGCGAGGCCCCAGGCCCTCATCGGATCACAGACCACCTTCTGCTCTGAAACGTTGCCCCACCCGTTGAGGACCGGGCCGAGGACGGTGTACAGCCCGCGGAAGCAGACCCGGGGGCCCCTTGCCCTGTCCAGACGGGACGATCGTCGCTGGCCACGCCGCAGTCGGCACGTGATGCTCGGAGCGGAGGCCCTGACGATGGTGGCCTCCTATGGGGTGGCTTGCCATGCGCAGGCTCCGCGCGATGAGACTTCATGTCCTCCTCGTCACGCTCGTCCTGCTCACCGGTGTCGGCTGCGGTTCGAACCAGGCCAACCGGCCGGGTGCGACGACGGGCCCTTCGGCGGCGTCGACGAGCCCGCCGACCAGCGCCACGACGACGCCTTCGACGACCCGCTCCGCCCCTGTGTCGACCACCGGATCGGCAGGCTCGACGACCAGTCATGCCGTGGGGCCGGTCTGGCCGATCGAACCCCGCACGGTCCGCTCGATCCCGGCCGGGCCCGGTAGCGGCTCGGGCGTCGCGGTTCTGCGCGCCATCCGTACCGGCCGTCAGAGCACCTACGAGCGCCTGGTGCTGGAGTTCAGCGCCCCCTACGGCAGCGCGAGCGTGTCGTATGTCCCCGTCGTGCGCGCCGACCCTTCGGACACGATCGTGCCGTTGCGTGGCACGGCGTTCCTCCAGATCACGGTCCATGGCGCCGTCGCGGCTCACCAAGGCGTGCCGATCACGCCGTACGACGGACCGACCACGCTGACCCCGGGGTACCCGACCATGAAGCAGGTCTCCATCACCGGCGACGTCGAGGCGGTCCTGAGCTTCGGGGTCGGGCTCGGCAGGATCGCCGGCTTCCGCGTCACGGCCGTCGGCAATCCCTCCCGGGTCGTCGTCGACGTGGCCGATCTCCCTGACTGGCAGATGTGGCCCGAGACGAGCTTGTCGTCGGCGCGTGAGGTGCAGGCGGCGTTCGATCAGGGTCACCAACCCTGGCGCGGCGACCCGGTCAGCGTCGTTCGCGTCTACGCGCAGTCGGTGTACCGCATCAGCGATGCGGTCGTCACACGTGACGCGGCGACCGGCACCTACCGTGTGTCCCCCCGGAACTCGCCGGACGGCATCCTCGTCCGCGTGGTCAGGCCGTTCGGCCACGGCATCTGCGAGATCGCCGACACCCGCTGACACGGTGCACCGTCGTGGTCGCGCCGCCTCCGTTCCCCGTCGAGGGCGTCATCGCAGGGATCTGAACCGCAGCTCGCCACGTGTGAGCCAACCCGTTGCCGGTGGCTCAGCCGAGCCCACGCCCTCGCCTCACCCCGGGCGCTCAGCTGCCGACCGGGACCCTGGCTTCTCGGGCCATGCGCACGCGGACCAGCACGTCGATGGCATCGCGATCACCGTTGGGGGTCTGCACGGAGCGGGGCACGCGTCCGGCCTTCTCGACGACCAGATCCGGCAGCCCGTCCAGGTCGGCCAGGACGTCCCCGGCGCTGTACAGGACGCGAGCGTCCTGGGGGCCGCCGACACCGTCGGTCAGGTTGCTCGTGTCGTGCGCGACGACGAGCAGTGTTCCACCGGGACCCAACGCCCGCGCCGCCTGCCGGACGGCGATCCGGCGTTCGGTGGCGGGCAGCTGGAGGTAGGCGAGGACGACGGCGTCGAACGGACCTGCGGGCACGGGCCCGGCGACGACATCGCCGACGATGAAGTCGGTGCGGGCGGCGACGCCGGCGTCCGCGGCGAGGCGTCGGGCACGGCCGATGGCGGCTGAGGAGAAGTCGACCCCGGTCACGTTCCAGCCACGCGTGGCGAGCCAGATGGCGTTCCGGCCCTCCCCGCACGCCAGGTCGAGCGCGTGGCCTGGTCGCAGCCCGTCGAGTTCCGCGGCGACGAACCGGTTCGGCTCGCCGCCCCACACCAGCTCGCTCCCGGCGTAGCGGGCGTCCCACCCGGCCGCGTCCATCGTGTCCTCCTCTCGACGGCGACGGGTCCATCACGAGGAGGCCCGTCGGGAACGGTACCGCCGCATCCATCACCCGCGCGCGACGGGGCCGGACGCCCCGGTGCGAACTGGTCGAGGCCGGGAGCACGGGGCGTGCCGGGCCTCAACCCCGGTCGCTCTGTCGCGAGTTGGCCTGCTGATGTCTCGGCCGGCGCGCAAGCCAGAGCGCGATCCCCAGGAGGACGATGCCGACCAGGAACACGGCGAGCGGAGCCGCGACGGACTCGGGTAGGTAGCGGCCGGCTGCATCGGGCACGGTCATGAGGGTGTCCACGGCGCCCGCCGCGAGCAGCCACACCTGCCGGGCGAGGACGCCGGCGGTCAGCAGCGCGGCGACGGTGCCGAGCGCGAGCAGGGTCCCCACGGCGGACTCCATCATGATCTGGGAGCTGATGACGAGGCCGGCGACCGCCACGACCAGACCGGTCTGGCGGGGAGGGATGAGGCCGCGCTGTGCCCACCACGACCAGGCGGCTGAGAACGCCCATGCCGTCAGGCCCCGCCACCAGTCGGCGACGTCGGGCACGGTGCCTACCACGATCCCGACCGCGGTCAGGGTGAGCGCGGCGAACATCGCTGCGTGCTGCAGGGGGGCCCGGTTCACGGACCACCATCCGATCGCTGCAGCGGCGGTGGGCGCCGCCGCGAACAGGAGGGCGCGGTCGCCCAGATCCAGGATCTGCGTTCCCAGAAGGCCCGCGAAAGCGGCCACGCAGGCCGTCGAGAGCAGCCAGAGGACGCTGCGCAGCCGGGCGAAGGCCTCGTTGCGGGATGCCGGGAGGACGATCCCGGCGACAGCGAGCACCACGGCACCGGCTGCCGCGAAGCCCAGTTGCGCGGACGTCGGCATGTCGGGCCAGAGCTCACCGACGGCGACGAACCCGGCGATCACGGCGAGCATGCCGCCGAGATAACCGAGTGCCTCGACGACGTAGGACAAGCTCGGGCCACCGCCGCGTCGTCGCAGGGAATGCGGGCGCGGGGGGACCTCTCCCGGCGGTGTGATCGCCTTGCCCGTCTCGCTGGCCTCGATCCGCTCGGCCTGCTCCGGATCAAGGAGTCCTTCATCGACCCAGCGCTGCAGGCTGGCGTGGAGATCGAACTTCTCGAGGACCACCATGGTGCCCGCCTCCTTCACCGCCGTTCCAGTGTCCTCGTCCGGGCTGCGGCACGGTCAGAGGCGAAGGACCCGGGTCGTCGCGGCTTCGCTCGTCCATCGCGCGCTTCCTGCGCGCACGCCGTTCAGGACGTTCGGCTCTGGCCGCGCAGCGTTCCCGAGGATCTCCTGGAAGGCGTGAGGCGGCTCGGCCAGGCGGACGCAGATCCCGTCGCTCACCGGCGGCGGGACCAGGTCCCGGCGTGACCGCACATCGTCGCGCCTCCCGCCGTGACCTCTTGAAAGCCGGCACGGCGGCGCTCGCGGTCCTGCTGACGGCGGCGGGATGCGGGCGGTCCGGACCCGATCGCGGCCGTCCCCCGGTGTCCCTGAAGTCCTTGCCGGTCCCCGGGGTGCGTGCCGAGGCGACCCTCGTCGAAGCCCTCCGATCGCGTCGCTCCGTGCGCGCCTTCGCCGACACTCCGCTGACCTCGGCCGAGCTCGGGGAACTGCTCTGGGCTGCCCAGGGGATCACCCACGACGAGGTGAGGCGGACGGCGCCGTCCGCGGGCGCGCTCTACCCCCTCGAGGTCTACGCGCTTCGGCCTGGCGAGGCGTGGCACTACGTACCACAGGGGCACCAGGTCGAGGTGTGGTCCTCCAGTACCGCCTGGCCCCAGCTGGTGGCGGCCACGGTGAGCCATGACGCGGTCCGGGCGGCTCCAGCGGCGCTCGTGATCACCGCCCTGGCCGGTCGGACGGCGCGGAAGTACGGTGGCGACGCGGGTCGCTACGTGGCGATGGAGGCGGGTCACGCCGCTCAGAACGTGCTCCTGCAGGCGATCGGGCTGCGCCTGGGTGCGGTGCCGTTGGGGGCCCTCGACCACGATGCCGTGGCCGGGGCGCTCGGGCTGGCCGATGGTGAGACGGCCTACTACGTGATCCCGGTGGGGCATCCGGCGGGCTCCGCCTGATACGTATCGGGTCCACCTGCCCATGCCTGCTCCTCTCGGAGGACTGCGGGCTCCTCTCGGAGGACCGCGGGCGGTCCCGCTCGCCGGAGCCGAAGGGCCGACCACGCGGTGTCGACCGGGACCTGTGGCACTATCGGTGAACGCCCTGGCGCACCACGATCGCTCGTCGAGGTGGAGGGAGCTGGTCATGGGAGTCGAGGACGTCGAGCTGGTCGAGCTGGAGCCGCAGGAGGCCGCGATCGTGCCGGGGCGGGTCCGCACGGAGGATCTGCCGGCATTCCTGGGCACAGCCTTCGGCGAGGTGGTGCGGGTGCTGGCGGAGCAGCATCTCGGGCCGGCCGGCCCACCGTTCGGCAGGTACACGCCCGTGGAGGCCGGGTTCGACGTCGAGGCCGGGTTTCCCGCCACCGGCTCCGTCACGCATTCCGGTCGCGTCGTCGCGCTCGCCCTGCCCGGTGGCCGGGCGGCCCGGATCCGGTACCGGGGCGACTACGCGGGGATCGGCGAGGCCTACGACGCCGTGCATGCATGGTTGGCTGCCCGTGACCTGGCGGCAACGGGGCAGCCATGGGAGTCCTACCTGGACGGACCCGAGGTGGCCGAGCCGCGCACGCTGGTCTATGTCCCCTGCGCACCCCGTTGACGCCTGCTCAGCCGAGTCATGACCGGCCCGACGGAGGGCGGGACCGGGTCGCCGGCTCTCGTCGCTCCCCCGCGCTCGCCGTGGAGACGCCCGACCGCCGCGGAGATCGCCTGGTCAGTGATCGGCCGTGAGGGAACACCACCACGAGCGCCGCCCTCCCCGGCGGCGGCTCCTCGACCGGCGGCCCCTCGACCGGCGACCCCTTGATCGAGAACTGTTGTCGAGGCGTATGGCCAAGTGTGACCCTATATGCACGCAGGGTGTGCTGTAGGGGTGGTGGGATCGCATGTCACACGTGGATTGGGACGACCCGCCGACGCCGCAGACGGCCGGGCAGGCGGAGCGAGCGCAGCGACAGGCTCACCGGGCCCGTCGGCAGGCCTATGCCGATCAGCTGAACGCTGAGCTCGACGAATGGATCGACATGCTGCAGTCGATCCTCGTGCGCGGGCTCGGCCGGCGCGCAGCCATCGACCTCGCGCGCCGGCGCCTGACTCCGAGGGCCAGACCCCTGGATCTCGGGCAGGCCGCCCGTCCGTTGCCGTCTCCGGCGTGGGTGGACTTCGCGCCCGCCCGACCAGGCTGGGTGGAATCCCTCGTCGGCGGTGAGCGGCGGTACGCGGAGCGGCTGGCGTCGGCGCGGACGCGGTTCGCCGACGCCCAGCGCGCTCACGCGAGGGCCGAGGAGCAACGCCGGGCGTACGTCGAGCAGCGCCGTAAGGATCACAACGCCAAGGTGCAGCGGATGGAGGCCGAGGTCGCGGAGGCCAACGCCGACCTCGATCAGTGGATCGAGGGTGTCGAGCACCGCAGGCGCGACGCGGTGGAGCGTTACCTGGCCGAGGTGCTCCGGGCGGTGCCCCTGCCGAAGGACTTCCCCCGGCGGGGGGA
>DATKNA010000043.1:0-3953 GCA_035541595.1 Kineosporiaceae bacterium | reverse complement strand
GTCGAGCTCGGCGTCCGCGGCACCGGCCGGCAGCCGCCCGGGGTCGGCGGCGACGGCGGCCGCATACGGGCCGAGCTCCTCCTCCTCACCCGCAGCGAGCAGCTGCTCGGCCAGGGCGGCCGCGACGACGCCCGGGGCGCTCCAGCGCACGCCGAGGTCGCCTTCGACGGTCCTCGCGGCCGGGGCGCTGCCGGCGGCGACCCCCTGGTCACCGGGATCGGTGAGCACGGAGTAGACGTCGGTGGTGGCGCCCCCCACGTCGACGACCAGGACGTCGCCCGCCACCTCGGCCAGGACCTCGACGCCGGACAGGACGGCGTCCGGGGTGGCCGCCCGGACGAGCCGGGCGAAGCGGGGACCACTGGACAGCCCCTTGCCGCCGATGACGTGCGTGAGGAAGAGCTCCCGGACGGCCGACCGCGCGCCGACCGGCTCCAGCGCACCGATCCGCGGCAGGACGTTGGCTGCGACGACCACGCGCCGGCGCCGGCGCTCGAGCTCGGCCGCCGCCTGCGGCGCAGCCTCGGCGTTCCCGGCGACGACGACGGGCACGGGGATCCGGGCGATGCCGAGCCGGCGGGCGTTGGCGAGCAGGACGTCGGCGTCTCCGCCGTCGGTGCCGCCCACGAGGAGCACGACGTCGGGCCGGGTGGCGCGTAGCCGGTCGACGTCCGGGGAGGTGAGCGGACCGGCGTGCACATGCACCACCCGGCCGCCGGCGGACAGCGCGGCCCGTCGCCCCGCCTCGGCCGTGACGAGCCGCTCGTAGCCGACGACGGCGATGCGCAGGCCGCCGCCGGCGCTGGAGCAGGCCAGGACGGCCGCGGCCCGCCGACCGGCGGACTCCTCGACGGCGGCCCGGACCGTGGCGACGCCGTCGAGGACCTCCCGTGGGGTCGTCGGGTGGGTGGCCGTGGCGAGCAGGGCGCCGTCCGGCAGGCCGACGAGCGCGGCCTTGGTGAACGTCGAGCCGACGTCCACGCAGAGCACCACCCCCCGCGACGTCCGCTCCCTCGATGTGATCATCCCGGACATCCGATCACATCGAGGGACGAGGTCGCCGGTCAGGGGGCCCGGTCAGGCGGCCGGGTCAGGCGAGCGCGCGATCGAGGTCGGCGATGAGGTCGTCGGCGTCCTCGATGCCCACGGAGAGCCGGACCAGGTCGGCCGGGACCTCCAGCGGCGAGCCGGCGACAGAGGCGTGCGTCATCCGGCCGGGGTGCTCGATGAGGCTCTCGATGCCGCCGAGCGACTCGGCGAGGATGAACACCTCGGTGCGATTGCAGACGTCGAGGGCGTCCTCCTCGCCGCCCACGACACGGAAGCTCACCATGCCGCCGAACCGGCGCATCTGCTTCTGCGCGACGTCGTGGCCCCTGTGTTCCGGCAGGCCCGGGTAGAAGACCTGGCGGACGCGCGGGTGGCCGACCAGGAACTCGGCGACGCGCTCGGCGTTGTCGCAGTGCTTCTCCATCCGGACGGCGAGCGTCTTCAGGCCGCGGTGCACCAGGAACGCGTCGAACGCCGACGGCACCACACCCATCGCGTTCTGGTGGAAGGTGATGCGCTCGACGACGTCCGCCGACAGGCCGCCGACGCCGTCCATCCAGGGCGCGGTCACGCCGGGCGCGACGATCACCGCGCCGCCGACGACGTCGGAGTGGCCGCCGGCGTACTTCGTGGTCGAGTGGACGACGATGTCCGCGCCGAGGGCGAGCGGGTTCTGCAGGTACGGGGTGGCGAAGGTGTTGTCGACGACGAGCAGCGCGCCGGCGCCGTGCGCCCGGTGGACGAGTTCGCCGATGTCGGCGATGGCGAGCATCGGGTTCGTCGGCGTCTCCACCCAGACGATCTTGGTCTGCCCGGGTCGGATGGTCGCCTCCACGCGGTCGAGGTCGGCGAGGTGCACCTCGGTGTGCTCCACCCCCCAGGGGCCGCCGACCCTGGCGATCAGCCGGTAGGAGCCGCCGTAGGCATCGTCCGGGACGACGACGTGGTCGCCCGGCCGCAGCAGGGAGCGCAGCACGACGTCCTCGGCACCCAGGCCGGAGGCGAAGGCGAAGGCGCGCGCGGACGGGCCCTCGAGTGCGGCGAGGCACTCCTCGAGCGCGGTCCGGGTGGGGTTGGCGCTGCGGCTGTACTCATACCCCGCCCCGAGGCCGGTGCGCACGCCGCCGACGCCGTCCTGCTTGTAGGTGGTCGTCGTGTAGATCGGCGTGATGACGGCGCCGCTCGCCGGGTAGGGGTCCGAGCCGGCGTGGATCGCGCGGGTGGAGAAGCCACGGCTCAGCCAGTCGGGCGGGGTGGCGGCGGGCTCGTCTGGGTGCGGAGCCCGCAGGTGCGCGGACGGGGTGGTGGAGGTCACAGGCGACCACGCTACGCCTGCTCAGGAGCCTGCGCGGGACAAGCCCGCCGACTCCAGCGACACGACCGGCGGCCGCCGGCCCGCGGCCACGACGACCTGGCCGAGCGCCAGTCCCCCGTCGTTCGCCGGCACCCGCCGGTGCCGCAGCAGGCTGAAGCCGGCTTCACGCAGCCCTCGCGCCGTCAGGGAGAGCAGCAGGGCGTTCGTGAAGACCCCGCCGCTGAGTGCCACGACGTCCAGGCCGTACTGCGCGCGGGCGTGCAGGGCCACGCGGACCACGGCGGCGGCCACGGCGCGATGGAACCGGATACCGACCACCCCCGGCGGCACGCCGTCACGGACGTCGTCGGCGACGGCCCGCACCAGCGCCCCGCAGTCCCACTCCAGGGATCCCCGGCCGGCCGTCGGCGCGAGCAACGGCAGCGGATACGACCCGTGCTCGCCGTCCGCGGGGTCGATGCGTCCCCGCTCGCGGAGGGTCTGCCCGGCCAGGGTCTGCTCGGCCATGGTCTGCAGTTCCATCGCCGCCTGCGCCTCGTATCCCACCTCGTGGCAGACACCGGCCAAGGACGAGACGGCGTCGAAGAGACGTCCCATGCTCGACGTCGGGACGCAGGCGAGGCCGGTCCGCAGCTGGTGCGCCAACACGGAGCGCTCCCGGTCGGCGGCGACGGCCACGCAGGGCAGGGACTCCTCCCACGGCACACCCGCCTCGTGCAGGTGCGCCAGCGCCATCCGGTACGGACGGCGGACCGCCGCGTCGCCGCCCACCAGCGGCACGTATCTCAGATGGGCGAACCGCGCGTAACCGTCGTAGTCCGCCACGAGCACCTCACCGCCCCAGACGGCGCCGTCGTCGCCGTGGCCGGTTCCGTCGAAGGCGACGCCGATGACCGGTGACCGCCCGTCATGGCCGTTCTCGGCCAGGACCGAGGCGATGTGAGCGTGGTGGTGCTGGACGCGGTCGAGGAGCATCCCGCGCTCGACCGCCGCCTCCTGCGCCCCCCGGGCGCTGCGGTAGAGCGGGTGCCGGTCGACGACCAGCCGGCGCGGGTCGACGTCGACGAGCGCCTGGAGGTGGTCCACGGCCCGCGCGAACGCACGCTGCGTGGCGATGTCGTCCATGTCGCCGACATGCGCGGACAGCCAGGCCTGCCGTCCGTCGGCGACGCAGAACACGTTCTTGAGGTCGCCGCCGGCGGCGAGCGTCCGGTCGACGGCGAAGGGCAGCGTGAGCGGGAGTGGTGCCTCTCCTCGCGACCGGCGGACCGGCGACGGCTCGCCGTCGACCACCTCCACCACCGAGTCGTCGCACGGCACGTGGATCGGGCGATCGTGGCGCAGCCAGGCGTCGGCGATCCCGGACAGCCGGCGCACGGCTTCGTCGTCGTCCGTGACGATCGGCTCGCCGGAGAGGTTGCCGCTGGTGAGGACGAGCGCGCGCGGCCCCGGGCGGTCTCCCGGCAGGCCGAGGAGCAGCACGTGCAACGCTGACGGCGGGAGCAGCAGGCCGAGGCGCCGGTTGCGGGGAGCGACCTGGTCCGCCACCCGGGGCACCGCGTCTTCCCGCCGGGCGAGCAGCACCACC
>DATKNA010000042.1:0-6891 GCA_035541595.1 Kineosporiaceae bacterium | reverse complement strand
TTCGACGACGAGCATCCCGAGGACGCCACCCGCCCGCTCTACGTCGGCCCGCTGCTGCGCCGGCGTCGGCGCCGGTTCCGGCTGCGCCGGCGCCGCCCGGGCCGCCCCGCCGGGGGAACCCCGTGATCGCCCGAGCCGGTGCCCTCTGCCTGGCCCTCGTCACCGCCGCAGGCTGCATCGCCGCGGCCGACCGGCTCCCCGCCCTGGGGCCGGCGCTGCGGCCCCCGGGCCGGGTCGGAGACGCCGGTGACCGGCTGGCCATCCCCGCGGCGACGGCCACGCTCACCTGTCCGGGTCCGGAGACCGCCGTTGCACCGGACGGCTCCGCGCCGCTGCCGGACGCCGGCCCCTTCGCGCTCACCGCGGTCGCGGCCGGCACCGATGCGGCACGTGCCCACCTGTCGGGATTGGACGGCGGCCCGGCCGCGGTCGCTCAGCGGACCGGGGGCGGGGCCGTTCGGGTGCTGGAGCGGGACGGGAACCCCGGGCGCCCACTCCGCCTGGCCGCGGCACCGGCCGGTCCCGACCCGACGTCGCTCGCCGCGGTCCAGGCCACCCTGGCCCGTGGTGGGGACCGGCGCGGACTCGTCGCCGCGGCGTGTCCCGCGGCCACCGCCGACGCGTGGCTGGTGGGCAGCGGGACGGCCCCCGGCCGGCGGGCCCGGCTGCTGCTGGCGAACCCCACGCCCGCCCCGGCGGTCGTCGACGTCCTGGTGGCGGGGCCGTCGGGCCCCGTGGCCACGCCGTCGGCGCGCGGGCTGGTCGTCGCGCCCGGGCGGGTGCGCGCCGTGCAGCTCGACGCCCTCGTGCCCGGCCTGGCCCGACTCGCCGTTCACGTCGTCGCCCGGCGCGGCCGGGTCGCATCGCTGCTCTACGACAGCGCGCTGGAGGGCACGACGCCCGCCGGTGTGGACGACGTCCCGGTCGCCGCGCCCGCCGCGCGGCAGGTCACGGTGCCCGGTCTCGTCGTCGCCGGCGTCCCCGGCGCCCCCCCGGACACGCTGACGGTGCGCCTGGCGGCCCCGGGCGGCGACGACGCCGTCGTCCGCGTGCACCTGTCGGGGCCCGCCGGAGACGTCCAGCTCCCGGGCGGTGGAGTGGTCACCGTCCCCGCCGGCGGCGTCGCGGACGTGCCGGTCCCCGGACTCGTTCCCGGGGCGTACGCCGCGCTCGCCGAGGCCGACGTCCCGATCGTCGCCGGGGCCGTCGTCCGCGTCGCCGGGCCGCCGTCCGGGCCCCTGCACGTCGCGCCGGCCGACGTCGGCTGGGCCGCCGGCGCCCCGGCCCTGCGCGGCGACGTCGTCGCGGCCCTCCCACGGCCGATCGACTCCCGGCAGCGCGTCGTGACACCCGCGACCGGCGTCACGACGCTCGCCCTGACGGCCGCCGGCCAGGACGCGGACGTCGTCGTCCGGCAGATCGGCCCGGACGGGGCCGTCGTGCGCCAGCGTCCGGCGCACGTCGCCGCGCGCCGCACCGTCGGCGTGGACCTGGGGCCGGACGCGGCTGCCCTCGAGCTCGTGGTCCACGGGGGGCAGGAGGTCTGGGCCGGGGTCGGCGTCCGGGTGAGCGACCGGCGCGGGCCGTTGCTGGCCCTGCTGCCGCTGACGCCCACGGTGACGGCCGCGACGGATGCGCCGCTCGCCGTACCGGATCCGTGGCTGGGCGGGCCGCCGGCTCAGTCCTCGTCGCTGCCGTAGCTGGGGTCCACCTGCTCGGGCGTCAGCCCCAGCAGGTGCGCGACCTGCTCGACGACCACCTCGTGGACCAGGGCACCCACCTCCGGGCCGTCGGGCGCCCGGCTCTCCACGGGCCGGCGGTAGACGACGACGCGCGGCGGCAGGCCGCCCTGCGCCGGGAAGAAGCGCCCCAGCGGCACCTCGTCGTGCTCCCACGGTGCGGGGTCGCTCGGGGGGATGTCCTCGACCGCGAACTCGACGCCCTCGAGCTGGCGCGCCCAGCGTTGCTCCAGCCGCTCCACGGCGTCCAGCACCCGGTCGTCGAAGCGGTCCCGCCGGCTGCGCCATGCGGGTACCTCGCGGGGGACGAGCGGGCCGCGCAGGCCCCGGCCGTGCCGGTCCCGGGTCCGGGTGCGGGGAGTGGTCGACCGGCCACGCATTCCGTCAGAGTAGCGGGCCGACGTCCCGCAGTCCGCGGCGCGGGCGGTTCGACACGGATCGTCACCGCGCGCCTCCCACGCCACGACCCTCCCTCGTCCTACGGTGACGCTCGGGAACCGATCTGAAGCGCTGACGGGCACGGAGAGGGTGGTGCCGGTGCCGAGGTTGCGCGCCGTGACGGGCGCGACAGGGATCGTGCCGGCGGTGGTCGTGGCCACCGCCGCGATCGCCCTCGCCGCCTGCACCAGTGCCCCGACCGGGCCGGCGTCGGACGTCGACAGCACGGCCTCCCCTTCGCCGGCGGCGACGTCGACGTCATCGTCGACCGGCCCGTCCGGATCGGCCGGCACCGGCGATGCGGCGGGGACGCCGGCGCCGGCCGAGACCCGGTCGGCCGCGCAACTGCTGCAGGAGGCCCGTCAGGCGTTCTCCGCCGCGCCGTCGGTCCATGTCACCGGCACAGCGGTCCGCGGCGCGGACGCCTACGTCGTCGACGTCCGGATCGCCGGTGACTCCGGTGGCATCGCCACGATCAACACCTCCGGCCAGACGGTCGACGTCACCCGGGTCAGGGACGTCGCCTACGTCGGCGGCGACCTCGCGTTCTGGCGATCCGTGACGGGTGACGACGTGCGCGCCCGCCAGATGGTGGGCTCCCGCGTCCGGACCGGCGCCAGCGACACCAACTTCGCCTCGTTCGTACAGCTCACGCAACCCACGACCTTCGCGGCGGCGCTGCCGGACCCGGCCAGGCCGGCGACGGTCGGGCCGGTCGCGACGATCCGGGGGACGGCGGTTGTCGGGGTCCGGGACAGCGCGGGCAGCACCCTCTACGTGGCCGCGACCGGGCCGGCGTACCCATTGCGCCTCGACGGGATCGCCAGCGGGCAGGTCGTCTTCCTCGACTTCGCCGACTACGGCGCACGCGTGTCGCTGCCCGCGCCCGACGCCCGCCCCACCGGCCGGGTGGTGGAGCCGGGCGGAGGGTCGTGACAGCTGCGCGACCCTCCGCCACACCGGCACGTGTCGGGCCGGGTTAGGGTCCTGTGATGGCACGCGTGCGGACGTCGCGATCCCTCGCAGTGGCCGGGCTGACCGGGCTGGCCGTCGCGTTCCTGTCGGGCTGCTCGGGCGGGCCCTCGACGACGCGGTCGGCGTCGTCGCCCCCCGGGTTCGGGTCGTCCTCGCCCGGAACCTCCGCGACGGCGCCGTCGAAGCTGGAGGACGCCTCGGCCGACGAGATCCTCGCCCGGGCCCGGACGGCGCTGCTCGCGGCCCGGACCGTGCACGCCAGGGGCGCGGTGCGGAACGGCGGCACGGCGTACACCCTCGATCTCCGGCTCGTCCGCGGCGTGGGCGCGACGGGATCGGTGGCCAGCGAGGGCCGCGACCTCGGCGTGCTGCGCATCGGCAAGGTCGCCTACGTCCTGCTCGACGCCGCGACGTGGAAGGCCGCCACCGGCAGCGACGCCGCCGCGCGGACGTTCGCCGGCAAGTACCTCAAGGTCACGGACGCCAGCAGCGCCGCCTTCCAGCCGTTCCTCGCGCTCACCGACGTCCAGCGGGCCTACGGCTCCGCGCTGGCGCCCACCGGCGTGCTGACCAAGGGCTCCGTGACCACGGTGCAGGGCCGTCGGGTGATCGACCTCGAGATCGACGGCGGCGCGTCGGGCGACGTCTACGTCACGCTCGACGGCACGCCGTACCCCGTTCGCCTCGCCTACGGTCCCGGGGCGGCGCAGTACGTGGACTTCGACCAGTTCGGCGCCAAGGTGGTCCTCGCGGCGCCCCCGGCGTCCAAGGTCGTCACCGTCCCGGCGAGCTGACCCGGGCTCCGGCCCGGGTCCGGCGTGCCTGGCACCCCGTCGCCGCGTGCCAGGGGTACTGTCCACGCCGTGGGTGGTGTGCGCAGGTGCTCGAGGACGGCCTGCGGCCGCGCCGCGGTCGCCACGCTGACCTACGTCTACTCGGACTCGACCGCGGTGCTCGGACCGCTGGCCCTGTACGCCGAACCGCATTGCTACGACCTGTGCTCCGAGCACGCCGAGCGGCTCACGGCCCCGCGCGGCTGGGAGGTCGTGCGGCTGGCCGTGGACCTTCCGCCCGCGCGTCCCTCCGACGACGACCTGCTGGCCCTGGCGGACGCCGTCCGCGAGGCCGCCCGCCCGCGCGAGCCGGAGCCCGTCGCGACGGCCGTGGCGGAGACGGCCACCGTCGAGATCGGCCGCCGCGGCCACCTGCGCGTGCTGCGCGACCCATCCGGCTGACGACGCTCGGGCTCGCGCCGCAGAGGCTCCGGTGGGTGTCCTGTTCGGCCGGGAATCGCCCCGAACTCAACTCGTGGGCGGCCGACGCCGAGATCGGAGGGGTCCTGCCGCCGATCCCGAGGAGCCCGCCATGGCCGCCACTCCCCGCATCCCCGCCCAGCGCGGCCGCCGAGCCGGCAGACCGTCGGCTCCGCTGGGTTCCTTGACGCAGCGCTCGCACCGCGACGGCGCGTCCTGCGCGGTCTGCGGGAGTGGGCACGTGACCCGTCTCCGGATGAGCCTCACCGACGGCACCCCGGTGGACTTCACCTCCTGCCACCACTGCGAGCACCGCAGCTGGGCGCACGCCGGCGGCGCCGAGATCGGCGTCGACGCCGTCCTGGAACACACCCGCAAGCGGTGAGCCCGCAGTCCCACCGCCTGGAACGAGTCGGGCATCCGCCCGCGCGCAGGCGCCCCCGTCGCTAGGCTCGTCCACCGTGCCGACGCCCCCCGCCGCCGACCCGACCGCCCGCCCGACCGCCGAGATGACCGCCGACCCGACCGCCGGCCCGACCGCCGAGATGACCGCTGACCGGCGTGGCGACCTGCATGCCGACCGGCCCGCGCGGGACCTCTGTGCCCTCGTCAAGGCCTACGACGTTCGGGGTCTGGTCGGCGAGCAGCTCGACGCCGACGTCGCCCGGGCGCTCGGCGCGGCCTTCGCCGAGGAGGTCGCCCGAACCGGGGACGCCGGCGCGCCGCCGGCCTCCCGGGTCGTCGTCGGGCACGACATGCGGCCGTCGTCGCCGGAGCTTGCCGGCGCCTTCGCCGACGGGGTGGCCGGCCGCGGGCTCGACGTCGTCCTCGCCGGCCTGTGCAGCACCGACGGCCTCTACTACGGCAGCGGTGCGCTGGACGCTCCAGGGGCGATGTTCACCGCGAGCCACAACCCGGCCGAGTACAACGGCATCAAGGTGTGCCGCGCCGGGGCGCGCCCGATCAGCCTCGACACCGGACTGGCCCGCATCCGCGACCGCGCCCAGCAGTTCCTGGACGAGGGCGCACCCGGGCGACCCGGCACGGTCATGGAGCCGGGGGAGGGCGGCCGCCGCGGCGAGGTCGTAGAACAGGACCTCCTGCGCGGCTATGCGGCGTACCTGCGTGATCTCGTCGACCTGTCCGGCATCCGGCCGTTGCGGGTCGTCGTCGACGCCGGCAACGGCATGGCCGGGTTGACGACGCCCGCCGTGCTGGGCACGGCGGCGGGCCTGCCCGCGCTGCCGGTCGAGGTCGTCCCGCTGTACTTCGAGCTCGACGGCATGTTCCCCAACCACGAGGCCAACCCGCTCGAGCCGGCGAACCTGCGCGACCTGCAGGCTGCGGTGGTCCGGGAGAAAGGGGACATCGGTCTCGCCTTCGACGGGGACGCCGACCGGTGCTTCGTGGTCGACGAGAAGGGCGACCCGGTCACGCCCAGTGCGGTGACCGCTCTGGTGGCGCGCCGGGAGATCGCGAAGGAGCGCGCGTGCGGGCGCACGCCCACGGTGATCTACAACCTGATCACCTCCCGCGCCGTCCCCGAGGCGATCGCCGAGGCCGGCGGACGGGCCGTCCGGACCCGGGTGGGGCACTCGTTCATCAAGGCCGAGATGGCTCGCGAGCAGGCCGTCTTCGGCGGAGAGCACTCGGCGCACTACTACTTCCGCGACTTCTGGTTCGCCGACACCGGCATGCTCGCCGCGCTGCACGTGCTGGCGGCCCTCGGCCGGCAGGACGGCCCGCTGTCGGCCCTCATGGCCGGGGAGGAGCGGTACGTCGGGAGTGGCGAGATCAACTCCAGGGTCGCCGACGTGGTCGCGGTCACCGCCCGGGTCGAGGCCAGGTTCGCCGAGCGTCCCGGGGTGCGGATCGACCGCCTCGACGGGCTCACGGTGTCCCACCCGCAGGCGCCGATGTGGTGGTTCAACCTGCGGCCGAGCAACACCGAGCCGCTGCTGCGGCTGAACGCCGAGGCCGTGGACGCGGCGACGATGAGCCGGCTGCGGGACGAGGTGCTGAGGCTGGTCCGGGTGGGCTGAGGGAGGGCGCTGCGGCGTCACCGTGAGGCCCCGCGGTGTGGGCGCGCCGTCAGAAGCTCGCTCGCCGAAGGCCACCGTCCTGCGCCGGACCCTTCCGCTGGGCCCCCCGCGCAACCGGTGGGCCCCGGCTGATCCGTCCGGGAGCCGGCGTTCCTGGCGGCCGTGGGGTCGGCGGCGTCGCCGCACCGACCGCCCTCGGATAGGCCAGGATGGGCCCGTGACCACGAGCATTCAGCCCTGGCTCCGGGAGATCCTGCGCTGCCCCTCCTGCGGTGGCACCCTGCGGGACGGCACCGGCCCCGACGGCGGACCGGAACTGCAGTGCACCGCCTGCCCGTTGGCTTACCGGGTCGACGACGGCATCCCCGTGCTGCTCGTCGACGAGGCCCGCTCCCGCGAGTGAGGCGACCGGGCGTGCCGAGCAGGGGACCGGAGGGACCAGAG
>DATKNA010000041.1:0-4587 GCA_035541595.1 Kineosporiaceae bacterium | reverse complement strand
CGTCAGGGGTGACCCACGGCGCAGGCAGCGGGCGGCCCCCGGCGGATCACGACGTGACTGAGGAGCGGAAGCCATGGCCGGACGGGCGCCGTCAAGGGTTGGTGGGCCCGAAGCTCGCATCCGGACGCCGGTTGCTCACTGAGGCGGACAAGCGATCTCACCAGCGTGGCCAGCTCGGCGCCGAAAGTGACGACGTCGCCGAGGCGTCGGCGCGCTCGCCTCGCGACGCTCCACAGCAGCCGTTCGCCTGCGGCCAGCCAGAGGGCGAGCGCTGTCGCCGCGAGCATGTGCGCGACGAGCATCGAGGCGTCCCCCGCGCCGGGGACCAGGTCGCACAGCTCGACCGTGGGCCGGGCACCGACCGGGCCGAGCTCGTGCACGCGCTCAGGGGGATCGATCAGGGTGAACGTGACGTGGAGCACCCACTGTGCCGCGACCGACAGGAGAAGGCAGCGTCGTGGCGTCAGCTCACCAAGGCTGGCCCGCCAACAGCATCGCGTGAGCACTGCGGCCCCGACGAGAACGACCGTGACCGGGGGCGGCGGGTGACCGCCCCCGGAGTGTGCGAGCGCCGCGAGGGTCGCGATCGACAGGCCGAGAAGGCTCGTACGGGCCAGGCGCGGGACGAGCTCGCCGGGCCACGCGGCGCTCCTCGACTCGGGCACCGCGACACCCCCATCGCCAGCTGGGCCCTGCCGGACGTCGTGCGGACCCGAGCATGCCATGGAACGGTCACAGCCGTGACACGGCGCGGCTACTCGCGCGCGTCGTCGTCGAGGATTCGCCCCCGGCCTGCCGGGCCGGCAGGCGGCGTGCCGGCAGGCGGCGTGCCGGTGGGCGGCGTGCCGGTGGGCGGCGTGGACAGGGCCTCCACCTGACGCCGGAGGGCGGAGACCTCCGCCGCCAGCGCCTGCAGCGCCACCTCGGTGGGGCCTTCCGGCGCCGTGGCCGGCCGGCCGTCCGGCGCCTCGTCGGCGCGCTGCCCCTCGTCGAGCCGGAAGAAGCTCGCGAGCGAGCCGGCGAGCAACCCGAGGACCGCGATGCCTGTGAACATGATCGTCACCCCGGCCCAGCGGCCGGTCGGGGTCACGGGGACGACGTCCCCGTAGCCCACCGTGGTGAGGGTGACGATGCCCCACCACAGGGCGTCGCCGACGGTGGCGAACTCGGGGTTGGTGGGATGCTCCGCGCGGTAGGCGACCAGGGAGCCGAGCAGGACGACGGCCCCTGCCACGACGGCGACCCTGCCCAGCCGCTCGAGCAGGCGGCGCGCACCCCTGGTCGCCATGAGCACCCGGGCGAGGCGGGCCAGGCGCAGGAGGACCACGAAGCGGCCCGCCTGGGTGCCCGGGAGCAGGAACCAGGGGGCGGTGGCGATCACGACGAACAGGTCGAAGCGGCCGAACATGGTGCGCGTGTAGTGCTCCAGATGGCGGGTGTGCACCACGAAATCGACCAGGAACACCAACCAGGTGAGCACGCCGACCACGATCCCGAGCCACCCGCTCGACTCGGGGACGATCACCAGGGGCAAGAGGGCCGAGACGATGATCGGCAGCTGCATCCGGGAGTCGAAGCGCGCCAGGAGGGCGGCATCGCCTTCCGAGCGGGGACGACCCGACCGGTTCTCCGTTCCCCGGGCCGCATCCACGGGATCGGAATCCGCGAGGCGCCGGCGGGGTCTGGCCGCCGCCGGCACGTCGCGGCAGCTCCGTCAGCTCTCGGCGCTCGGCGCGGTGCCCCCGGCGCTCCGCGCGGTGTGCTCGTCGTCGCGGGCGGCGGCCTCGAGGTCGCGGGCGACGCTCTCGTCGACGGCCGACTGCACGATCCACTGGGCCCTGGCCAGCGCCTTGCGGATCTTGACCGCGCCGGGATCGGACACCAGGGCGACGAGCCCGGAGTGACCCGGAGCGACCGCCGTGGCGAGCTGCTCCTCCAGCTCCTTGCGGTGGTGGCGCTGCCGTAGGCCGCCGACGGCCGCACCGCCGGCACCCAGAACCGCCGCGGACGCGAGAATCGACGGCGGGAAGAGGACGCCGAGCACCGCACCGCCGACCGCGCCCCAGGTGAGCCCACGGCGGGTGCTGTGATCGGTCGCCTTCTGCACCTCGAGCTTGCCGTCCTCCGTCCGGCGGACGACGACGACCCCCTCGACCTTCAGCGTCGCCCCGTCCTCGGCCTCCTTGAGACTCTCGTACGCCGCCAGCGCATCGTCGAGCGCGGCGAAATCCGCCACGATGAGCGTGTACGCGCCGTCACTGACGGTCAGGACCTCGGCGTCGGACGCCGTGTCCGGCGCGGGCGTGGACTCGGACATCGGGGCTCCTCTCGGCCGTGGTGACCGGTGGTCACCGTCGGCGGCTTGCTCGGACCGGGGCTCACTCAACCAGAGACCGTCCGCCGTCGCCTCATCCGCAGCGGGCTAAGGCCGGCGGCTCACGCCGGACGGGTCAGGGCCGGTGCAGCCGACCCGGCGGAGGCAACGCCTGTGCAACGCCGGCTGCCTACCGTCCCTGGCGGACGGCTTGACGACGAGCCGGGCGGAACAGGAGGCAGGCATGACCGTTTACGCAGCACCAGGACAGCCGGGCAGTCCGGCGACCTACGCGTCGCGCTATGACAACTGGATCGGTGGCGAGCGGGTCGCCCCGGTCAAGGGCGAGTACTTCGACAACGTCACCCCCGTCACGGGTGAGCCGTTCTGCGAGGTGGCCCGGAGCACCGCCGACGACATCGAGCTCGCGCTGGACGCCGCGCACGCGGCCTCGACGTCCTGGGGTCGGACGTCGGCCACGGAGCGCAGCAACATCCTGTTGAAGATCGCCGACCGGATGGAGCGGAACCTGGAGCTGCTCGCCGTCGCCGAGACCTGGGAGAACGGCAAACCGGTCCGGGAGACCCTGGCGGCGGACATCCCGCTCGCGGTCGACCACTTCCGCTACTTCGCCGGTGCTCTGCGCGCGCAGGAGGGCACCATCAGCCAGATCGACGCCGACACCGTCGCCTACCACTTCCACGAGCCGCTCGGCGTGGTGGGGCAGATCATCCCCTGGAACTTCCCCCTGCTGATGGCGACCTGGAAGCTCGCCCCGGCCCTGGCCGGCGGCAATGCCGTGGTGCTCAAGCCGGCCGAGCAGACCCCGGCGTCGATCATGCTCCTGATGGACCTCATCGCCGACCTGCTCCCGGCCGGCGTGCTCAACGTGGTCAACGGGTTCGGCGTCGAGGCGGGCAAGCCGCTGGCGTCGTCGCCCCGGATCCGCAAGATCGCCTTCACCGGCGAGACGACAACCGGCCGACTGATCATGCAGTACGCCTCGCAGAACCTCATCCCGGTCACGCTCGAGCTCGGCGGGAAGAGCCCGAACATCTTCTTCGCGGACGTCGCCGCCGCCGACGACGACTTCTACGACAAGGCGCTCGAGGGCTTCACCATGTTCGCCCTCAACCAGGGCGAGGTGTGCACCTGCCCGTCGCGCGCCCTGATCCAGTCGACCATCTACGACCGCTTCCTCAGCGACGCCACCGCACGCACCGAGGCGGTCAAGCAGGGCGACCCGCTGGACACCGACACGATGATCGGCGCCCAGGCGAGCAACGACCAGCTCGAGAAGATCCTCTCCTACATCGAGATCGGCAAGGCCGAGGGCGCCCGCGTGGTGACCGGCGGCGAGCGCGTGGACCTGGGCGGCGAGCTGGCCGGCGGGTACTACGTGGCGCCGACGATCTTCGAGGGTGACAACTCGATGCGGATCTTCCAGGAGGAGATCTTCGGACCGGTCGTGTCCGTGACCCGGTTCAGCGACTTCGACGACGCCATGAAGATCGCCAACGACACGCTGTACGGCCTCGGCGCCGGTGTCTGGTCGCGCGACTCGAACACGCTGTTCCGCGCGGGGCGCACGATCGAGGCCGGCCGGGTGTGGACGAACTGCTACCACGCCTACCCCGCACACGCCGCGTTCGGCGGCTACAAGGGGTCGGGCATCGGCCGGGAGACCCACCACATGATGCTGGAGCACTACCAGCAGACGAAGAACCTGCTGGTGTCGTACAGCCCCAAGAAGCTCGGCTTCTTCTGATCCGGCCGGGAGGCGAACGACGATGACGTTCGATCCGTCGGTGGTCGAGCGGGTCGGCGTCACCCCGGAGGCGGCGGAGCTGCTCCGCCGCCTCCGGGAGCAGCACGGCCCGTTGATGTTCCATCAGTCCGGCGGATGCTGTGACGGCAGCTCGCCGATGTGCTACCCGCTCGGCGACCTCATCATCGGCGACGCCGACGTCCACCTCGGCGACCTCGACATCGGCTCGGGCGAGACCATTCCGGTGTGGATGTCGCGCGCCCAGTTCGAGTACTGGGCCCATACCCACCTGACGATCGATGTCGTGCCGGGCAGGGGCGCCGGGTTCTCGGTGGAGGCGCCGCTGGGCGTCCGGTTCATCATCCGATCCCGGCTCCTGACCGAGGGCGAGCTGCGGGGCCTCGGGCTGGTCTGAGGGCGGCCCCGAATCCCGTGGCGACGGAGCTCGGGCGCTGAGCTCCGAGCTCTGACTCAGAGCCCGAGCTCGGCGTCGAGCCGGGCGAAC
>DATKNA010000040.1:0-2508 GCA_035541595.1 Kineosporiaceae bacterium | reverse complement strand
ACGACACCGCGCAGACAGGACTCGAACGCGTTCGCCGCCCTCCAGTCGGCGGCCTGGGCGACCCTCATCCGGCGCGCGCGTCCGGGCCCCTTCGTGCCGTGAGCCGCCTCGACCAGCCGGTCGGCCCGCAGGTACCGCTCTGCCAGCGCACTGTCCGCGATCGCCAAGGCCTCGGGGAACGGCATGACGGTCGCGCAGTCGAGCACCGTTCGCAGCACATCTGTCGCGATCTCCGGGGTGTCGAGGAGTGATCGCGAACGATGCAGCCGGACGCCGGGCGTCGCGGCTCGTCTGTTGCCGTGCACGACGACGACGTCCACGGCGTCGGGCGGCCTGACGAGGGCGAGACCCCACCACTGGGCAGCACTCGCGTGTGACAGACGGCCACCGAGGCGGGCCGCGGTGACCTCTGGCTCGGGGAGGTCCGGAAGCACGTACACGCCACGCGCGGGATGCACCACACGGCCTTGCTGGACTGCTCGCCACAACCGGTGCCGGGTCGTCCACGGCAGCACGTCCCGCGCCTTCGCGTGTCCTCCCAACCGGCGGACGACATCCACCGGATCCCTGGCTCGATTCTGGGGCACGACGAGCAGCTTCGTGCGCGACCGCCGTCGACGGGAGTCGTCATGGCGCACCTGTGGGCGGCGTGACGCCTGTGAGCGGCGTGACGCCTGTGGGCGGCGAGCGTCATCAGAGATCGGCGGCGCAACGGCCGGATGGCGCGACACGCGGTAACCGCCACGGCGTGTCGCCGGCTTTGGCCGCGATTGGGTCGATCACGGCGACCGGCGGAGCGGCTCGCGGAGCGACCGGCGGAGCGGCTCGCGGAGCGGCTCGCGGAGCGACCGGCGGAGCGACCGGCGGAGTGGCGCCAGGCCGGCTGCGGTGCTCAGCGGGAGGTGTAGTTCGGAGCCTCGACGGTCATCTGGACGTCGTGCGGGTGGCTCTCCTTCAGCCCGGCCGGCGTGATGCGCACCAACTCGCCCCGCTCCTGCAGTTCCGGCACCGTGTGCGCCCCGACGTACAGCATCGACTGCCGCAACCCGCCGACGAGCTGATAGGCGACGGCTGCCAGCGGGCCGCGGTACGGCACCTGCCCCTCCACGCCCTCCGGCACGAACTTGTCGTCGGAGACATCACCCTGGAAGTAGCGGTCCTTGGAGTACGACCGCCCCCGCCCGCGCGACTGGGCGGCGCCCAGCGACCCCATCCCGCGGTACTGCTTGAACTGCTTGCCGTTGATGAAGACGAGCTCTCCCGGGCTCTCCTCGCAGCCGGCGAGGAGCGAGCCGAGCATGACGACGTCCGCGCCGGCCACCAGAGCCTTGGCGATGTCGCCGGAGTACTGCAGGCCGCCGTCCCCGATCACCGGCACCCCGGCCGCCCTGCATGCCTGGGAGGCCGACCAGATCGCCGTCACCTGCGGCACGCCCACCCCCGCGACGACCCGCGTCGTGCAGATCGACCCCGGCCCAACGCCCACCTTGACGCCGTCGGCGCCGGCCTCGACCAATGCCTGCGCACCCGCGCGGGTCGCCACGTTCCCGCCGATGACGTCGATGTCCGTAGCCTTCGGCTCGTTCTTGAGCCGCTTGATCATCTCGATGACGCCGCGGGCGTGACCGTGCGCCGTGTCCACGAAGAGGGCGTCGACACCGGCGTCGACGAGGGCCATCGCCCGCTCCCAGGCGTCGCCGTGGAAGCCGACGGCGGCGCCGACGCGCAGCCGGCCGGAGGGGTCCTTGGCGGCGAGTGGGTACTGCTCACTCTTGGTGAAGTCCTTGACGGTGATCAGGCCGCGCAGCCGCCCGGTGTCGTCGACGAGCGGGAGCTTCTCGACCTTGTGCCGCCGCAGCAGGGCCATGGCCTCGTTCGGGGCGATCCCGACCGGAGCCGTCACCAGCGGCATCCGCGTCATGACTTCGCCCACGTGCCGGCTCATGTCGGTCTCGAACCGCAGGTCCCGGTTCGTGACGATGCCGACGAGGCGGCCGTCGTCGTCGATCACGGGAAGCCCGGAAATGCGGTAGCGGGCGCAGAGGGCGTCGACCTGGGCGAGCGTGGCCTCGGTCGTCGTGGTGACCGGATGGGTCACCATGCCGGCCTCCGACCGCTTGACGAGGTCGACCTGTTGGGCCTGCTCGGCGATCGACAGATTCCGGTGCAGCACGCCGAGGCCACCCTGGCGCGCCATCGCGATGGCCATCCGCGCCTCCGTCACGGTATCCATGGCGGCGGACACCAGCGGGACGTTGACCTCGATCCGGCGCGAGACCCGGGACGCGGTGCCCACCTCGGTGGGCAGCACGTCGCTCTCCGCCGGGAGCAGGAGCACGTCGTCGTAGGTGAGCCCGGTGGGGAGGACCAACTCCTCGCCCCCGGAGCGCTTCCAGGTCACGTCTCGATGCTAGCCGGGCGCGCGGAGCACCCGGCGGGCGGACGGGAAGCCGGTAGCGAGCGGACGCGGACCGGGGATGGGGACGGGGAGCGGGGATGGGGACCGGG
>DATKNA010000039.1:0-2852 GCA_035541595.1 Kineosporiaceae bacterium | reverse complement strand
GAAGGTCTACCTGTATCCGGAGAACTATCTGCGGCCGGAGTTGCGGGACACCAAGACGCCCGCGTTCGCGGCCCTGGAGGCCGACCTCCTGCAGGGGGAGATCACGCCGGCCTCGGCCGAGCGCGCGTACCGGCGATACCTCGACGAGTACACCGAGGTGTCCCGGCTGACGATCGCCGGCGGCTACGTCCACGACCCGGGGGACGACAACGAGCTGCCCTGGCACCTGGTGCTGTTCGGGCGGACGAAGACAGACCCTCGCCGGTACTACTACCGCCTCGCCGAGTTCTCGCGGGAGGCGACCCTGGCCGCGCAGTGGCACCCGTGGGTGAAGGTCAACATCCAGATCGACAGCGATCGCGTCTACCCGGTGGCCGCCTTCGACCGCGTCTTCGTGTTCTGGGCGATGGTCGAGGAGATGGCCCCGGCACCGCAGGCCGCGACGTTCACCGAGACCACCGGGGACGGGACCCGGTCGCTGAGCGGCGGCGCGCAGCCGATGAGGATCGTGAAGATCTACTACTCGTTCTACAACCTGAACAAGGAGTGGGTCCCCGCGCAAGTGTTCGTCGCCGACCCCCCGATCCAGGACAACAGGCCGATCTCCGACGTGCGTCTGCTCGTCGAGCGGTCCACCGCCCTGACGGCTGCCGGTCTGGACGGCGGTGACGCCCACGAGAACATCGTCGTCCGGTGCTCGTACACGGTTCAGGTGGACGAGACGAGGACGGCCCGGCAGACCGTCGCCTTCAGCCTCACCCCGGAGCTGTTCACCGCACCCGCGGCGCCGGTCAGCTTCGACGACAGCGGCGCCCAGTACTTCACCAGCCTCTTCAGCGAGCCCGTCTCGGCGGGTGGGAACGCGCTCGCGGTGGCCGCGCCGTCCGTCGTGATGGTCAACCAGCCCGCGGAGTCCTCGGAGGGCCCGTGGTTCAGCTTCGACTACAAGGGCGGCAGCTTCCTGTGCAAGCCGGCGCCGCAGCCGCCCGTGGACATCGAGCGGGTGCCCGTCAGCGGCGACGGTGAGCAGCTGCCGCCCTGGGACCGATTGCAGGCCGGGTTCACCGACCCCGCCGGTACCACCTGGTACTTCAGCGCCGACGGCCAGTGCGTCGACGTCCACGCGGACGGGACGGCCGGCACAGCCCGGCCGGTGGGCACGCGGTTCGGGCGCACCCGCAACGGCCTCTCCACCGATGGTGTCGTCGACGCCGTACTGGTGCGCGGTCAGTACTCGTACGTGTTCCGCGGCGCCGAGTACTACCGGCACAGCGGCGAGCCGTTCGCGGTGCTGGAGGACGACTACCCCAAGCCGCTCGCATCGAACACCGACGACCTGCCCCCCTGGCGGCGCGTGGACGCGGCGTTCACGTCCCCGGGCGGCACGTCGTACTACTTCTCGAACGAGCTCCAGGCGTTCGTGTCGTCGACGTCGCCGCGCACCCTACGGCCGATCCGCGACTTCTGGGGCAAGGTGAAGGAGCAGACCGCCCAAGCCGGCCAGGGCACCCCCAAGCCCGACAGGCCCGCCAAGGACACCCGCCTCTTCGATCGCCGCCTCGTGGACGCCGCCCTCGTACGTGGCCAGTACACCTACCTGATCTCCGATGACAAGTACGTCCGCTACACCGGCGACACGTATGACTTCGTCGACGACGGCTACCCGAAGGACCTCGCGAACAACACCGAGAACGTGCCCGGGCCCGGCGTCCGCGAGGTCACCGACGGCCAAGGAACCGTCTACCGGTTCGACGTCGGCGCGAAGACGTGGACCCGGACGCGTCGCGGTGAAGCCGCCGAATCCTTCCCCGCGACGGACCTGGGGCGCGGGACGTTCGCGACCGACGGGCCGGTGGACGCCGCCGCCCGTCGCGGCCAACAGCTCTTCCTGACCAGCGGCAACCGGTTCGTGCGCTACACGCTCGGCACCGGGCCCGTGCCGGACATGATCGACTCCGGCTACCCGAGGACGTGCTCGGTCGACCTGGACGCACTCGTCGAGCTCGGCGGCCAGCTCTACGTGTTCTCCGGCGACCGGTACGGCCGCCTCGCGGCCGGCAGGAGCTGGACTCCCCGATCGCTCTGAAGCCGATCTCCGGCAACTGGGGCAACCTGCCGCACCTGTTCCGATCCGGGCTGGACAGCGCGTGCGAGACCGCGACCACGCTCTACCTGTTCCGCAGTGACCGCTACGCCAGGTACCCGCGTACCGGCGCCGCCGGCGTTCCGCTCACGCTGCCGTACGAGCAGTCCGCCGCCCGGTACGAGATCGTGCGGCTCACCAGCGGCACCGCCGTCACCCTCAACCAGCGGCTGCTCGCCGGCGGAGTTCCGGCCGTGCTCGACACCGCCACTCAGGAGACTGACGAGACACCGGCGTTCGACACCCGGCGCTCGGCGGCGACGGTCATCCAGGTGCAGAAGGGCCGGGTCGACGAGGACCACCTGCCGGTCAGCTCACACCTCGACTTCGACAGCGCCAACGGCCTGTACTACTCGGAGGTGTTCTTCCACGCACCCCTGTTGATCGCGCAGGCACTGAACGACGCCCAGCGGTTCGCCGAGGCGAAGCAGTGGTACGAGTACGTCTTCGACCCGACGCACGGCCGGGACCGGTGGCGCTTCCTGCCCTTCCGCGCGGTCGATGTCAACGCTCTGGTCGAGACCGGCGAAGCGGCGCTCGGCGTTCTCGGATCGGCTCTGGACGGAGCGGGCCCCGGTCCGGATCTCGCCGCGAGATTGGACGGTCTGCGCGTGCTGGCGCCGGTGTTCGAGCAGGAACGCCCCGTCCGCGACGTCGAGGCCGCCGTCCTCCGCGGCGACCTGCCGAAGCTCGCCCAGGACCTCGATCA
>DATKNA010000038.1:0-2071 GCA_035541595.1 Kineosporiaceae bacterium | reverse complement strand
CGCGATCGAGCTGCCCGTGGTGGCCGCCGAACTGGCCTGTCACCACGACGCCGTGGCCTGCCTCGGCGTGGTCATCCGCGGCGGCACCCCGCACTTTGAGTACGTCTGCGACTCGGTGACGGCCGGCCTGACCCGGATCGCGCTCGACGCCCGCACCCCGGTCGGGAACGGCGTGCTGACCTGTGACACGGTAGAGTCGGCTCTGGACCGGTGCGGACTGCCCGGTAGTCATGAGGACAAAGGATGGGAGGCCGTGGTGGCGGCGCTCGACACCGCGCTCGTGCTGCGCTCCATCCGCCGTGCCCATCAGCCCGTCTAGGTCCCTGGTCGCATGCTCTCACTCGTACTGCCTAAGGGCTCGCTCGAGCGCGCCACCCTCGAGCTCTTCGACGCGGCCGACCTGACCGTGCATCGGTCCTCGGACCGGGACTACCACGCGTCGATCGACGACCCCCGGATCGACCGGGTCCGGTTCCTGCGCCCCCAGGAAATTCCTTCCTACCTCGAGCGCGGGCTGTTCGACCTGGGCATCACCGGGCGCGACTGGATCGCGGAGACCGAAGCGGACGTGGTCTCGCTCGGCGAACTGCAGTATTCCAAGGCCACCTCGCAGCCGGTGCGGGTGGTGCTCGCGGTGCCCGACTCCGCGTCCTGGCAGTCCGCCGCCGACATGCCAGAAGGCGTCCGGATCTCCACCGAGTTCCCGTCGCTGACCAGGCGGTTCCTTAATGCGCACGGGGTCAAGGCGATGGTGATACCGTCGTACGGCGCGACCGAAGCCAAGGTGCCCGACATCGTGGACGCGATCGTGGACCTGACCGAAACCGGCTCGTCGCTGCGCAAGAACGGGCTGCGGATCCTCGAGACCCTGCTGACCAGCTACACCGAGCTGATCGCGGCGGCCCCCGCGTTCGCGGACGCGGGCAAGCGCGCGGCCATGGAGGACATCGCCCTGCTGCTGCGCGGGGCGATCCAGGCCCGTGGCCACGTCCTGCTGAAGCTCAACGTGGCCGCGGACCACCTGGCCGCGGTGACCGACATGCTGCCCGCGCTGTCTTCGCCGACGATCACCACGCTGGCCCGCGGGAACATGAACGCGGTCGAGACCGTGGTGCCCAAGCGCGGCGTCAACACGCTGATACCGGCCCTGAAGGCGGCCGGCGCCCAGGACATCTTGGAGATCCCGATCTCCAAGATCGTCGAGTAACCGTGAGCGGCCCCCCTTGCTGGCATCGCCAGACCGCCAGGGTGCTGCCGGTGGACGACGAGGGACGGGTGCTGGTGCTGCACGGCTGGGACCCTCATCACCCCGACCAGCCCTACTGGTTCACCATCGGCGGCGCGGCCGACCCGGGGGAGTCGCTGCGCGACGCCGCCGTCCGCGAGTTGTACGAGGAGACCCGCATCTCGGTCGAGCCGGAGCGCCTCGGCGAGCCGATCGCGCAGAACTCCATCGAGTTCTCCTGGGCCGGCCGTCGCATCGACCAGGAGCAGACCTTCTACGCGGTCGCCGTCGGGTCGGTGACGGTCAGCCTCGACGGCCTGGACCTGTGGGAGCGGGCCACCACCGACAAGTACGGCTGGCTCACGGCCGAAGACCTCGAAACCAGCGAGCACCACGCCGACCCCGGCATTCCCGACCTCATCCGCGCCGCGGTGGCCAGCGTCCGCCGGGAATAGGCAACGTACTGCCGCTGGTTCCGTTCGACATAAGCGGAGGTGACGCTAGTGCGTGACATCCTGAACAGGATCACGAAGTGGTGGGAGGCCGGGGAGACGTTCGGCCTCGCCACGGTGGTGCGGACCTACCGCAGCGCGCCCCGTGATCCGGGCGCGGCGCTGGCGGTGTCGTCCGCATCCGACCATGAGGTCGTCGGCAGCGTGTCCGGCGGATGCGTCGAGGGTGCCGTCTACGAGCTGTCCCTGGACGTCTGCCAGACCGGGGACGCCGTGCTCGAGACCTACGGGGTGAGCGACGACGACGCGTTCGCAGTGGGGCTGACCTGCGGCGGGATCATCGACATCTTCGTCGAGCGGATCGACAGGACGCAGTTCCCCGAACTGGGCGAGA
>DATKNA010000037.1:0-10595 GCA_035541595.1 Kineosporiaceae bacterium | reverse complement strand
CCTCGTCCGCGCCGGGTCCTATGGCGGCGAGGTCCAGACCGGAGTCGCCCCCGTGGTCTCGTATGCGGGCCTCGGCCTGCTCCTCGTCGCCGGTGGTCTGGCCGCGGCGACGCCCGGTGTCTGGCGCACCTCGCGCGCTGGCGGCGGTCTGGTCCGGAACCGCCCCGCCGTGCTCGTCGTCGCCTCGGCGACGATCGGCGCCCTCGCCCTGCTCGTCGACGTGCTCGTCCTCGCCGCCAACGTGGGGTCGACCAGCGTGGACATCCTGCTGCCGGCCTCCTGGTGGTTCGTCGTGCTGGCCGCCGCCGTCCCCCTCGGCGCGCTCCGGGCGGGCTCGCGGGGAGTCCGGTCGGGCCTGCTGGCAGGGTGGTCGGTCGCGGCTGGCGGCGTCTGGGCGACGGCGTTCGGCGTCCAGGTCGGTACTGCCGTGGACAAGACCTACGCCTGGCTGGACGTCTACGGCCTCAGCCTGCTGGCGCTGCTGATCGCGGCGTTCGTCAGCTGGCCCGGCGAGCGCGAACCGGAACGTGCATGATCAACGGGGATTGCGTGATCACGGGGAGGGTGGGGTGAGTGATGGACGCTGTCCGGGGAGTCACCTCGGAAGGCTGTGCACTGCACCGGGTCCGGTGCGGTGAAGCGCCGTGTCCACACCGGGTCGCTGCGCAGGCTATCGACGGGCGACGCGCACGCCGGCGTTCCAACCGGGTGCCCGACCGCCGGCCGGCGGGGCCAGGCCCGCGGCGTCCAGGCCCGCGCGCTCGAGCAGCCAGGCGACGATCGCATTGGAGTTCCACATCTCCCCGGCGCCCAGCTCGTCGCGGCCCCAGGTGGGCGTCGGCACCTGGGGTGCGAGATCGAGCACGCGGCGAGCGGTCCCGACGTCCCGGCTCACCCGGCAAGGGCCGCCCACGGCCTCGGCGACGTCCGGGATCACGCCGTCGCGCCAGCGGCGGATCTCGTACCGAAAGATCCGCAGCCGCCCCGCGGCACGCAGCCCGACCGGGCCCTGAGCGACGACTCCCCGGTGCGCGCCGGCCTCGTCCGGGACCGGTGTCTGCTCGACGACGTAGCGGCCGTCCGGGACACGCACCTCCAGCGCGGCGTGGTACAGCGTCAGCGGCTCGTGGTGCCGGAGCCGTGCCACCAGCGCCTCGTAGACCCGGCCGCAGCGGCGCACCACCTTGCCGCCCGCGCCGAGCGGGATCCAGTACAGATCGACCGACGCCGACGACTCGGGCTCCACGGCCCCAGTGGACCTGGCGAGGGCACGTACGATCAGAGTCGGAGGTCCCGAGGCTGGCAGCCGAAGGGGCGGTGTCGACTGGACCCGCTCGGCACGGTCGTGCCGTCGCCGCTCGGATCCGGTCGTGAAGCCAGCAGTGAAGTCCACGATGAAGCAAATGTGCGCTGGGACGACCATTCCGCTTCATCGTGATCTTCAACGTCGCCTTCAGGTCGCCGCGCGACATGTGGTCGACGGAGAGCGGCGTGCCTAGGGCAGCGACGAGGTCCCGAGGTCGGCCGGCCGCAGCCGGTAGACGAGCAGCCGCAGCTCGTAGTACTTCGAGGTCTCGCCGACCCAGGAGAAGCCGAGGCGCTCGGCGACGGCGATCCCGGCCGCGTTGCGCGGCCGGGCGACGATGAACACCTCGGGCAGGCCCTGCGCGAACGCCCAGCTCACCAGGCTCTGGGTTGCCTCCGTCGCGTAGCCGTGCCCCCGCTCGGCCGGTAGCAGCGCGTAGCCGACCTCGCTGTCCTCGGCATCCGGCGGCAGCGGGAGCAAGGCGATGCCACCGACCAGGCGACCGTCCTCACGAGAGCGGATCGCCCAGCGTCCGGCGGGAGGCGTCAGCCGGGCGTGCTCCTGGGCCCACTGCTCCAGCACCAACTCCATCGCCTCGACGTCCGGAACGGTCGTCATGGCGGGGCTCAGCCAGCGCACCAGCTCAGGGTCGCCGTAGAGGCGAAGGGCCTCCGGCGCATCCTCGCGTCGCCACGGCTGCAGCAGCAGGCGGGGGGTCTCGACGCTCGCCTCGATCCTCGTCATGCCGCCTCCTCTCGATGATCTGCAGAACTCAGGCCGCCCCGCCGGTGTTCCCGGCGGACCGGAATGCGAACACGTGCACGCCGCGTGCATCGGAGTGTGACTATCGGTTCCCGACTATGTCGAATTGGTGACGATTCGTGGCAGAGACCCGTCACCGACGGCCAGGATCGTTGCTGTCTGCGCCCGGCGGTGGTAGGAAGCCGGTCACGTGAAGTGACCGTCGCTCGGAACGTGGCGGTCGACGACCGGCTGGGCGACGGCGCCCGGTCCGAAAGGGGAGACGCGTGCGACGAGTACGGGCGATGACCATCGGGCTGGCGACCGCCGCAGCCGTGACCGCCGCCACCGTGGCCGCCGGGCCCGTCGCCACGGCGGCGCCTGCGCCGCGTACCGCCGGCACCGGCGCCGCCGCCCGCGCGACGGTCTCGAAGGTGGCGTGGGCGGCCTGTGACAACCCGACCCTGCAGCAGGCCGGTGCCGTGTGCGGCACGGTGACGGTGCCCCTGGACTACGCCAAGCCGAAGGGCGCCACGGTGCACCTTGCCGTGTCCATGGTCAGGCACACCGTGCCGGACAGCCAGTACCAGGGGATCATGCTCGTCAACCCGGGGGGCCCTGGCGGCTCCGGACTCACGCTGTCGATCTTGGGGCAGTTCGTGCCGAACGGCGTCGGGAATGCGTACGACTGGATCGGCTTCGACCCGCGCGGTGTCGGCTCCAGCACGCCGGCCTTGAGCTGCATCCCGGACTACTTCGCCGGTCCCCGCCCCCTCTACGAGCCGTTCACGAAGAAGATCGAGAGCGCGTGGCTTGCCCGGTCGAAGGCCTACGCCGCCGCGTGTGGCAAACACGGCGGGGCCCTGCTGCAGCACCTGACCACGATCGACTCGGCGCGCGACATGGACGCCATCCGGGCGGCCCTGGGCCAGAAGCAGATCAACTACTACGGGTTCTCCTACGGCACCTATCTCGGGCAGGTCTACGCGACCTTGTTCCCGCACCGGGTCCGCCGGGCGGTGTTCGACAGCAACGTCGACCCGCGGCGGGTGTGGTACGCGGCGAACCTCGACCAGGACGTCGCCTTCGAGCGCAACATGAAGATCTGGTTCGCCTGGCTGGCGAAGTACGACGCGGTCTACCACCTGGGGAAGACGGAGAGGGCGGTCGAGGCGCGGTGGTACGCCGAGCGCTCCCGGCTGCTCAAGCACCCGGCCGGTGGCGTGGTCGGCGCCTCGGAGTGGACGGACATCTTCCTGTACGCGGGGTACTACCAGCAGACCTGGCTCGATCTCGCGGACCTCTGGGCCACCTGGAACAAGGATCACAGGAATGCGCAGCCGCTGGTCGACGAGTACAACAGCGCCAACACGGTCGGTGACGACAACGGCTTCGCGATGTACCTCGGCGTCCAGTGCGTGGACGCGCCGTGGCCGCGTGACTGGAACGTCTGGCGCCGGGACAACTGGCGTACCTACCAGCGTGCTCCGTTCGTGACCTGGGGCAACGCGTGGTTCAACGCGCCGTGCGCGTTCTGGCCGGCCAAGGCTCACACGCCGGTGGACGTCGACGGCAAGCGGGTGGCGCCGATCCTGCTCATCGACGAGACCCTCGACGCCGCCACGCCCTACCCCGGCAGCCTGGAGGTCCGCCGGCGCTTCCCGACGTCCAGCCTGCTCGCCGAGCCCGGCGGGACCAGCCATGCCGACTCCCTGTTCGGGAACGCCTGCGTGGACGACACCATCGCGGCCTACTTGGCGAACGGAACCCTGCCGGTCCGCAAGCCGGGCAAGGGGCCGGACGCGACGTGCGCGCCGCTGCCGGTCCCGGTGCCGCCGGGGGTCTCGAGCACGTCGGCCGCCTCGGGTTCGGGAGCAGCCGCGGCGCGCAACGGCTCGCCGGGGGCCGGCCGGCCTGCCCTCCTCCTCGCCAGGCTCCTGGCGACGTCGCGAGGGTGACGCGAGCGTGACGCGAGGGCGCCGCGAGCTTGACGCGAGGGTGACGCGAGGGTGACCGGGTCGGGCGGCCACCCGCTGCTCCCCGGATGCGGCACGAGGTCGTGAGCTGACGAGGCCGCCACGCCGGTGTCCGCGCCGGTGTGGCGGCCCCGCGGTGCGGGAGGCCAGAGTGGGGTCGTGCCGACCGATACACCGAGTGCACCGAGCGAGACGCCGTCCGATACGTCGACCGGGACGTCGGCAGACGTGCCCGCCGATGCCACCCTGCCCGGCCGGCCCTTCCCGCTCGGGGCGACCCCGGTGGACGGCGGCACCAACGTCGCCGTCGCCTCCGAGATCGCCGAAGGGGTGCAGGTCTGCCTGCTCGCGCCGGACGGCGGCGAAAGGCGGCTGGACCTGCTCGAGTACGACGCCGGCGTCTGGCACGGGTTCGTCCCGGGCATGCGGGCTGGGGACCGGTACGGGTTCCGGGTCCAAGGGCCGTACGACCCTTCCCGGGGCCTGCGCTGCAACCCGGCGAAGCTGCTCCTCGACCCCTACGCGAAGGCGATCCACGGCGACGTCGCCTGGGACCAGCGGATCTTCGGCTACTCCTTCGGGAAGGGCCCCGACGCCCCCGACGGTCGGGACGACAGCGACTCCGCCCCGGCGATGCCGCACAGCGTGGTCGTCGACCCCGGGTTCGATTGGACCGGCGACACGCCGCCGGGCACGTCCTACGCCGACACCGTCATCTACGAGGTGCACGTCAAGGGCTTCACGGCGAGCCATCCCGACATCCCACCCGAGCTGCGGGGCAGCTACGCCGGGCTCGCCCACCCCGCGGCGATCGCGCACCTGCGCCGGCTCGGCGTCACGGCGGTCGAGCTGCTGCCGGTGCATCAGAGCCTGACCAGCGGGTTCCTGCGCGAGCGCGGGCTGGTCAATTACTGGGGTTACGACACGATCGGCTTCTTCGCGCCGCACGCCGCCTACTCGGCGGCCGCCCGCGCCGGGCGGGTGGGCGGCCAGGTGGACGAGTTCAAGAGCATGGTCCGCGAGCTGCATGTCGCCGGCTTCGAGGTGATCCTCGACGTCGTCTACAACCACACCGTCGAGGGCAACGAGTCCGGCCCCACGCTCTGCCACCGCGGCCTGGACAACCCGGGGTACTACCGGCTCGTCCACGACGATCCCCGGCACTACTACGACACCACGGGCACCGGCAACGCCCTCAACGTGGCCCACCCGACGACACTCCGGATGATCGTCGACAGCCTGCGGTACTGGGTCAGCGAGATGCACGTCGACGGCTTCCGGTTCGACCTCGCCGCCACCCTGGGCCGCGGCGGGGGCGGTTTCGCCTCGACGTCCGCGTTCTTCGACCTCGTCGACCAGGACCCGGTGCTGTCCCAGGTGAAGCTCATCGCCGAGCCCTGGGACGTGGGCCAGACCGACAGCTACGACCTCGGCCGCTTCCCGGCGCTGTGGTCGGAGTGGAACGGCCGCTTCCGGGACACCCTGCGGGACTTCGGTCGCAGTGTGGACGGCACGCTGGCCGATCTCGCCACCCGAATGTCCGGCTCGGCGGACCTCTACGGGGGATCGCGGCGCCGGCCGTCCGCGTCCGTCAACTTCGTCACTGCGCACGACGGGTTCACCCTGCGTGACCTCGTCTCGTTCGACGCGAAGCACAACGAGGCCAACGGCGAGGGCGGTCGCGACGGGTCTGACGACAACCGGTCCTGGAACTGCGGCGCCGAGGGCCCGACCGACGATCCCGAGATCACCGCGCTCAGGGCCCGGCAGTCCAGGGCCTTCCTCGCGGCCGTGCTGCTGTCCCTCGGCGTTCCCATGCTGCTCGGCGGCGACGAGATCGGCCGCACCCAGGGCGGCAACAACAACGCCTACTGTCAGGACAACCCCACCTCGTGGTTCGACTGGGAGCACGTCGACACCGACCTCCTCACCTTCACGGGCGGGCTGGTCGCGTTGCGCCGCGCACATCCGGCCCTGCGCCGGCGCCGCTACCTCGCCGGGGCTCGGCTGGGCGAGGTGGCGTGGTCGACCCCTGACGGGGAGCCGATGACGGACGCCTACTGGCGGGACCCGGCCTCCCGCGCCCTCGCGGTCGTCCTGGACGGCACCGCGGAGCCCGACCGTGACGCGGAGGGAGTCCTGATGGTCGACGAGGACCTGCTGATCATGATCAACGGCTGGTGGGAGCCGCTCGACTTCACCCTCCCGCCGCCGCCCGAACGGCCCGGGACGGCGCCCGCGGCGTGGCGGGTCGAGCTCGACACGTTCGCAGGTGTCATCTGGCCGGTCGAGGCCGACCTCCGTCCGCCCGGGACGACGTTGACGGTCGGCCCACGATCCATGATCCTTCTCGCGGCGCCGAACGGGCACGTGGCGCTGCGGCGCTGACGCCGACCAGGACGTGGAGCCCGCGCTCACCAGACGTGGCGCCCGCGCTCACCAGGACGTGGCGCCCGCGCTCACCTGCCGGCGCCGGTCGCCGATGGTCGCGGTATGAGCGATACGAGAGATGTGAGCGGTATGGCGGGGGCTACGCCGTGCACGCGTTGCGCCGGGATGCACGCGTTGTGCCGCTCTGGAAGCGGCTCGGAGCGGCACAACGCGTGCAACATCGGTGAGCGCGTGCACGGTCGGGCCGGGTCGGGCAGAAGGTCGGGCCGGGTCGGGCAGAAGGTCGGGCCGGGTCAGGTCTCCCGCTGCACCTCGTCCGGGCGCTTGTCCGGTCGTAGCCCGCGCCAGGAGGGGTGCCGCAGCCGCCCGTCCGAGGTCCACTCGGCGAACGCGACCTCCCCGACCACTTGCGGGTCGACCCAGTGTGCGTCTCGCGTCAGCTCCCTCGGCGGGTCCGCCGTGAACGGCGGGGTCGCCCGCTCCAGGGGGGCGAGCCTGTGCGCGAGGTCCGCGAGCATGCGCTCGGTGAACCCCGTCCCGACGCCGCCGGCGAACTCCAGCCCACTCGGCCCGGGCACACCGAGGATCAGCGACCCGATCCCACCTGCTCGGCGGCCCTGCCCCGGCCGCCAGCCCGCGACGACCACCTCCTGCATGCGCACGTGCTTGACCTTGCGCCAGTCCGGTGAGCGGACACCGGGCCGGTACGGCGAGACGGCCCGCTTGGCCACCACGCCTTCGAGGCGGTTCTCCCGGCTGGCCGCCAGCACGTCCTCCCCCGGGCCGGTGAAGTTCGGCGGTACCCGCCACGCCCCACCTCCTCGGCCGTCGCCCCCGCCGTCCCCGATCCCGAGGGCTTCGAGCAGGACCCG
This sequence comes from Kineosporiaceae bacterium, assembly GCA_035541595.1. GTDB lineage: Bacteria > Actinomycetota > Actinomycetes > Actinomycetales > Kineosporiaceae > DATKNA01. Next base: position 3,309 of record DATKNA010000037.1, on the reverse strand, counting down.
GCGCTCGACGTACGGCGTCCGTAGGGTCGAGCGCCCGTCGAGATGCATGACGTCGAAGACGAGGTAGACGACGGGAACCTGCTCGGCGAGACGTCGTGCCACCGCGACGTCCGCGACGTGCATCCGCTCCTGCAGCCGCCCGAAGCTTGGCCGCCCGTGGGCGTCGAAGGTGACGAGCTCGCCGTCGAGGATGGCCGGGACGTCGGTCAGCGCGGCGGGCGCCGTCAGGATCTCCGGATAGCTCCGGCTGACGTCGAGGTCGTTGCGCGACATCAACCGGACGGACCCGCCGGCGACATAGGAAACGGCGCGCACACCGTCCCACTTCACCTCGTAACGCCACCGGTCGTCCTCGGCCGGGGGTGGCAGCTCCCCCGGCACCGCGAGCATCGGCCGCACCAGTTCGGGCAGCCCGCCGGGACCGTCGACGTCCACGTCGGCATGGTCCGCTCCACAGCCGATCGCGTCACCCCGACCGGTCGCGGGTGCGCCCGGTCGGCCCAGCCACCCTGCCCCGGTCACCCGCCGGGCGGGCCTTTGGCCCTGGCCGCACGGGCCGCCTGACCAGGGTCTGCTGCGGCCGCAGGGGTGTACGTTCGATGCAGGGTGTTCAGCGGCGACGATCCGCCGGACGTGGCAGGAGCGCCTGAGAGGGGCTGAGACATGAACGAGGCGCAGCGGACCAAGATGGCCGCCGGCAAGGGCTTCATCGCGGCGCTCGACCAGAGCGGCGGGAGCACCCCCAAGGCATTGCGGCTCTACGGCATCGACGAGTCGGAGTTCTCCGGCGACGAGCAGATGTTCGACCTCATGCACGGGTTCCGGAGCCGCATCATCGCCAGTCCGAGCTTCGACGGGGACCGCATTCTCGGAGCGATCCTGTTCGAGCAGACCATGGACCGCGACATCGACGGCGTGAACACGGTCGAGTACCTGTGGGCACGCAAGAACGTCGTCCCGTTCGTGAAGGTCGACGAGGGACTGGCCCCGGAGGCCGACGGCGTCCAGCTCATGAAGCCGTTCACGGGGATCGACGGCCTGTTGGAGCGAGCTGTGCGGCGTGGCTGCTTCGGGACCAAGATGCGCTCGGTCATCAAGCACGCGAACCCGACCGGCGTCGGCGCGAACCTCGACCAGCAGTTCCGTTACGCGGCCCAGATCCTCGACGCCGGGCTCGTGCCGATCATCGAGCCCGAGGTCGACATCACGGCGCCGGACAAGGCGGAGGCGGAGGAGCTGCTCCTGGCTGGGATCGTGCAACGCCTTGAGCACGTCCCCGAGGGTCGACAGGTCATGCTCAAGATCTCGATCCCGACGGTGGACGGGTTGTACTCCGATCTCATGCGGCACCCGAAGATGCTCCGGGTCGTGGCCCTGTCGGGCGGGTACAGCCGCGAGGAGGCCGACCAGCGGCTCGCCCGGAACCCGGGCCTGATCGCGAGCTTCTCCCGGGCGCTCACCGAGGGGTTGCACCGGGACCAGAGTGACGACGAGTTCGATGAGACGCTCGACAAGTCGATCGCGTCGATCTACGCGGCGTCCCTGACCTGACGGCGGCGCACGCCGGGCGGGCCGTCCTCCCTTCAGCCCGGCGTCTCGGCTGCCGATCTCGCGTGCACGACGGCGACGAAGCCGCTCTGCACGGGAGGGGTCGCGGTGGCGAGGACGGCGCACCAGTACAGCTGGCTGCGTGCTGCGGAGCGCCTGGCGCGGAGGCGGCGGCGGATCCTCGTGACGGCGGTCGGCCCGGAGGCCGCGACGTCCGCGATCTTCCTGTTCGCGGGTGTCGCCGGGCTCCCGGGCCGGGCCGGCTGGCAGGATCTGCTGGTCGGCGCGGCCTTCGCGTGGTCCGCGTGGGCCACCTGGTCGGTCGCCGTGCGCCGGACCGGCCAGGACGCCTACGCCGGGGCGCTGCTCGGCGCGATCGTCGGCCTCGCCGTGGCCGCTCTGGTGGGCCCGCCCGGGGGGCCGGCGACCACGGGCCTGCCGTTCGTCGTGCTGCTGGCGACCGCGGCACCGTACCTGCGTGCCCCGGCCGTGGCCGCCCTCGGGACGGCGTCCGGTGCCACGGACCTCGGCGTCCTCGTGGTCACCGGGCGGCCGGGTGTGGCCGAGAGCTGGCTGACGCTGGTGATCACCCTCGTGGTCGTGGTCGGGCTGGCGCGCAGCGCGCGGGCGGACCGCCTGCTCCTCGGCCAGCTCGTGGACCTCGAAGCTCGGGATCGGGTCACCGGCCTGCCCAACGGACGCTACCTGCGGCAGGCCGCCGAGCAGGCGTTCGCCGTGGCCACCCCGCAGGCGCCGCTGGCCGTCCTCGCCATCGAGGTCGACGGCCTGACCGCCCTGGAGCGGGCCCACGGTGTCCGGGTCCGCGACCAGGTGATCGCCGCCGTGGCCCGCGGGGTGAGGCGCGGGCTGCGGGACGACCACGTCGTCACCCGTGCTGACGACGGTGTGCTGGTGGCGCTGCTCCCCGGCCTCGACGAGCCGCTGGCCTGGGACGTCGCCAGGACGCTGCGGATCGGCGCGGCCGAGCGGACGGCCCGGCTGCCGGGCGTCACGGTCAGCGTCGGGCTCGTCGTCCACCCGGACGTGGACCTGCCGGCGCCGGCGGTGCCATCGGCGGCGCGGTTGATCGCCCTGGCCCGGGACGCGCTCGCCGATGCCGAGGCCGAGGGCGGGGACCGGGTCAAGGTCGTCGGGCGATCGTGGCCCTCGCGCTCCGGGGCGGGCGTCGCCCGGGCGGCCCATCGATAGGCCGGCGTTCCCTGCCGACAACCTCAGGAACGACGTGTCGCAGGGGAGGCGCATGGGCGGTGCCGGCACACCGACCTCGGCTGCGGCGGCCGGGCGGGTCGCCACGTTCCTGAGGGCCCTGGGGCATCCGGACGCGGCCGCGACACACCCGGGCGCGGGGGGAGAGGCCGAGGTGTGCGGGCGAGAAGTGCTCGCGTGGGTGTGGGTGCGACCGGTTCCCGTCGACGCGGCAGAGGTCCAGCGCCTCGCCGGCGTGGCCACGGTCGAGGGTCGCCGGGCGGCGTCCTTCGCCCGCGCGGGATACACGCTCGAGGCGGTGCGCTGGGCGTTCCGGGCCGGAGTCGCGCTGTTCGGCCTCGGCGCCGACCTCGACGTCGTCCCGGCGGGCCTCCCGGCCGAGACGTCGTCGGCGCGGCCGGAACCTGACGGAGAGGACGAGGCCTCGATCCGCGGGTCGGCCGTGGCGGGGGACGCGGACGCCATGACGCGGCTCGGCCGGGTGCTCCTCGACCGCGGCCGGCTCACCGAGGGGACGCTGTGGTACCGCCGCGC
>DATKNA010000036.1:0-32022 GCA_035541595.1 Kineosporiaceae bacterium | reverse complement strand
GCCCGGCGACCAGACCCTGCCCGATGGTGAAGGTCGGAGCGAGCTCCAACAGCTGGCGCGGGACGTGCGAGAAGGTTCTCGCCAGCAGGTCGAGCGCAGCGGACGAATTGACCTTCATGAGCACGAGGTTCTCGCACTGGGCGAGGACCTCCGGATGGAGCCGGTCGGGGCGCTGGGTCGCCAGGAACAGGTAGAGCCCGTACTTGCGACCCTCGGCGGCGATCCGCACCATGTGCTCGATCGCGAGCGCCTGTGCAGAGTCGGCGGGGACGCCGGGAGCGACGTTATGGGCCTCGTCGATGACGAGCAGCACCGGCTGGCGCTGGTGCCGCCATTCCCAGAGCGCGGTGAGGATCGATGCGACGACGGCGTTGCGCTCCCGGGGGTGTGGGAGCTCGCCGAGATCGGCCACCGCGCCGCGCCACCCGGGTGGGAGCTGGTCGACGACGGGGATGTCGTCGGCCCCGGCCCAGACGGACCAATCCGCAGCCCCGAGGTTGTCGATGCGCAGCACGAGCCGGCGGGCGGACTCCTCCCGGGGGCTCAGCCGGTCGCGGACGTCCCGCAGCGAGTACTCGGGGTCGGGCATCATCTCGACGACGCCGCGCAGGGCGTCGAACTGCTCGGCGTCGGCGATCGGGTCCAGGCCGAGCACGAGCGCCTTCTGCTGCAGGGGGAGCCGGCCGTAGCGCACGCGCAGCGGGTTCGGCCCGGTGCTGCGGAACACCCGGACGGTGTCCGGGAGGGCTTCGGCGCGACGCAGGGCCTCCGGATCGAGCCCCTCGGTGTTCATCTCCGTGATGCGGACGTAGTCCGAGTTCGGGTCGAGGACGACGATGCGTAGATCCGTCCGCAGCAGCAGCTGTTCCAGGAGCAGCCCCAGCGTGTACGTCTTGCCCGATCCGGACTGCCCGCAGAGGAACGTGTGCCGGGTGAAGCCGTCGGCCGCGAGGTGGACCGCCCCGAGGGAGGCCGGCCGGGCGGTGCCGAGCTCGAGCCGCGCGGTCCGGCCCAGCCGCTTCTCGATCCACCCCTGGTAGACCGGTTGTGGGGCCGTGGTCACGACGGCGCCGACGAAGGGGTCTGCGTCGCCCGAGCTCCCGGTGTCGAGGACGGCGACGATCGCGCCGTCGCCCAGCGTCTGCAGGTGGCTGGTGTCCTCCGACGCGGCCGTGGCTCCCTCCGCGAGAACCGTCCGCCCGACCTGTCCGAGCAGCGTGCGACCGTCGGGCGTGGTGATCACCACAGGTGTCCCGACGGTCGGTGCCTCCGCCAGGGGAGCGATGAACGTGAACCGGCCGTCGCCGAACGACCAAGCCTCAGGTGCGCGTCCCGCCATCGCGCCATGCTGTCAGGGCTGCTGGGGGGCGCCTCATCCCGCGCGGATGGGCTTACGACGAGGTACCGGGAGTTCGGGGCCACGGCGCTTCTCGTCGATCTGCCCGCCGGCGCGCAGTCCGCCGGAGATCTACGAGACTTGCTCGTCAGTCGAGCGGCGTGACCCGAGCACCCGTTGTCTTGGGTTGCACGCGTTGAGCCCATCCGGAGGGCGCGCCGACCGGTAGAGCGCGTGCAACGCAGCTGAGCGCGTGCACGCGCCCCACCCGAGACCCCGGGCGTGCACGCGCTGCACGTCGTGGACCTCGCGCCCCCAGGAGCCTCCGTGCTGTTCCGTCGGTTCCACCGAGGCCACCACAGTGACCCGACGCCCGCTCCGGGCTCGGACTGACCATCGCCCGCGCCATCGCGAAGCCCACGGAGCGGACATGGGACACCGCGGCCACTCGAGCCGCCGTCAGTCGTGGTCGGTACCGCCGGCCCCGTGGACAGCCTGCGGTCCGCCGCCGGCCGCGTGGTCGTGGAGTACTCCGTCCGGTCTCCGGCCGACGTCGTGCGCGTGACCAACGCCCCGGTGCGGGCCGTGGACGTGTCCGCCGTGCGTGTGGTCCGCAGCGCCGTCCGGGCCGCCGCCCATCATCCGCAGCATCGGCACCCCACCGGTCCGGATGAACCGGACGACCAGGACGGCTGCCAGGACGAGGAAGGCGATGTTCAGCAAGGTCGTGTGGTCCCAGGCGATATGCGGCTCGATCACCTGCGCGTTCCGGTCGGACGGGATCAGCCCGAGGGCGCCGAAGACGATCTCGACGATGTAGCCCGTGCCGGCCATCGCGGCGTAGAAGGTCGCGAGCAGGAACAACGCCATCCGGGTCCCGTAGTACTTGCGGTAGATCAGCAGCACGGGGATCACGATCAGGTCGGCGAAGAGGAACGACACCACCCCGCCGAAGCTCAGCCCGCCGTTCCACAGCACGGCTGCCAGGGGGATGTTCCCGATCGAGCAGACGAACGACACCATCGCCAGCAGCGGGCCGATCAGCGGCCCCAGGATCGCGGCGGCGGTCGGGTCGTCGGCCAGGAACACCTGGTGCAGCCAGGACATCGGGACCCACGCCGCGAACGCGCCGGCGATCAGCAGGCCGAGCAGGATGTCGACGTAGACGCTTGCCCAATTCATGACGAAGTAGTGGCTGACGGACGTGAACCCGGCCGGCGACCCGAGCCGCTGCAGCGCGTTGCCGTCGGCCTGGACACCCATGTCCATCGCAGCGTGGCCCTCCATCCGCCCGCCCAGCCCCCGATCGGCCTGCTCCCGGGCGGCGTCCAGGGCCCGGCGTCGCAGGAACAACCGGAACAGGACCGCCAGGAGAAGGATCATGATCGGGCCGCCGACGAACTCGGCGAGGGTGAACTGCCAGCCCATCAGCAGCGCCAGGATGATTCCCATCTCGATGACGAGGTTCGTGGAGGCGATCTCGAAGGCCATGGCGGCGGTGAAGTTCGCGCCCTTGCGGAACAGCGATCGCGCCAGCGCGACCGCCGCATAGGAGCACGAACTGGACGCGGCGCCCAGTCCTGTCGCGACCGCCAACGACCGGGGCCGGTCGTTCCCGATCCACCGGCTGACCGTCTCCTTGCGGACCACCGCCTCGACCGCAGCTGACAGGAAGAACCCCAGGATCAACGCCCAGAGGATCTCCCACCCCATCGAGCCGGCCATCGCCAGGGCATCGCCAACAGCGCTCACGGCCCGCTCCACGTCAGTGACCCTATACCCCTATGGGGTACAACGGCAGACCGTTCCTGACGCGGAAGCCTCGCTCACGCACGCAACCACGGAACCCCGACCTGGCACCCGTGATCCCTGGGCCGCCGGCGGGTCATGGGCGCGGCCGGGGGACACGACAGCGCGAGTCGATGCGTGCGACGGTGAGCGTCGGGACCTTGTTCTTGCAGGTCAACGCGTGGATTGGCCGAGATCGCCGAGGCGGTCTACGGTGCCGTTATGGAGCAGCCGCAGTTCTGGTACAACACCCGAACCGGCAAGGTCGAGACCGACGAGAACAAGAGCCAGGGCAAGGATCTGCTCGGCCCCTACCCGACCGAGGCGGAGGCGGCGCAGGCCTTGGAGACCGCGCGCCGTCGCACAGAGGAATGGGACGAGGAGGACCGCCGCTGGGCCGACGAGGACGACTGAGCCACGACGAGCCAGGACGGGAGCGAGGTCAGGAACGGGTGGGCGCGGCGGCCGGAGCCTCCGCGGCGTCGCTGCGGAGCACGAGGGTGCGCCGGGGGGACGTGTCTCCCCGGATTCGGGCAAGAAGAAGGTCCGCGGCCTTGACGCCGAGGAGCCGGCCGGGCCACGGCTGGACGACGACGCCCTCGGCTTCCCATTCCGGGTAGGGCAGGTCGCCGAGGGCGGCCAGACCCACGGCGGGAGGTCGGTGCCCGATCTCGACGAGGTAGGCGAGGGCGCCGACCCCGAGCAGGTTGTTGGCGGCGAAGAGCGCGTCCGGTGGTCGGGGCATCTCGAGCAGCTCGGCTGCTGCGCCGCGGGCTCCACCGGGCCGGTAGTCGGTGAACCGCAGGTAGTCGGCCGGGTCCGTGTCCGGGGAGCGCTCCTCGACGACCCGTCGCCACCCCGCAGCCCGCAGGGGAGCGGTGGGCGAGTCCGCCCGGCCCGTGATGCAGCCGACGCGTCGGTAGCCGCGGTCGAAGAGGGCGGCCGTCGCGCGGGCCGACGCCTCCTCGTCGTCCAGGGCGACGAGGTCGACTCCGGGGTCGGCCACCCGCCGGTCCACCAGCACGACGGGAATCCGGCGGGTGGCGAACGGAACCAGGTCAGGCTGGGGCGAGGCCGGGGCCAGGACGACGCCCGCCATCTGCTCGGCGACGGCGATGTCGAGGTAGCGCGCCTCCTTGGCGGGGTCCTCGTCGGTGTTGCACAGGACGACCGAGAGGCCGGCGTCGACGGCGCGGTCCTCGACACCCCGGGCGAGGGCGGTGAAGAACGTGTTCTCGACGTCGGGGATGATCAGCGCGATGATCTCCGAGCTGCGCCGCCGCAGGGTGCGTGCCGTCCGGCTCGGGCGGAAGTCGAGCGCGGCGACCGCGGCATGGACCTTCTCGGTCTTCTCCGGCGAGACCACGCTGCCGTTGAGCACCCTCGACACCGTCGCCGGGGAGACGCCCGCCAAGGCGGCTACGTCGTAGATCGTCGCGGCCATCAGCGCCCACCTTACGTGCTGGGCCCGGGGTGAGCGGCTCGACGTCGGGATGCTCGGGTGACGACGCCGGCGGGCCCGTCGCCGCGGGGTGCACGATCGCCGCGAGCCGCGTGATCCAGACAGGCCGGCGGCGTCAGCGGTGCAGCTTGGGGAGCACCTCCCGGCCGAAGACCTCGATGAACTCCTCCTGGTTGGGACCGACGTTGTGCAGGTAGACCCGGTCGAACCCGAGGTCGGCGAACCGCTGGATGTACTCGCGGTGGGCGTCGGGGTCGCTGGTGATCAGCAAACGGCCCCGGAAGTCCTCCGGCCGCACGAGCTGTGCCATCTGCGCGAAGTCGTGCGGCGACCGGATGTCGGCCTTCGGGAACTTCATGCCGCCGTTCGGCCAGTATTCCATCGCATTGACCAGTGCCTGCTCGTCACTCGGCGCCCATGACAGGTGCAGCTGGAGGATCTTCGGCATGGCGTCTGGGTCCTTGCCTGCCTCGCGCGCCCCCTCGGCGAAGCGGTCGAACAGCCCGCTGATCTTCTCCACCGGGGCGCCGACCGTGATCATGCCGTCGGCGAACCTGCCGGTCCTTCTGGCGTTCACCGGGCCTGCCGTCGCCACGAGGACCGGCGGTGGCGTGGCCGGCATCGTCCACAGCCGGACGCTCTCCATCGCGAAGTACCGGCCGGCGTGCCGGACGTCCTTTCCCGCCACCGAGCTGTCGAAGAGCTTCTTGATCAGCTCGATGGCCTCGAACATCCGCTGCGACCGCTCACCCGCCTCCGGCCAGTAGCCGGCGATGACGTGCTCGTTGAGCGCCTCGCCGGAACCGATCCCGAGCCACGTCCGGCCCGGGTACATCGCTTCCAGGGTGGCCGCGGCCTGCGCCACGATGGCCGGGTGGAACCGGAAGCTCGGGCAGGTGACGCCGGGGCCCAGGTCGCCGCGCGTCCGCTCGCCGACGGCGGTGAGCACGTTCCACACGAACGCGGCCTGCCCCTGGGCAGGCACCCATGGCTGGAAATGGTCCGCCGCCATGCAGCCGCTGAAGCCATGCTGCTCGGCGAACACCTGGTAGCCGACGACCTCCTGTGGGCCGAACTGCTCCAGCATCGCCGCGTATCCGACCGTCAGATCCGCCATGCTCCGAACGCTAGGGCTTGTCCCGGGGATCTGCGAGGGCGGCTCTCGTGGTTCCCGGCCGCGACCGTTCGGCGGGTACGCCGGCGGCGAAACGGCGTCGACGAGGCGGCGTGGCCCCGGACAGGATCGGCTGCCCGTGGATCGGGCCAGTGCGGACATCGTGGACTCGCCCTTCCTGCTGGCCGCGCCGTCGGCCGAGGAGGCCGCCGCCGGCTGCTCCGGCGCAGCAGGCGTTGGGGGATCACGTCGTGGTGCACGCACCCGCCCGGTGGGCCGGTGCGTGCGGGGGTGGCGAAGCCCGTGCGGTCATGCGCGGGCTGACCGACGACACCGGTCGACACGTGGCTGTCCCGGACGTCGTCGAGCGCGTGGTGTCGATCGTCCCGTCGTTGACGGAGACGGTGGCGGTGACGGCCCCCGGGCTCCTCGTCGCCGCCACCGCCTGGTGCACGCACCCCGCCGAGCTCGACGTCGTGCGGGTCAAGGGCACGAAGAACCCGGACGTCGCAGCCATCGTGGACCTTCGCCCCGACCTCGTTCTGGCGAACGTCGAAGAGAACAGGGACGTGGACCTCTACGCGTTGCGCGCCCGGGGCCTGTCGGTCTGGGTCACCGACGTGCGGACGCTCGACGGTGCGTTCGCCTCGCTCGCACGGCTGCTCCAGGCATGTGGTCTGCCACGGCCGGCCTGGCTCCATGACGCCGAGCGGGCTTGGGCGGACGCCGACCCGCTCGCGCCCCGCCGCCGAGCCGTGGTACCGATCTGGCGGCGGCCGTGGATGGTCGTCGGGTCGGACACCTTCGCCGGATCGGTGCTTGGCCGGCTCGGCGTCGACAACGTGCTCGCCGACGCGGCGGACCGCTACCCGCGGGTGGCGCTGGGCGAGCTCCCCCCCGTGGATCTCGTCGTGCTCCCCGACGAGCCGTATCGATTCACCGCGGACGACGGCCCCGAAGCCTTTCCCGGCGTCCCGGCTGCGCTCGTCTCGGGGCGTCACCTGACCTGGTACGGCCCGTCCCTCGTCGAGGCCCCCGAAGTGCTGACGGCCCAGCTGGCTGCGGCCGGCCCTCGCATCAGGTGACGGTTCCCCGATCGCGCGCGCGTGCTCGGCCGGCGGTCAGCTCTCGAAGGCGTGTTCGGGCCCGGGGAAGTCCCCTGATCGGACGTCGGCGGCGTAGTCGCGGGCCGCCTTGAGCATCACGCCGTGCAGGTCCGCGTACCGCTTGACGAACCGCGGTGCCCTGCCGGTCCGCAGACCCATCATGTCCTGCCAGACGAGGACCTGGCCGTCACAGTCGGCCCCGGCGCCGATCCCGATCGTGGGGATCTCCAGGCTCTTGGTGATCTCGGCGGCGACCGGCGCGGGGACCATCTCCAGGACGACCGCGAACGCGCCAGCCCTCTGTAGCGCCAGTGCGTCGTCGAGCAGCCCGCTGGCGGCGACCTCCCCCCGGCCCTGGACGCGGTAGCCGCCGATGGCGTGCTCCGACTGCGGCGTGAACCCGATGTGCGCCATGACCGGGATCCCCGCACCGACGATGCGCTCGACGCTCGGGCCGACCCGGGATCCGCCCTCGAGCTTGACCGCGTGCGCCAGACCCTCCTTCATCATCCGGACGGACGTGGCAAGTGCTTGGTCCGGCCCCGACTGGTAGGACCCGAAGGGCAGGTCCGCGACGACCAGGGTGCGACGGGCGCTGCGGGTGACCGCGCGGACCAGCGGGAGCAGTTCGTCCACCGTGACCGGGACCGTCGTCTCGTAGCCGAGCACGTTGTTGGCCGCGGAGTCGCCGACGAGTAGGACGGGGATCCCTGCCTCCTCGAAGATCGCTGCCGCGTACTGGTCATACGCGGTGAGCATCGCGAACCGCTCGCCGCGCTCCTTCATCTGGCGCAGGTGGTGGACCCGCGTCCGGCGCGGCGGGGGAGTGGCGCCGGGGGCGGCGGCGTCGCCGGCGGCCGGGCCTGAACCGTACGGCGCCGGCTCCTCGGTGCTCCCGCTCATCGCAGCTCCTCCCTCGGGCTCCCCGGGCTCTCCCGGGCCTGCAGGCGCTCGTCGCCGGCATGGCCCATCTCGCCCGAGGCGTGCTCACGCCACCGGCTCGTGATGGGCAACCTGCGATCCCGGCCGAACGCCACCGGTGACGTCTTCGGGCCGGGCGCGGACTGGCGGCGCTTCCACTCCGCCCGGTCGACCATGGTCACCACCGAGTCGACGACCTCGGGGGCGAACCCGTCGGCCAGCAGTTCCGAGCGCCCATGGGCCTGTTCGACGTAGCGCTCCAGGAGCGCGTCCAGCAGGGGGTAGGGCGGCAGCGTGTCCTGGTCGGTCTGACCCGGTCGCAGCTCGGCCGACGGCGCCTTCGTGATCGAGTTCTCCGGGATCGGCGGGACGTCGCCGTGCCGCTCGGCGTCGGCGTTGCGCCAGCGGGCGAGCTCCCAGACCAGGGTCTTGGGGACGTCCTTGACCGGGTTGAACCCGCCGACGGAGTCGCCGTAGATCGTCGAGTAGCCGACGGCGAGCTCGCTCTTGTTCCCCGTCGTCAGCACGAGGAGCCCCTCCTGGTTCGAGATCCCCATGAGGATCACACCGCGTACCCGCGCCTGCAGGTTCTCCTCGGCGACAGCCGTGAGGCCCAGAGCGTCGAGGAACGGCTGCACCATGGGCGCGATCGGCACGATCCGGTAGTCGAGCCCCGTCCGTTTGGCGAGGTCTGCCGCGTCGTCCAGGGAGTGCTGACTGGAGTAGGTGCTCGGCATGGAGACGCCGACGACGTTCTCCGGACCGATCGCGTCGCAGGCGACGGTGGCCACCAGGGTCGAGTCGATGCCGCCCGACAGGCCGAGGACGACCGACCGGAACCCGTTCTTGCGCACGTAGTCCCGCAGGCCCAGTACCACCGCCCGATAGACCTCCTCACAGGTCTCCAGGGGCTCGCCGACGACGCCGGGCCGGGGCGGGTACGGGGGGACCGGCCGCTCACTGAGCACCACGTGGCGCACACCCTCGACGGTGGGCGGGTCGACGTGGGCGGCGTCCGGGGGAAGGTCGAGGTCGACGACGACGAGCGCCTCCTCGAATCGGGGACCGCGGGCGAGCACGGTGCCGTCGGGCGCGACCACGATGGAATCACCGTCGAAGACGAGGTCGTCCTGGCCGGCCACCATGTTGACGTAGGCGAGCGGGCATCCGGCCTCCGCGGCCCGCCTGGTGGCGAGCGTGCGCCGGACGTCGACCTTGTCCCGCTCGTACGGTGACCCGTTGAGGACCAGCAGCAGTTCGGCGCCCGCCCGCCGGGTGAGCGCGACGGGCCCGCCGTCCTGCCAGATGTCCTCGCAGATGACGATCGCGATGTCGACGCCGTGCAGCCGGACGAGGGTCAGGTCCCGGCCCGGGGTGAAGATGCGGAACTCGTCGAAGACGCCGTAGTTCGGCAGGTGATGCTTGGCGTAGCGGGTGACGACGCCGCCCTGGTGGATCACGGCTGCGCAGTTCTGCGGGGCGCCCTTGGGGACGAACAGGGTCGGGCGTTCGGCGACGTTGCGCTCGGCCGGGTCGAGCCGATCCAGGTAGCCGACGACGACGGCGAGGTCGCCGAGCCCGTCGTCGGCAAGATCGACCGCCAGCTCCTCGAGCGCTGCCCGACTGGCGTCGACGAAGCTGGTTCGCAGGGCGAGGTCTTCGACGGGATACCCGGTGAGGTGCATCTCCGGGAAGGCGACCACGTGCGCCCCCGCGTCCCGCGCCGTCGCCGACCACTCGCGGACGATTCGGGCGTTGCCCGCGAGGTCCCCGACGGTGGAATCCACCTGGGCCAGGGCCAGGCGCAGTTGCGACATGTTCCGAGCGTAGTTCCGGGCACCGACAAGACGATCGCAGCCGTCCACGGGACTCAGCCCCCTCGGGGCGTCACGACCAGCGTCTGGGCGCCCCGGCCCACGGTTCCGCGCTCGTCTCCGAGCATGGACGTCGCCAGCGCGGTCCCCGTCTCCTCGTATCGGGTCCGAGCGTCGAGGAGGACCCATTCCCCATCGAGTGGACGGGACAGGTGCACGTCGAGGTCGATATTGACGAACGACCACGCCGCCCAGTCGAGGTTCGCCGAGATGCCGTTACCGGAGTCGGCCGTGAGCACCGCGCGTTGAAGCCCGCTGGGCTCCTCGCCGGGGACCACCGGGATGCGGGCGCGGCTCCAGACGGCCGACGGGCCAGGGCCGATCGGATCGCCGGAGACCAAGCGCCACTCCAGGGCCTGCCCGTACGGGAAGACCCAGTCCGTCATGGTCTCGGGGCACTGCGTGGGTGCCGGCGGGCGGCCGATCGGATCCTGGTCGAGCTCGGGTGTCGGGGCGTCCGCGAGCCGGACGTGCCACGTGCGGGCGATCAGGACGTCGCGCCCGGCCGCGCTCATCGTGGCCTCGGTCAGCGTGATGCGGCGGCCCGCCCGGACCACCCGGGCCCCGACCTGGACGTCACCGACCAGGACAGAGGACAGGAAGTCCACGTTCGTCCGGACCGCGACCAACCCCGGGACGGCGTCTGCGGCCGCCCGCTCACATGCCCGGACCAGCAGCGCGGACGGTGGCCCGCCGTGCATGAGCTCGGCGGACCAGGGCCCGATGCATGCCCTCTCACCACGGAACCTGCCTTCACCGGACACCGGGTCGCCGGACATCGGGGTGAAGAAGCTCTCGTTCATGCGGCGGACGCTATCGGCACGGCGACGACATCCGGACGCGGCCGCCGCCGCGCCGTGCCGCGGTCGCGGCAGTGATCATGGCGCCTGCCCCGGCGTAGAGCTGTGCGGCCACCACGTGTTGCCGTGCGTCGAGACGGCCCGTGACGGAGCGAGTCGATCGGCTTCGTCGTGTCGGCGATTCGCGGCGGCTGGACCGCGCGAGAGGCGGTGGCTGCACCGCAGGACGGGTAGACGATGCGGAGGCGTCAGCACCCGCGCACCCTCGCCGGCGGCGCGCGCCCCCGCCCGGGTGGCGCACAGGGCCGGCGACCCTGGGTGGTCCCGCACGGCGGCGACAGGTCGAGCCTCGCCCGCCCCGGTTAGGCTGGCGGGTGGCCGGCCACGCCCCCGCGAAAGCTCGGAGACACCCGAAGCTCGGAGACACCCGAAGCTCGGAGACACCCCGCACCGTAGGCCCGTCACACTGGATCCCACGCCGAAGGACGCCGAGGAAGGGACCGCGACGCATGGACAGGCAGCAGGAGTTCGTGCTGCGCACGATCGAGGAGCGGGACATCCGCTTCGTCCGGCTCTGGTTCACCGACGTCCTGGGCTCGCTGAAGTCCGTCGCCGTCGCGCCGGCGGAGCTCGAGGGTGCGTTCGCCGAGGGCATCGGGTTCGACGGCTCGGCGATCCAGGGCCTGGCCAGGGTCTACGAGGCCGACATGCTCGTGCGGCCGGACCCCAGCACCTTCACCGTCCTGCCCTGGCGCGGCGAGCACCACGGGACCGGGCGGATGTTCTGCGACATCCTCACCCCGGACGGCGAGCCGACCTTGAACGACCCGCGGCACGTGCTCAAGCGGTCCCTCAACCGGGCCGGCCAGCACGGGCTGACCTTCTACACGCACCCGGAGATCGAGTTCTACCTGCTCAAGGAACAGCCGGCCCCGGGGCGCGGGCCCGAGCCCGTCGACCGTGCCGGGTACTTCGACCACGTCGCCCGCGGGACGACGCACGACTTCCGGCGGGCGGCCATCCAGGTGCTCGAGAGCATGGGCATCAGCGTCGAGTTCAGCCACCACGAGGGCGGCCCGGGGCAGAACGAGATCGACCTGCGCTACGCCGACGCGCTCAGCATGGCGGACAACATCATGACCTTCCGCACGGTGATCAAGGAGGTCGGCCTGGAGCAGGGCGTCTACGCGACGTTCATGCCCAAGCCCTTCGCGGACCATCCCGGTTCGGGCATGCACACCCATCTGTCCCTGTTCGAGGGTGACCGGAACGCCTTCCACGAGGCGGGGGCCGAGTACCAGCTGAGCAAGGTGGCCCGGCAGTTCATCGCCGGCCTGCTGCAGCACGCCGCGGAGATCACGGCCGTGACGAACCAATGGGTGAACTCGTACAAGCGGCTCTGGGGCGGCGGCGAGGCGCCGAGCTACGTGTGCTGGGGGCACAACAACCGCAGCGCGCTCATCCGAGTGCCCATGTACAAGCCGGGCAAGGGGAACTCGACCCGGATCGAGTACCGAGCACTCGACTCCGCCTGCAACCCCTATCTGGCCTTCGCGCTACTGCTCGCGGCAGGCCTGCGCGGCATCGACCAGGGCCTCGACCTCCCGGACGGCGCCGAGGACGACGTGTGGGCGCTCACCGACGCCGAGCGGCGCGCCCTGGGCATCAAGCCACTGCCGGCCAGCCTGTCCGACGCCATCGGGATCATGGAGGAGTCCGAGCTCGTCGCCGAGACGCTCGGCGAGGGCGTCTTCGATTTCTTCCTGCGCAACAAGCGCCAGGAGTGGGCCGACTACCGCCAGCAGGTGACCCCGTTCGAGCTCAACCGTTACCTTCCGCTGCTATGAGCGCGACGACGACCGACCCGATCACCGGGGGTCCGGCCGAGGCGGTCCGGCCGCACCTGCTCGTCATCCAGCACCAGGACGACGGTGGCCTGGGCCGGCTCCGCGCCCCGTTCGCCGCCACGACCCTCGACGTCAGGCGGCCCGACCGTGGCGAGCCGCTGCCCGACGACCTCGACGGCGTCGGCGGGCTCGTCGTCCTCGGCGGGTCGATGGCGGCCTGGGAGGACGACGTCGCGCCCTGGCTGCCCCAGACCCGGCGGCTGCTCGCGCTCGGCGTCGAGACCCGCGTTCCCGTGCTCGGGATCTGTCTCGGTGCGCAGCTCCTCGCCCACGCCACCGGGGGCCGCGTCGAGCGGGGCGCGCACGGCATCGAAGCCGGCCTGTCGGCCATCGTCCCGACCGCGGACGCCGAGGGCGATCCGTTGATGGCCGCCCTGCCCGCGGCCGCCTTCCCGGGCCCGCAAGGCCACCATGACGCGATCGTCGAGCTCCCGCCGGGCGCGGTGCTCGTCGCGACCGGCCACCCATACCCCCACCAGGCCTTCCGGCTCGGCGCGACCGCCTGGGGCGTGCAGTACCACCCAGAGGTGACGGCGGAGGACTTCGCCGGCTGGATGCGCGAGGACGCGCCCCTCGTCGTCGCCGCCGGCATCGACCCGTTCGTGGCGGCCCGCGCCGTCCTCGACGCCGACGAGGAGCTCGACGAGCTGGCCGCGGCCCATGCCACCGGGTTCCTCGGGGTGGTGACCGGTTCCTCGCTGGGCGCCCGCCGGTGAGGGGCTCGTGACGCAGCGACCGGCCGAGCGGCAGACCCTGCGGCACTCGAGCACTCGCGCGCGCCTGGTGAGGCTGGGGTTCGCCGATCCCGACCGGGCTGCCGCGCTGCTCGGCGACCCTGCCCTCGCCGGCCTTCTCGACCCGCTGGAGGACCGCTTCGACGACGGGCTGGTCGCCGGCCTCGCCGCGGTGCCCGACCCCGATCTCGCCGTGGCGAACCTCGTGCGGCTGCTGGAGCGCCTGCCGAGCAACCCGGGTGACCCGGGTGATCGGGGGGCGGACGCCGGCCGTCTGCGCGCCGTCCTGCGCGCCGGGGGAACAGCCCGGGACCGGCTGCTCGCGGTGCTCGGCACGTCGGCCGCGCTGGGCGACCACCTCGCCCGCCATCCCGAGCAGTGGAGCGCGGTCGGCGAGGACGCGCCCGACGACCCCGAGGCCGCCCGCGCGGCGTTGCTCGCCGCCGTCGGCGCCGATCCGGACGCGGGCGAGCCGGTCGCGGGACTGACCGGCACCGCGGCGCTGGACGCGCTGCGCGTCGCCTACCGGCGGCGGTTGCTCGCGATCGCCGGCCGGGACCTGGTGGCGCCCGACGTGCCGGCCGCGGAGCCGGATGTCTCCCGCAACCTCGCGGACCTCGCCGCGGCGGCCCTGGAGGCGGCCCTGGCCATCGCCCGGGCCGAGCTGCCCCCCGGCAGCGCGCCGTGCCGGATCGCCGTGCTCGGCCTGGGCAAGTGCGGGGGCCGCGAGCTCAACTACGTCAGCGACGTCGACGTGATCTACGTGGTGGAGCCGTCCGGCGCGACGGTCGACGAGCAGGCCGCCCTGGCGACCGGCAGCCGGCTCGCCACCGGCCTGGCCCGGGCCTGCTCCGAGGCGACGGCGGAGGGCACGCTGTGGCCCGTCGACGCCGCGCTGCGGCCCGAGGGGAAGCGCGGCCCGCTGGTCCGCACGCTGGCCAGCCACGTCGCCTACTACCGCCGATGGGCCGCCACCTGGGAGTTCCAGGCCCTGCTCAAGGCCCGGCCCGTCGCCGGCGACGTCCGGCTCGCCCAGGTCTATCTGGACGCGATCCGGCCGATGGTGTGGCGAGCCGCCGAGCGGGACCACTTCGTCGAGGACGTCCAGGCGATGCGTCGTCGCGTGGAGGAGCAGGTGCCCGCCAGGGAGGCGGGCCGTCAGCTCAAACTCGGTCGGGGCGGCCTGCGGGACGTCGAGTTCAGCGTCCAGCTGCTGCAGCTCGTGCACGGCCGGGTGGACCCGCGGCTGCGCACCGGGAACACCGTGGAGGCGCTGGAGGCGCTGGCGGCGTACGGCTACGTCGGGCGGGACGACGGTGCCGAGCTCGACCGCGCCTACCGGACGCTGCGCGCGCTGGAGCACCGCATCCAGCTCCACCGGCTGCGGCGGACGCACGTGGTGCCGAGCGCTCCCGCCGACCTGCGCCGGCTCGGGCGGGCGATGGGCTTCACCCGTGACCCCGCGGCGGAGCTGGAGGACCTGTGGCACCGGCACGCGATCGAGGTGCGCCGGCTGCACGAGAAGCTCTTCTACCGGCCGCTGCTCGCCGCGGCTGCCCGGCTCTCCACGGACCAGGTGCGCCTCACCCCCGAGGCCGCCCGCGCCCGGCTCGCCGCGCTCGGCTACCGGGATCCGGCGGGGGCGTTGCGCCACCTCGCCGCCCTGACGTCGGGGGTCAGCCGGCGGGCGGCGATCCAGCGGCAGCTGCTCCCGGTGCTGCTCGGCTGGTTCGCCGACGGCCCGGATCCCGACGGCGGGCTGCTCGCGTTCCGGCGCCTGTCGGAGGAGCTCGGGACCACCCATTGGTACCTCAAGATGCTGCGCGACTCCGGCGCCGCCGCCGAGCGGATGGCGCACGTGCTCTCGTCGAGCCGGCTCGTCGCCCAGCTGCTCGAGCGGGCACCCGAGGCGGTGGCCATGCTCGGCGACGACGACGAGCTCCTACCCCGTCCCCGGGAGGTGACCCTGGGCGCCGTCCGGGGAGCCGCCGAGCGGCATCGCGACCGCCCGGATGCCGCCGCGCGCGCCGCCCTGGCGATCCGCCGGCGGGAGATCGTCCGGACCGGGATCGCGGACGTCGCCGGCCTGGTGGATCACGAGCACGTCGGCCGCGCGCTGACGGACGCCGCCGTCGGCGCGCTCGAGGGCGGCCTGCGGGCGGCCTGCGCCGTCGTCGAGCAGGACACGGGCGTGCCACTGCCCACGAGGATGCTGCTGGTCGCGATGGGTCGGCTGGGGGGTGCCGAGCAGGGATACGGCAGCGACGCCGACGTCCTCTTCGTGCACGAGCCGTTGCCCGGCGCCGACCCCCGGCAGGCCGAGCAGGCGGCATTCGCCGTGGCCGGGGAGCTTCGTCGGTTGCTGGCCGCCCCGGGGCCGGAGCCCCCGCTCGCCGTCGACGCCGACCTGCGGCCCGAGGGCCGCAACGGATCGCTGGTCCGGACGCTGCAGTCCTACGCCGAGTACTACGCCCGCTGGTCGCTGCCCTGGGAGGCGCAGGCCCTCACGCGCGCCGTTCCGGTGGTCGGCGATGCCGGGCTGGGGGAGCGCTTCGTGGCCCTCGTCGATCCCGTGCGCTGGCCCAGGCGCGGGCTCCCGGAGAGCGCCGTCCGGGAGATCCGGCGGATCAAGGCGCGGGTCGAGGCCGAGCGGCTGCCCCGCGGCGCGGACCCGCACCGGCACCTCAAGCTCGGCCGGGGCGGCCTCTCGGACGTCGAGTGGACGGTCCAGTTGCTGCAACTGCGGTACGCGGGAGCGCTGCCGGAGTTGCGCACCCCCTCGACGCTTCACGCCTTGCGCGCGGCCGAGGACGCCGGCCTCGTCGGACCGGACGACGCTCGCGAGCTCGCCGCCGCCTGGACGCTCGCCTCCCGGGTCCGAAACGCCGTCGTGCTCTTCCGCGGTCGGCCGTCCGACAGCCTCCCCACGTCGGTGCGCGAGTTGGACGGCGTGGCCCGGCTCGTCGGCTACCCGCCCGGCTCGGCGGGCCGGCTCGAGGACGACTATCAGCGCATCACGCGGCGGGCACGCAACGTCGTGGAGCGGCTCTTCTACGGCTGACGCTCTGACCCGACAGCGGGTCGACACACCCGCGAGGGCGACCTGTCGGTTCATTCCCGGGGGGCGACCCCCACCTCGTCACCGTCGGTGAGAGTGCGCAATGGATGATGTCGAGGTGGAGGCGGTGATGACAACGGTCTGCCCGCAGTGCGGGTTCGACTGGACGTTGGGCGACGACCAGGCACTCGACATCGTCGCCAACGTCCCGAGCCGGTACGCCCGTGCTTTCGGCGGCCGCGACGGACCACGGTACGGTGTCGGCGGCGGCTGGTCGCCGCGGGAGTACCTGTGGCACGTCGTCGACGGACTGCGCCACGCCACCGAGGATCTCTGGATGCTCGCCCTGGACCCGGACGCGGGGTTCACGCCCTGGAAGCAGCACGATGTGATGCTGTCGCGCAGCTCCTCGCCGATGTCCGCCCGGGTGGGGCTGTGGGCCCTGGCCGTCGCCGCCGGCGAATGGACCCGGGCGGTGCACGAGGCCCCGCCCGACGTCTCCTCCTGGCATCCGGAGCAGGGCTGGGTCTACCGCCGGTGGGTGCTGCAGTGGACGGCGCACGAGGTCGTCCACCACGAGATGGACATCCGCTGGGGCCTCACCCCCGCCTGACCCCGTCCCCTTTGCCGTGATCATGCAATCCCCGCTGATCATGCAATCCGTGTCGATCGAGTGAGCACTCGTCACTTGATCGACACGGATTGCATGATCACTGCAGAGGGGGAGCTACCCGGACGAACGCGTCCAGCTCCTCGGTGCTCGGCGCGGTCGCGGGTCCGGGGCGCGTCACCGCCAGCGCCGCCGCGGCGTTCGCCCGGTCGGCCGCGGCGAGCGGAGGGCGGCCGGCCCTCAACGCGGCCATGAGGACGCCGGTGTGGGCGTCGCCCGCTCCGTTGGTGTCCACTGCGTGGACGCGGTAGCCCGCGACGTGCACGGGCGCCTCGCCGCCACCCGCCACCAGGCATCCGTCGGCGCCGAGCCGGACGACGACGCCGGCGCGGGCGTGGCTCCCCGCGATCGCCGTGGCCGCCGCGCCGGCCTCGGCCAGGCCCGTGAGCCGCATCGCCTCGGCCGCGGTGCAGACGAACCAGTCCGAGCGGCCCACCACCGCGGCCAGCACGGACGCCGGGATGTCCGAGGCCAGCGGGCCGGGGTCGGTGACGACGAGGGTGGCCGGCGCCAGCCGAGGCAGCCAGTCGGCGATCGCCGGGCCGGTGATCGGGTAGAGCAGGTCGTAGCCGGACACGTAGACGACGTCGGTCGCGCCCACCCGGGTCCGGGCCAGGTGGGCCGCGCCGAGCCGGGCCTCCGCGCCGACGGATGTCACGAAGGTCCGCTCGCCGCCGTCCTCGACGAGAGCCACCGTGAACCCGGTGTCGAGGCCGGGCTCCCTGGGATGGAGCACCTCGACGCCGGCGGCGTCCAGGGCACGGCGCGCGAGGTCGCCGAACGGCCCGGTGCCGTGGGCGCCCGCGTACCGGCCCGGCAGGCCCTGCCGCCCTGCGGCCACGAGCACGTTGAAGCCGGACCCGCCGGCTTCGACGGACGCGGCGCGGGCGAGCACGTCGCCGCCTCGTTCGGGCAGGGCCGGAACGGCGAGGACGACGTCCGCCACGACGTCCGCCACACAGACGAGGTGAGCGCTCATGTCGGGGCGGCCGGGGCGTGCCGCAGTTCGAGCAGCCGCCGGGCGAGGTCGTCGAGGTCCAGCCCGTTGACCTCCCGGACGGTGCGGACGGCCTCCGGCGGGAATGCCGACCGGCCCGCCCACGCGCCGGTGACGGCGCCGGCGATGGCTGCGATGGTGTCGGTGTCGCCGCCGAGCGAGGCTGCGGTGCGGACCGCCAGCCACGGGTCGGCGGGATGTCGCGACGCGACGGCGAACGCAGCGGGTACGGACTCCCGCGCGGAGAGGCCGGTCCCGACGAGGCCGACGACGCGCTCGACTGCCAGGTCCTCCTCGACGTCCCGCACCAGCCGGCAGGCCCGGTCGATCCCCGCCGCGACGTCGGAGCCCGGCACCCGGGCTCCGCGCTCGGCGGCGAGCCGGGCCGCGACGAGGGCGGTCCCACACGCGGCGTCCGGGCCTGTCCCGGCGATCCCCGCGCTCACGGCGGCGGCCACGGCAGCCGCGGCCCCGAGTCCGGGCCCCGTCCCGTGGGTGACGGCGCTGACCTCGACCACCCGGTCGACGAGGGGTAGGAGGTCGTCGGCGGGGACGATGATGCCGACGGGCGCCACCCGCATCGCCGCCCCGTTCGTGTCCCCCTGCCGACCGGCCCGGTCCACCGGGACGCCCGCCCGGACGGCGTCGAGCGCCCGTCTCGTCGAGGGGCCGAGCAGGTCGGCGGACCCGCGGGCGCGCATCCCGTCCTCCCACTCCAGCAGGGCGCGGGCGAGTCGGACCGGCGCCACGTGCCCGTTCCCCGCCAGGAGGAGGCGGGCGAGCAGGACGGCCTGCTCGGTGTCGTCGGTGACCGACCCCGCAGGCAGCCCCCCGGCGACGGGATGCCCCGGGTCGGGCGGCTCGAACCAGGCCAGCAGTGGCCCCCAGTTCGCCACCACGTCGGGGCGGGTCAGGAGCTGCGCCGGCATCCCCAGGGCGTCACCGATGGCCAGGCCCCACAGGGCGCCCGCAGCGCGGTCGAGCTCGAGGGCAGACGGCATCGCCCCGCGACCCTAGAGTGGGCGGGTGCCATGGTCAACGATCGCGGCCCGAGTCTGGGACGTTCGGCCGAGGTCGCGGACGAGACCCGGGTTCGTCCGTTCGTCAGCGGACGTCTGGCCGAACGGATGAACTCGCCATCCGTCGCTGCGCAGTCGCGCGAATCGGCGATAGAACTGCGACCGCTGGGACGAGCCGAGAAGCACCTCGGGCCCGCGCGGGGGTGCCAGTCGTCGTTTCCGAGACGCAGGAGGAGGAGTCAGCATGCTCGCATTCGTCCGACGGTGCGCGCGGCGAGCGAGGGGGGCCGCGGAGAAGGGGGCTTCCGCGGTGGAGTACGGCCTCATGATCGCGGCCATCGCCGCCGTCATCGTCGGGACGGTGTTCGCCCTGGGCGGGTTCGTCAAGTCGTCGTTCGACAAGACATGCAGCACGCTCAACGCGCCGGTGGGGCCGGCTTCGTGCGGTCCGTGAGCAGATGATCACTTGTGGTCGGCCGGCCCGGCCTCAGTAGCCGTAGGGTTCGTCGAGCACGCGGGCGGCGCTGTGCCCGATGCTCGAGACGATCGAGCCGATGCAGATCCCGATCGCGAGGTTGATGACAGCGACCGCGATCTTCGTGCTGAGCTCGGCTCCCGTGGTGAAGGGGATCAGGGCGGCGATCGCCACCGCGAGCCCCACGATCCAGTTGAAGAACCGGTACGGCTGAGGCGCTCCGGCCAGGAGGCCGTGCATGAGGGCCGTTGCGGCGAGCGCGGCAAGGAACGCCACGCCCGCATACCACCAGGAGCTGGCGTCGACCAGATGTCCCTTGCGCTCGATCAGAACCGGGATGTCGAGGACGCCGCGGGCGATCAGCAGGCCGACGACGGCGACTCCGGCCGCGACGATCCCGGCCATCACCCCTCCGGTCCACAGCCGGCCGGCGTCGATCACCCGGCGCGGCTGGCGGGTCGAGGCCGGTCTGGCGACCCCACCCGGGCCGGCCGGGGTGCTGGGACCCATGACGCCGCCGCCCCCGCCGTCCGACCGTTGCGTGAGATCCGGCTCCCCGATGCCGCCCTGCTCGTTCCGATCGCTCATGCCGCTCGCCCGCCGCCCTCTCGGCACCGGCCACCCGACCGGCCGCTCGCTCGTGATCGTCTGCCTGACACCTCCTCGCCAGTCTGTCGGCCACCGGTGCCGGCCGTCCACACGGCGTGTCGCTGCGCGAACCCGTCCGGTCGAACAGTGCACATCGTCCGCGCCGGCCGCGGGAGAGTACGAGGGGTCGGTCCCTTGATGACGTCGGCGTCGAGCGCCCGTCTCCTGCTGCAGACGCGATCCGTGGATCTCCTCACAGCTGGGTTCGGAGTTTGAACGCGACGCCGGCGCCGTGGTCGGCGTAGCGTCGCTGGCGGCGCACGGTCTCCGGTTCGATCGGCCGGGGAACGTGGAGGTGGCCGCGGACACCGGCGCCGGGTCCGTAGGCCTCCCGGGTCCGTTCCCTCGCGGGACGAGACGACCCGCCCGCCGGGCTCGTCGTGTGCGGTGAGCACGGCGTCCCGTTCATTTCCATGCCAGTCCATGCCAGGAGGACCGATGGCTGACAACTCGGTGCTGTTCGCCGCCGTGTACGACGACGTCGACGCCGCACTCGCCGACCTCGACGCGGTCGATCAGCTGCGCAAGGCCGACGTGATCGGCAAGTATGACGCCGCGGTGATCGACAAGAAGGACGGCGAGCCGCACATCGTCAAGCGCGCGGACCACCCGTGGGTCCGCGTGATCCCGGAGGTGTTCGGCGGCGGGACGCTGCCGCGCAAGGAGCTCCACGAGACGGCCCAAGAGCTGGCCGCCCACGAGGCGGCGCTGATCGTCGTCGGCGAGCCGACCCTCGAGAAGGGCTTGGAGGGCGCGGTCACCAGAGCGAACAAGACCCTCAAGCAGTCGTTCGACGCCAGCGCCGACAGCCTGGCGAACGAGCTCATGGACGCCATCAAGGCCGTGGACGAGGCGGTCAAGACCCCGACGCCCGAAGCCTCCGGGGCAGGGTCGACAGCCTCCGGCGGAGAGTCGACAGCCTCCGGCGGAGAGTCGACAGCCTCCGGCGGAGGCTCGACCGGCTGAGGGTGGGCACCCGCCTGCTCGGAGATCGGGCGGATGCCCACAGCGCCGATCCCGGCTGATCCTGCGTGACCTCGGGGTTGCCGACCAGCCCCCGACGTGACCGCCATGTACCCCTGACCCGCGGAGGCGGGTCAGGGGCGGGTCAGGGGCCGACGCCGGGACGTCGTCAGAGGAGGGTGCGGACGGGGCGCCCCGCGCGAAGGTAGCGGCCTCCCCAGACCCCCCAGCCGCCCCGGCGGCGTCCGTCGGTGAAGCACTCGGCAGTGACCGGGCAGTGGGCGCACATCTCCAGGGCGGGTAGGGCGTCGGCGACGGCGTCGGCGACGAACGCGGGGTCATCGGTGCCGGCGCAGGCAGCTTCGTCCTGCCAGTCCAGGCTGTGAATCCGACGAGGCTTGGCTGGGCTGATCACCGCTCCCCCCGGGCTGCTGGAGGCTTAAGCGATTAAGGCCGTACCCGCGCAAGATACAACGAGAGTCGCCCGGCCGGAAGGCGCCGACGAGGCCTGAGGCACCGCGAAACGTCACCGCCTGCGCCGAGCCGGCGTGCCGCCGCACCAGCCCCCGGAGCCGGGTCCGCGGACCAGGGCCCCCGGGATCAGGGCCCCGGATCAGGGCCCCGGGATTCAGGGCCCCGGGATTCAGGGCCCCGCGATCAGGGCCCCGGGATCAGGGCCAGGGTCCCGTCGTCGCCTGACGGAGCTGGGGACTCGGCATGTCGGTC
The DNA here is from genome assembly GCA_035541595.1 of Kineosporiaceae bacterium. GTDB lineage: Bacteria > Actinomycetota > Actinomycetes > Actinomycetales > Kineosporiaceae > DATKNA01. Next base: position 10,424 of record DATKNA010000036.1, on the reverse strand, counting down.
GGTGTCGGTGTGGGGTCGCCGCCGAACCCACCGGGCGACCTGCCGACGATGAACATCGCGAGGGACGATCGTGGTCGCTATCGCACGACGTCCGTCCCCTCGTGATGTCCATCATCACCGGTCGTGGGCTTGCCAGACGCAGACGGGTCCGCACGCGCGGCCGTCGGTGCGGTGCCGGCAGCGCGTGCGGACCCGTTGCGGACCAGAGCGGACCAGAGCGGGTGGACCCGCAGGTCACAGACTCGCCGGTCTCACACGTCGTAGTACAGCTCGAACTCGTGCGGGTGCGGACGCAGCCGGATCGGGTCGACCTCCGCTGTGCGCTTGTAGTCGATGTAGGTCTCGATGAGGTCCTCGGTGAAGACCCCGCTGTCCGAGAGGTAGGTGTGGTCGGCCTCGAGCGCGTCGAGGACGGCCGTCAGGGATCCGGGCACCTGCGGGATCTGCGCGTGCTCCTCCGGCGGCAGCTCGTAGAGGTCCTTGTCCACCGGCGCGGGCGGCTCGATCCGGTTCTTGATGCCGTCCAGGCCGGCGAGCAGCTGCGCCGAGAACGACAGGTAGGGGTTCGCCGCCGGGTCCGGCACGCGGAACTCGATCCGCTTCGCCTTCGGGTTCGACCCGGTCACCGGGATGCGGACGCAGGCCGACCGGTTGCGCGCCGAGTAGACGAGGTTCACCGGAGCCTCGAACCCCGGCACGAGGCGGTGATAGGAGTTCACGGTCGGGTTCGTGAACGCGAGCAGCGACGGGGCGTGGTACAGCAGGCCCCCGATGTACCAGCGCGCCAGATCCGAGAGGCCGCCGTAGCCCCGCTCGTCGTAGAACAGCGCAACGCCGTCCTTCCACAGCGACTGGTGACAGTGCATCCCCGAGCCGTTGTCGCCGAACAGCGGCTTCGGCATGAACGTCGCGGTCTTCCCGTTGTTCCAGGCCACGTTCTTGACGACGTACTTGAAGATCTGCACCTTGTCGGCGCTCTTGAGCAACGAGTCGAAACGGTAGTTGATCTCCGCCTGGCCGGCGGTGCCGACCTCGTGGTGCGCACGCTCGACCTGCAACCCGAGGCTGTTCAGGGCGAGGGTGATCTGGTCGCGCAGGTCCGCGTAGTGGTCGACCGGTGGAACGGGGAAGTACCCGCCCTTGTAACGGGTCTTGTAGCCGCGGTTACCGCCCTCCTCGACCCGCCCGGTGTTCCATGCGCCCTCGATCGAATCGATGTGGTAGTAGCCCTCGTTCTGCTTCGTCTCGAAGCGGACCTCGTCGAAGACATAGAACTCGGCCTCGGGGGCGAAGAACGCGGTGTCGGCGATGCCCGTCGAGGCCAGAAAGGCCTCCGCCTTCCGGGCGACCTGCCGCGGGTCGCGGCTGTAGGGCTCGTCCGTGTACGGGTCCACGATGCTGAAGTTGATGTTCAGCGTCTTCTCGACCCGGAACGGGTCGACGTACGACGTGGACAGGTCCGGGATCAGCTTCATGTCGGACTCGTTGATGGCCTGGAAGCCGCGGATCGACGAGCCGTCGAACATCTGCCCGTTGACGAAGAAGTCCTCACCGACGTCGGCCGTCGGCACGTTGAAGTGCTGCATCGTGCCCGGCAGGTCGCAGAACCGGACGTCGATGAACTTGACGTCCTGATCGGTGATGAACTTGAGCGCCTCGTCGGCGTTGCTGAACATCCAACCTCCACTGGAGTGGTCGGGAGTGGCTGCGGGACGCCACCACCGTCGGTCCGCCCCGGATTCCTCCGGGACGTTAGGCGGGAGCAGTTTCCCGGCCGTGTCCCGACCGTTTCACGGGTGTTACGACCCGGCGGTCAGGTGACGGCCGGGTTGCCGGACGGAGGTGACCCCGAGCCCCCGCGCGCCGCCTCGGTTCCGCCCCGGTAGCCTCCTCGCGTGGTCTCCCGTCGCGACGCCGGTTCGTGGTTGGAGCCGCGGCGCCCGGCGTCCGGCGATGCCGCAGCCTACCCCGGCGCGAGGCTCGGCCGCCCCGCCGACGGGCCGGGGTCCCTGGCGGGATTCGGCCGCCGTCTCGTCGCCCTCCTCCTCGACTGGCTCCTTTGCCTGGTCATCGCCGGCTGGCTGCTCCGGCGCACCGGGGTCGGCCAGTTCGGCCCGCTGCTGGTGCTGCTCGCCGAGAACGTCCTGCTGGTGGGGACGGTCGGTGCGACGATCGGTCACCGGGCCCTCGGGCTGCGGGTGGAGACCCTCGCCGGCGGCGCCCCCGGCCTGCGGCGCGCGGTGATCAGGTCCGTGCTGCTGTGCCTGGCGATCCCCCCGCTCCTCTGGGACGCCGACCACAGAGGGCTGCACGACCGCGCCGCCGGCACACTCGTGTCCCGCACCTGAGTCTTCCGGCGGTCACCGGCCGGCGGTTGCGACCTCCCGCGCGACGCGCGGAGCGGGCCGGGGCGAGGGCGGGCGCCTCGACGTCCGTCGCTCGATCGCGCGCAGGTCGTTGAGGGTCCGCATCTCGTCGAACCGGCGGCGGTGCTGGTCCAGCACGCTCGACTCGGCGTTGCGCGCGGCCGACTCCACGAGCTCGGCGTCCAGCCTGCGCACGAAGACGGACACCAGACGCATCACCTCGGAGGTGGCGGTGGTGAGCATGGTGGATTCCTCCTGGCAGGGGGCGTCGGGTGTATCCGATGTGTCGGCAGCTCCGTGCCACCGGTGTAGTCCAGTCGAACCCGGGGGTGTTCCCGGGCGATGACGCCCGGGCAACGCTTCCGTCAACGCTGGGCGCCGGACCCGTACGCTGTCAACGCCCACGGACGCCCTTGCGGTCGGGCCGGACCCGGGTCGGGTCGATGCCCTTGGGGATCGGGGGCCGGGCGCCGCCCAGCGCGCGCAGGCGCGCGGCCACCTGGCTGACCTGTGACTTCGTGAGGGCCGGCTTGCCGCTCATGAGCCTTCTGTTCACCCGGCGCAGGGGCACCTGGCCCTCGCCGTCCCCGACATGGACGACGATGACCGGTACGTTCGGACCCAGGACGCGGTTGACCCGCTTGCGCTCTCCCTCCACCAGCCGCTGCACCCGGTTGACCGGACCCTCCGTGACCAGCGCCACACCCGGGCGGCCGACCGCGCGGAAGACCATGTCGCGGGACCGGGGGTCGATCGCGACCGGCTCCTCCTCTGCGTACCAGCCACGGCGCAGATTCTTCAACACCTGGCCCGTGACGCCGGGTTGCCCCGCCGCCCGGGCGTAGGCGAACCGCTCGGCCCGCCGAGACATGATCACAAGCGCGACGAGGACACCCATCGGGAGGCCGAGGACGGCCAGGTAGAGGCCGTGCCCGAGGGCGAGCCCGATCAGGTAGGCGACCAGGACCGTGCCGGCCAACCCCAGACCCATCCACAGCGGCAGCAGCGGATCGGACTCCCGCGTGATCGAGAAGATCTGGCGAAGCGTCGCCAGCCGCCCGGGCTTCTTGCCCCCGGCGGCCTGCTTGTCCGAGCGCGGGCTACCCGAGCGAATTGCGGCCATGACGAGAGGATACGTGCGGTCGGGTGGCCGCCGCGGATCAGGCGCCGAGCAGGCCGGCCGCCTCCTGGCGGGCGGTGCCGGCATCCGCGAGGTGGGCCAGCTCGGGAGGCAGCGTCCGGCCCCGCCGTGCCATCGCCTGCGCCCACAGCCGGCCGGCGCGGTAGGAGGAGCGCACCAGCGGCCCGGACATGACCCCCGAGAAGCCGATCGCCTCGGCCTCGGCGCGCAGGTCGACGAACTCCGCCGGCCGCACCCACCGTTCGACCGGGTGGTGCAGGGGCGATGGGCGCAGGTACTGGGTGATCGTGACGAGGTCGCAGCCGGCGTCGTGGAGGTCGCGCAGGGCCTGCGACACCTCCTCGCCGGTCTCGCCGAGGCCGAGGATGAGGTTGGACTTGGTGACCATGCCGGCGGCGCGGCCCTGGGCCAGCACGTCCAGGGAGCGCTCGTACCGGAATGCCGGCCGGATCCGCTTGAAGATCCTCGGGACGGTCTCGAGGTTGTGGGCGAAGACCTGCGGTCCGGCGTCGAAGACCTGGCCGAGCAGCGCGGGTGTCCCGCTGAAGTCGGGCACCAGGATCTCCACCCCGGTGGCCGGGTTCAGCCGGCGGATCGCCCGCACGGTCTCCGCGTAGAGCCACGCCCCCTCGTCGTGCAGGTCGTCGCGGGCGACGCCGGTCACGGTGGCGTAGCGCAGGCCCATCGCCTGCACGCTCTCGGCCACGCGTCGCGGCTCGTCCCGATCGAGCGGTTGCGGCCTGCCGCTGTGGATCTGGCAGAAGTCGCAGCGGCGGCTGCACTCGTCGCCGCCGATGAGGAAGGTGGCCTCGCGGTCCTCCCAGCACTCGTAGATGTTCGGGCAGCCCGCCTCCTGGCACACCGTGTGCAGGCCCTCGCGCTTCACCAGGCCGGTGAGCTCGCGGTACTCCGGGCCCATCCGGGCCGTCGTCCGGATCCAGGAGGGCTTGCGCTCGATCGGCGTCCGGGCGTTGCGCGCTTCGACCCGGAGCAGGCGACGGCCGTCAGGGGCAACTGACACGATGGACCTCCCCGGACGCTGGGTCGAATGTCGAGCGAGCCGGCGGTCGGCCGCACCGCCAGGGTACGACGGGCCGCCGCCCCGGCCACGAGGAGGAGGAGTTGCGATGAGCACCCCGGTGCCGCCGAGCGGCCGGGTCGTGGTCTTCGGGGCCACCGGGTACACCGGGGATCTCGCCGCTCGCGCCCTGGTCGCCGTGGGCACCCGTCCGGTCCTGGCGGGCCGGGACGTCGTCCGTCTCGGCCATCTCGCCGCTGAGCTCGGCGGCCCGGAAGCGCCACTGGAGGTGGGTGTCGCCGACGCCACGGACCCGGTGTCGGTGGCCGGTCTGGTCGATCGCGGCGACGTCCTGCTCACCACGGTCGGGCCGTTCAGCCGGTGGGGGTGGGCCGCCCTGGAGGCGGTCCTCGGCGCCGGCGCACATTACGTGGACTCGACCGGCGAAGGGGGCTTCATCCGGGCTGTCTTCGAGAAGTACGGGCCACGCGCGCAGGCCTCGGGGAGCGTGCTGCTGACCGCGTTCGGCTACGACTTCGTGCCGGGGAACCTGGCCGCCGCGCTCGCCCTCGACCGGGTCCGCGCCGCCGGGGCCGAGCCTGCGACCGTCGACATCGGGTACTTCGTGACCGGCCGGGTCGGCGCCCGCGCCGTCAGCGGTGGGACGCGGGCGAGCGTGCTCGCCCTGGTCGGGCGGCCCGGATACGCGTTCGACGGCGGCCACCTGGTGGAGCGGCGACCAGGCTCCGAGGTCGTGTGGACGACGGCCGGCGGGCGACGCCGGCCCGCCCTCGCGATCCCCGCCAGCGAACAGTTCACGCTGCCCCGGCTCGCGCCCTCGCTCGGGACGATACGGGTGGGCCTGGGGTGGCTGGGCGGCGCGACGCCGCTCGTCGCCCTGGCGTCCCGGGCGGCGGGCGCGGTCGGCGTCGCCCTCGACCTCGTCCCGGGCGCACGCAGGACGGCCGCCCGCGTGACGGCCCCGCTCGTGGCGCCGTTCGCGCGGGGATCGTCCGGCGGGCCGGACGCAGCGCAGCGGGCTCGCACCGGGTCCCTCGTCGCAGCCGACGTCCGGGACCCTGCGGGTCACCGTCTCGGGCACGTCGAGCTGACCGGCCCGAACCCGTACACCCTGACCGGCGACCTGCTCGCGTGGGCCGCCCGGGCCGTCGCCGACGGGTCGGCGCGGGCTGCCGGCGCCGTCGGCCCGGTCGAGGCCTTCGGCCTGGAGCAGCTGACCGCCGCGGCCGCGACGATGGGTCTCGCCGAGCGCCGATACCCCGGCTCCGCATGGAGGGCGACGTGAACGAGAAGCAGCCCTCGGCGGTGCAGCTGGCGCCGCGCCGGCGACGGCTCGTCGTGGCGTACGGGTACGTCCTCGGCGTGGCGTTGGCCGCCGGTGCCGCTCTCGGTCTGCGCGGCACCGCCACCGCCGTGGCCCAGCTCGTGGGGTTCGTCGTCATGGTGGTCTGCTGGTTCGCCCTGCGGCGGGCGACCCGGCTCATCGTCGACGCGCCGGCGGCAGAGCTCGCCGACCGCCTGGTCCGGCTGCGTGACGGCGTCTTCGTGCTCGCCTACCAGCTCCTCGCCGTCGTCGGCGTGCTCGTCGCCGGCACGCTGTTCCTGACCTCGGGCAGCGGCGTCTCCGAGCCCGTCGCCACGGCGCTCGCCTGGGCCGTCTTCGGCTCGGCGCTGGGCCTGCCCCTGGTGGTCGCCGCCGTCTCGTTGCCCGACGACGCGACGGGCGCCTGAGCCGACCCTAGGCTCGCCTTCCGTGGACCTGCGCATCTTCACTGAGCCCCAGCAGGGGGCCCGCTACGAGCAGCAGCTCAGGATGGCGAGGACCGCCGAGGACGCCGGGTACGACGGGTTCTTCCGGTCCGACCACTACCTGCACATGGGGACCGTGAGCGGGCTGCCGGGGCCCACGGATGCCTGGATCACCCTGGCCGGGCTGGCCCTCCAGACACGTCGGATCCGCCTGGGGACCCTGGTCAGCCCGGCGACGTTCCGGCTTCCCGGGATCTTGGCCATCCAGGTCGCCCAGGTCGACGCGATGTCCGGCGGCCGGGCCGAGCTCGGGCTCGGTGCCGGCTGGTTCGAAGCGGAGCACACCGCCTACGGCATCCCGTTCCCGGACGCACGCGAGCGGTTCGACCGCCTGGAGGAGCACCTGGCGGTCGTCACGGGCTTGTGGTCGACCCCGGTGGGGGAGCGGTTCACGTTCCGGGGCCGTTACTACCGGCTGGCGGACTCGCCGGCGTTGCCCAAGCCGGTCCAGTCACCGCTGCCGATCGTCGTGGGTGGCGGCGGGAAGCGGCGCACGCCCCAGCTGGCGGCGCGGTACGCGACCGAGTTCAACATCGGCTTCCTGCCCGTCGAGGAGGTCGCCGCCGCCTATGAGCGCGTTCGTGCCGCCTGCAAGGACGCCGGGCGCGACAGCGCCTCCCTTACCTTCTCCGTCGCGCTCACCACGGTCTGCGGCCGGGACGACGCCGAGGTCGCGTCCCGGGCGAGCGCCGTCGACGGGGACGTCGAGAGCCTGCGCACGAGCGGCCTCGTCGGCACCCCGGCGCAGATCGTGGATCGCATCGGGGCCTACGCGGCGGTCGGCGCCACCCGGGTCTACCTGCAGGTCTTCGACCTGGACGACCTCGCGATGATCGAGCTCATGGCACACCAGGTGATGCCGCAGCTGCCGTCAGCGGGTGACCGGTGACGCGCCCGCGAGACCGACCTCGTCGAGGCGCTTCTCGACGAGCGGGAGCGCCTCGGCGACCGTCACGTCCCGGCCCAGCTCGGCGGACAGCGAGGTCACGTCGGCGTCCGGGATCCCGCACGGCACGATCCGGCCGAACCAGGACAGGTCCGGGTCGCAGTTGAGCGCGAACCCGTGCATGGTGACGCCCTGAGCGACCCGTACCCCGATCGCCGCCACCTTGCGATCGCGCGCGCCGCCCGCCCGGGGGTCGGTCGACGGCTCCGGGCGGATCCACACGCCGCTGCGGCCCTCCACGCGGCCGGCGACGACGCCGAGGTCGTCGCAGACCCGGATCAGGGCCTCCTCGAGGCGGCGGACGTAGGCCACGACGTCCACCGGCGACGTCAGCGTGACGATCGGGTAGCCCACCACCTGCCCCGGGCCGTGCCAGGTGATCCGGCCGCCGCGGTCCACGTCGATGACGGGCGTGCCGTCCAGGGGCCGGTCGGCCGGGTGCGTGCGCTTCCCGGCGGTGTAGACCGGTGGGTGCTCCAGCAGCAGCACCGTGTCCGGCGCCTCTCCGGCGACGACCTTGGCGTGCAGCTCACGCTGCATCGCCCAGGCGCGCTGGTAGTCGACCCGGTCGTCGCCGAATCCGACGTGCTCGAAGCGCAAACCGCCCATGGCCAGCAGGGTACGTCGCCGGTTCTCGCCCGGGCGCGGACGCCGTTCTCAGCTCGTCCTCAGCTGATGATCCGCCCCGCCGGTCGTGCGACGGGCGGCCGCGCCGGGTGTCTGGGATGATTCTGGGTCGTGACCAGCGAGCGCCTGACGGCCGGAGCGAGCACGTCCCCGGGCGGGGGCGCCTCGCCGGCACCGGTGGACAGCGGCGACGGTCGGCTCCGCCGGTGGCGCTGGGTCATCCCGGCGGTGCTCCTGCTGGTCTGGCTCGCCGTCGCGGGCATCGGCGGCCCGTACTCCGGCAAGCTGTCCCAGGTCCAGCGCAACGACGTCTCCTCGTTCCTGCCGGCGGGCGCCGAGTCGACCAAGGTGGTCAACGAACAGGCGGCGTTCTCCTCGGCGCAGACCTTCCCCGCCTTCGTCCTGCTCGAAAGCGACGCGCAGCTCACGCCCGCCCAGGTGGAGGCCTTCCAGAAGTTCGCCCAGGGCATCCCGTCGGTCGAGGTCCCCGTCAAGGGAGCAGCCTCGAAGCGGGTCGGGGACTTCCTCGTGCCCGGCCCGATCGTCGTCGTCCCGTCGAAGGACGGAAAGGCCGCGCTGGCGCTGGTGGACTTCGACGCGAACCTCACCTTCTCCACGCTCTCCGACGGCACCAACCCCGTGCAGCGGTCGGTGGAGGCGCTGCGCTCGGCCGACCAGGGCTTCGACGCGGGCGGCACCCGGATCTACGTCGCCGGCCCGGCAGGGACGATCGCGGACTTCGTGAAGGCCTTCGCCGGCATCGACGGCACATTGATCGTGGTCGCGCTGATCGCCGTCCTGGTCATCCTGCTGATCGTCTACCGCAGCCCGATCGTGCCGCTCTTCGTCCTGGCCACCTCGCTGTTCGCCCTGTCGCTGGCGAGCGTGGTCGTCTACTACCTCGCCAAGAATGACGTGATCAAGCTCAACGGGCAGAGCCAGGGGATCCTGTCGATCCTCGTCATCGGTGCCGCCACGGACTACGCGCTGCTGCTGGTCTCGCGGTACCGGGAGGAGTTGCGCCGCCACGACGACCGCTACGAGGCCATGTGGCTGGCGTGGCGGCGCACGATCGAGCCGGTGGCCGCCTCGGCCGGCACCGTGATCCTGGGGCTGCTGTGCCTGCTGCTCAGCGAACTGCAGTCGACCAAGGGGCTCGGACCGGTCGGGGCGATCGGCATCGCCGCGGCGCTGCTGGCCGCGATGACGTTCCTGCCGGCCCTGCTGGTCCTGCCCGGGCGGAACAAGCCGGGGGAGCACGGGCGGTGGGTGTTCTGGCCGGCGATCCCGCGCCTCGGGTCGCAGGGTCCCGAGACGCGCGGTGTCTGGGCCCGGGTCGCCCGGTTCGTCGGCTCGCATCCGATGCGCGTCGCCGTGGGCAGCGGGCTGGCGCTGCTGGTGCTGGCGGCGTTCCTGCCGACGCTCAAGGCCAATGGGATCAAGCAGTCGGACACGTTCCTGACGGCGGTGGAGTCGGTCACCGGTGCGGAGGCGCTCGCGCGGCACTTCCCGGCAGGGTCGGGGACGCCGACGATCGTGATCGGGCCGGCCGACAAGGCGCAGGCCATCGAGGCGACGATCAGGAAGACCCCGGGCGTGGCGTCGGTCGTCGCCGTGACGGACGCGCCGCAGGGCGGCACCGGTTCCGGCACGGGGCAGGGTCAGGGTCAGGGTGCCACGGCCGCTCAGACGCAGCCGAAGGTGGTCGACGGGCGCGTCCAGTTCCAGGTGACGCTGTCGGATCCGGCGGACTCGACGCAGGCCGAGGACACCGTCCGGCGACTACGCACCGAACTGGACGCAGTCAGCACGGATGCGCTGGTCGGCGGGGGGACCGCGCAGAACCTCGACGTCCGGGACATCAGCGCCTCGGACCGCAACCGGGTCATCCCGATCATCCTTGCCGTGATCTTCGTCGTGCTGGCGGTGCTGCTGCGTGCGCTCGTCGCGCCGCTCGTCCTCATCGTCGGGAACGTACTCTCCTTCGCCGCCACGCTCGGGGCGTCGGCGATCATGTTCAACCACGTCTTCCACTTCCCCGGGTCCGACCCGGCGGTGACGCTGTTCGGCTTCGTCTTCCTCGTCGCGCTGGGCATCGACTACTCGATCTTCCTGATGACGCGCGTCCGGGAGGAGTCCATCAACGAGGGGACGCGTCCAGGGATCCTCAAGGGGCTGGCCGTCACCGGAGGCGTCATCACGAGTGCCGGGGTGGTGCTCGCCGCCACCTTCGCCGCGCTGGGCGTGCTGCCGATCCTGTTCCTGGCTCAGATCGCCTTCATCGTCGCGTTCGGAGTGCTGCTGGACACCATCGTCGTCCGGTCGCTCTTCGTGCCGTCGGTGTCCTACCTGATCGGGCCGCGGATCTGGATGCCGAGCAAGCTGGCGCGAGATCCAGGAGCCGGCGTCGACGCCGCCGGCGGCACCGAACCGGAATCGGTGACCAGCGCCGCGCCGGCTTCGGAGCGCCCCCGCGCACTGCGCTGATCCTGCAAT
>DATKNA010000035.1:0-10071 GCA_035541595.1 Kineosporiaceae bacterium | reverse complement strand
AGGTCTCCTGACCGACCGGACGTCGACGCGGCCGGGGTCGCCGGCGACTGCGGCCAGGCCTGTCAGGTGACCGGCAGGGTCAGCAGCGTGCCGGTCTCGGTCTCGACGCGCAGCCAGGCGAGCCGGTCGATGGGCACCGGGACGGTGCCGTCGAAGGACTCCGTCCCGGAGTAGCCCGCCTCCCAGGTCGAGGCCACGCTGCGGCGGCCGTCCCGGTCCACCGTGACCAGGCTGCAGCGTTGCTCGCCGGCGACGCCCCCGAGCTGGAGCCGGATCTCCGTGCCCGCGTCGACGCGACTGAGCCACGCCGTGGCGTGGACGCTGCCCGCCGATGCCGCCACCACGTGGACCTCGTCCTGAGCGCGGTGCTGGGCCACCCAGGCGCCGCCCACCGCCACGACGGCCGCCGCGGCGGCCGCCACGGCCCAGCGCCGCCCCGCCGACCGCCGGCGGCGGGCCCAGTCGCGCAGCCGGCCGCGGCCGTCGGCAGGCTCGGTCCCCCCGGTCGGGTCTCCCGCCCCGTCCCCGCCCACCTGGCGCGACGTGTCCGGGCTCGCGCCGCCGCCCGGGCCGGGCCGGGCCCGGGCGACGAGACGCTCGAACATGGCGTCATCGACGCCGTCCTGCTCGGGTTCGAGGGCGTCCGGCGCCACCCGGCCCAGCAGGCCCGGGAGGCCCGCGATCGACTCGAGCACGGCCTGGCAGTCCAGGCACTCGGCCAGGTGCGCGGCGACGCCCGCGCGCTCTCCGGAGTCGAGCGCGCCCAGGGTGTAGGGCGCGACGTCGTACGCGTGCGGACAGGTCATGGCGTCACCCCCCTTTCCAGCAGGGCCAGTCGGAGGGCCTGCAGCGCATAGTGGGTCCGCGACTTCACCGTTCCGGCGGGGACGCCGAGCTCCTGAGCGGCTTCGGAGACGGTGCGCCCGTAGTAGTAGGTGTGGAGCAGGACCTCCCGGTGGGCCGGGGAGAGCGCGCGGAGGGCGTCGGCGACCAGCCAGGACTCGAGCGCGCGTTCCACCTCGTCCACCGGGTCCGGCACCACGGCCAGGCCTTCGTCGCCGACCTCAGGCGGCCGGGCGACCCGGCGCCGGTGGGCGTCGACCGCGAGCCGCCGCGCGACCGCGAACAACCAGGGGCGCTGTGCACCGCGCTCGGGATGCATCGCCTCGGGATGACGCCAGGCGCGCAGCAGGGTCTCCTGGACGACGTCCTCCGCGCGCCCACGGTCGCCGTCGGTCAGCCGGAGCGCGTACGCGAGCAGTGCGGAGGCGTGTTCGTCGAAGAGCTCCCGCAGGAGCTGCTCGTCGCCCACACAACGGCCCACGCCCGAGACACGGATGCGCCACCACCGGGGTTCACCATCGGCGGTCGGTGCGCACCAGCGCCCCCACCGCGAGGACCAGGAAGCCGAGGATCTCGACGGCGAAGGTCTGCGGGACGTACGGCGCGTCGAGCGTCTCGTGGAATCCGAAGGCGCCGATGGTGAGGCTCTGGACGAGCGCGGCCAGGGTGCCGATCTGGAGCAACGCGCCCAGCGCGCAGACGGCGCGCCACCACGGCATCGGGACCAGCAGCACCCCGATCGCGGCGATCAGGCCCAGCATCGCGTTGAGCCGGAACAACGGGCCGATGGTCGGCACCGTCGAGTATCCGAGGTCGTACAGGTGCTGGTGGATCCATGCCATGCCGAGCAGGAGCCCGGCACCGGCGACGCGGAGGGCGATCCGCAGGACGGGTCCGGCGGTCAGCCACCCCGTCGCCAGCCCGGTCCGCAGCGATCCACCGGCTTGCACGTGAGCGCTCATGCCCCGGAACACGCCCCAGGCTGGGTCGTGGTTCAGTCTGGTGGTGCCCGCGCGGGTGCGGACTGAACCGACGGGGGCGGCCATGCGTGGTCCGGTCGTCCGGAGGGCGGTGTCGCGCGCCTGTGGACCTCGGACAGGAAGCGTCAGGAGGATCTGTGGAGTCCGATCTCAGTCGGCGTCAGGTCGCCGTCCTCACAACCGCCGCCGCGGGGGTGTTAGCGCTGACGGCCTGCTCGGGTGGCTCGAGCAGCTCGGCCGGCTCCGGTGGCTCCTCGGGCAGCTCGGCCGGCTCCGGTGGCTCCTCGGCCGGCTCGGCCGCCGGCGGAGGTGGGTCCTCGGGCGGGTCGGCCGCCGGCGGGACGCTGGCGACGCTCGCCGACGTCCCGGTGGGTTCGGCGGTGGCGGCCAAGGACGCCGCCGGGCAACCGGTCATCGTCGCCCAGCCATCGGCGGGCAAGGTCGTCGCGTTCAGCGCCATCTGCACCCACATGGGCTGCACGGTGGCGCCGGCCGGCAACCGGCTGGACTGCCCCTGCCACGGGTCCCAGTACGACGCCTTCACCGGCGCGGTACTCAAGGGACCGGCGCCGAAGCCGCTGCCGGCGGTGCCCGTCCACGTCGCGAACGGCGACGTCGTCGCCGGCGCCGGCTGATCAGGGCAGGCTCGGCGACCCCGAGTCCGCCGTCCGGATCTGCTGATCGACGAGCTCGGTCCGCATCGCCGGGCCTGCGGCCGCAGGCCCGGCGATGCGGACCGGCAGCCGGAGCCGCAGCAGTGCGCCTCCCTCGGGGGCCGTGGCCACGATCGCGTTGCCGCCGTGCGCGCGTGCCACGGATTGGACGAGGGCGAGACCGAGACCGGTCCCGGGCGGTCCGTCCGGCGGCGTGCGGTGGAAGAAGCGGTCGAACACGCGGTCCCGCTCGCCGTCCGGGATACCGGGCCCGGAATCCGCCACCTCGATGACGAGGCCGTCCGCGTCGCGCGCCGCGGACAATCGGACGACGTCGGCGTCGGTCGTGAACCGGACGGCGTTCTCCAGCAGCGCGTCGAGGGACTCCTCCAGCCGGCTGCGGTTCAGCGGCACGATCGCCCCGGCGACGTCCGCCGTATCGATCACCCACCGTCGCGGGACCGCGGTCCGCCATCGCGCGCCGATCCCACCCAGGAGCTCGGTGACGTCGACCCACTCGCGGTGCAGGCCCCGGGCGGTGTCCAGGCTCTCCATGGTGAGCAGGCGCCTTGCCAGCTCACCCAGCCGCTGCAGCTGGTGCACGACCTCGTCGGCGTCAGCGATGATCACGGGGTCCTGGGAGCCGAGCCGGAGCAGTTCGACATGGCCCATGGCGACGGTCACCGGGGTACGGATCGCGTGCGAGGTGTCGCGGAGGAACTCGCGCTGCCGCTGCACCCGTGACCGTTCCAGCGCCGCCAGCTCATCGACCTCGCGCTGTGCGGAGACCCGGCGCAGGCCGTGCCAGACCATGAAGCCGAGGATCGCCGGCATGAGCGGCACCTCGGCCAGCTCCTCGAGGCCGACGACACCCTCGAGGTACTTCTTCAGGAAGACGACGCCGGTCAGCAGCGTCATCACGACGATGATCAAGATAGAGGTGCGCCCTGACCAGAGCCGGAAACCGTACACGAGCGCGAAGCTGACGACGATGACCTGGTACGGCACCGTCATGTCGACGTCGGTGAACAACATCACCGCGAGCATGGCGAGCGCGAAACAGACCCAGATCGCATCCAGCGGCTGTGCGCGGGGGTACACCGCTCACGCCTCCCGCAGGCAGTGCACGCGGCTCGAGATGTCGTCCATGGCGGACAGCACGCCGTACTCGCCGGACTCCAGGGCGCGATGCAGGAACCCCACGATGGCGGGCTCGTCGTCCGCGGCCACCGTCGCCATGCTCCCCCGACCTCCTGTTGCCCGGTCCGGTTACACCGTTAAGACACCCTTTCAGAGGATGGGTGATTCATGACGAAGTGGGCCATCGCCCGTCCGACTGACGCCTATGCCGGCGTTCGGCTACTCGCGCCGACGAGGCGGGCCCGACGTGACCGAGAGGTGACGCAGCGGATTCAGAGCAGGGATTGCACGGCGCGCGGACCGGCCTCGGCCAGCGCCCGGCAGACCGGTGCCGGCCAGCGCCAGGCAGAAGCGATCCGTAGCCGGTCCTCCCCCGCCGGCCGGCCGGCGGTTCGGGAGGCCGCCGACATCAGGGCCCGCCCCCGACGGGGCTCGGTCCCCCCGTCACCCCTGAACCGTCGGATAGCCACCCAACTCGCGGCCCGTGATCTCCTCGGCTCGCAGCCGGATCCAGACGGCGGACGTCGGGTCGAGCCCCGCCCAGGCCGAGATCCCCAGCGCCTCGTACCGCTCGACCGCCTCGCGCTCGTAGACGGGTGAGGCGATCCCCTTGACGAGCACGCTCCAGCCGCGGTGCGTCGGCACGTCGATGCCGTCCGCCTCGAAGGCGACGTGGCCCGAGTCCTCCGCGATCTGGAGCTTCGACCCGTACGTCGTGCGGAACACGATGTCGGTGCCGTCGACGCCGTGATTGACGGGGAGGATGACGGGCCCTCCCTGCTCGGTGAACGCGATCCGGCCGACCGGTGTCGACCGGAGACGGTCGAGGCACTCGTCGAGGGTGAGGACGGTGATCCCCCGATGGTCCGTCGGTGCGCGATGCGCAGCCGGCTGGGAACTGGTCATCTCGTTCATCCCTCCCTCGGACGCCGTCCGGCGGGTGTCCGGGCAGACGCCTGCCACAGTAGGCCGGGGTGCAGCCAGATGGGAGGGACGAAGGTCACGGGCGGCGCCGCGGGAGGTCCCCGCCCGGGGCCCGCGGGGTTGCACAGCACCGGCCGAGCACGGCAGTCCGTGGCGGGGTCAGGCGCGCAGCGGGCGGCCGCCGATCCGACGGGTCAGCTCGGCGGCCGCGCTGACCGCCGACCGCGCAAGACGCTCGCGGCCGGCGTCGTCGACGTCCGCGGCGGGGAAGGTGACGGCGAGCCCGGCGACCGGATGCCCGGTGTGGTCGTGCGCGGCCGCGGCGACCGAGGCGAAGCCGGGGGTGACCTCGCCGTCCTCGCTCGCGTAGCCGGCGCGGCGAACCTCGACGAGGACCCGGCGCAGCGTCGACAGCGAGCGCGGGCCGACGCCGTGGCGGTCCACGAACGCGTCGGCGTCCGGGAACAGCGCGCGGACCTGCGCCGGCGCGAGGTCGGCGAGCACCGCGCGGCCGCTCGCCGTGAGCTGCGCGGGCAGCCGCACGCCGACGTCCGTGACCAGGGGCGGCCGCCCGGGCGCACGCTCCTCCACGACGTAGAGCACCTCCCGGCCGTGCAGCACCGCCAGGTGGGCGGACTGGCCGACCCGGTCCACGAGCCGGGCCAGGATCGGCCGTGCCAGCCGGGCCAGTGGCTCCTGGCGCAGGTAGTCGGTGCCGAGCTCGAGCGCGTGCACTCCGAGGCCGTACCGGCGCTCCTCCGGCAGGTGGACGGCCAGGCCGGCCCGGATCAGCTCGCCCAGCAGGTGGTAGACGGTCGAGCGGGGCAGCCGTAGCTCGCGCACGAGCGCGGCCGCGGGCACCGGCCCGGGCTGGCGGGCCAGGGCGTCGAGGAGCTCCAGGACCGCGCGCGCCGCCGGGACCACCGGCCCATGGTCCTGCGTCTGGGATCCTGGACGGAATCGGTCGTTCGGCGCTGGCCCTCGGGGTCACCCGCGCGCTGCGATGGTGGGCATGACCATCAGCTCCACCCTGGGCTCCCCGGGCGCGGCGGCCGCCCGTCCCGACCGGGTCGTGGTCGGCGCCGGCCCGCTCGAGCCCACGGACGTCGTCCGCGTCGCCCGCGACGGTGCCGACGTGCGGCTGGCCGACGACGCCCTGGTCCGGATCGCCCGCGGCCGGGCCGTGGTCGACGAGCTCGCCGGCGACGATGCCGCCCACTACGGCATCTCGACCGGATTCGGCGCCCTGGCCACGACCTCCATCGCGCCGGGTCGGCGGGCGCAGCTGCAGCGCAGCCTGATCCGCTCGCACGCGGCCGGCTCCGGACCTCTGGTCGAACGCGAGGTCGTCCGGGCGCTCATGCTGCTGCGGCTCCGGACGATGGCCAGCGGCCACACCGGCGTCCGGACGGAGACGGCCCAGGCGTACGCCGCGATGCTGGGCGCCGGGATCACCCCGTGCGTGCACGAGTACGGCTCCCTCGGCTGCTCCGGTGACCTCGCGCCGCTCGCCCACGTGGCGCTCGCCCTGATGGGTGAGGGCGAGGTGCACGACCCCGACGGCATCCGCCGCCCGGCCGCGGAGGCGCTCGCAGCGGCCGGCCTCGCTCCCGTCGAGCTCGCCGAGAAGGAGGGCCTCGCGCTGATCAACGGCACGGACGGGATGCTGGGGATGCTCTACCTGGCGCTGCACGACCTGCGCCGGCTGCTCGTCGTCGCCGACATCGCGGCTGCCATGAGCGTGGAGGCGCTGCTCGGCACCGACGCGGTGTTCGCCGCCGACCTGCAGGCCCTGCGGCCGCACCCCGGGCAGGCGGCGTCCGCGGCGAACCTGCGCGCGCTGCTGGCCGGCAGCAGGATCGTCGCCGCCCAGCGCGGCCCGGCCTTCACCCGGGTGCAGGACGCGTACTCGCTGCGCTGCGCTCCGCAGGTGCACGGCGCGGCACGGGACACGGTGGAGCACGCCGCCGAGGTCGCCGGGCGCGAGCTCGTGGCGGTGATCGACAACCCCGTCCTCACCGCGGATGGGCGGGTGGAGTCCAACGGGAACTTCCACGGCGCGCCGGTCGGATACGTGCTGGACTTCCTCGCCATCGCCGCGGCCGATGTCGCCTCCATGTCGGAGCGGCGGACCGACCGGTTCCTCGACGTCGCCCGAAACCACGGGTTGCCGCCCTTCCTCGCCCACGACCCCGGCGTCGACTCCGGGCTCATGATCGCCCAGTACACGGCCGCCGGCATCGTCAGCGAGCTCAAGCGGCTCGCCGCGCCCGCGAGCGTGGACTCGATCCCGTCGTCGGCGATGCAGGAGGACCACGTGTCGATGGGCTGGGCGGCGGGCCGCAAGCTGCGGCGGGCGGTCGACGGCCTGGCCCGCGTGCTCGCCATCGAGGTCCTCGCCGCCGCCCGGGCACTCGACCTGCGCGCCCCGCTCACCCCCGCGGCGGGCACGGCGGCGGTGCGGGACGCGGTCCGCGCGGCAGGCGTCCCCGGCCCGGGCCCGGATCGGCACCTGGCCCCGGAGATCCGGGCCGTGGCGGACGCCGTCGTCGACGGACGGCTCGTCGCCGCCGCGCAGGCTGCCGTCGCCCACCCCCTGACCTGACCGCAACCTTGCGGTGATCAAGGAATGATTCGCGATCAAGGAATGCTCGCCCGGGGTACGGTCAGGCATTCCTTGATCACGTCGAAGCTCGAGGAGAGACGATCATGATCGGAGCCCGGACGGTCCGCGCCCCGCGCGGCACGGAGCTGACCGCCCGCAGCTGGCAGACCGAGGCGCCGCTGCGGATGCTGATGAACAACCTCGACCCCGACGTGGCCGAACGCCCGGACGACCTCGTGGTCTACGGCGGCACCGGGCGCGCGGCGCGCGACTGGCCGAGTTACGAGGCGATCGTCCGCACGCTGACCACCCTGGACGGCGACGAGACGCTGCTCGTCCAGTCCGGTCGGCCGGTGGCGGTGATGCGCACGCACGAGTGGGCGCCCCGGGTCCTCATCGCCAACAGCAACCTCGTGCCGGACTGGGCGAACTGGCCGGAGTTCCGCCGGCTGGAGGCTCTCGGCCTGACGATGTACGGCCAGATGACCGCGGGATCGTGGATCTACATCGGCACGCAGGGGATCCTGCAGGGGACCTACGAGACCTTCGCGGCGGTGGCGGCCAAACGCTTCGGGGGGACCCTCGCCGGGACGCTCACCGTCACGGGCGGCTGCGGCGGCATGGGCGGCGCGCAGCCCCTGGCCGTCTCGCTCAACGGCGGGGCGTGCCTGGTCGTCGACGTCGACGAGCGCCGGTTGCGGCGCCGCGTCGACACGCGGTACCTCGACGAGGTCGCGGGATCCCTGGAGGACGCCGTCCGCATGGTGCTCGCCGCCAAGGACGCGCGCCGCCCGCTCTCGGTCGGGGTCGTCGGCAACTGCGCCGAGGTACTGCCGCAACTCCTGAGCTGGAACGTGCCCGCCGACGTCGTGACCGACCAGACCTCGGCCCACGACCCCCTGTCGTACCTGCCGATCGGGGTCTCGGTGGAGGACTGGCACGACTACGCCGCCGCCAAGCCCGACGAGTTCACCGACCGCGCTCGCGCGTCGATGGCGCGGCACGTCGAGGCCATGGTCGGCTTTCTCGATCGAGGGGCCGAGGTGTTCGACTACGGCAACTCGATCCGCGACGAGGCCCGGGTGGGCGGCTTCGACCGCGCGTTCGCCTTCCCCGGGTTCGTGCCGGCGTACATCAGGCCGCTGTTCTGCGAGGGCCAGGGCCCGTTTCGCTGGGCCGCCCTGTCCGGGGACCCGAAGGACATCGCCGCGACCGACCGTGCCGTGCTCGAGCTGTTCCCCGGAAACGACCATCTGCACCGCTGGATCAGGGCGGCGGGGGAGCGGGTGGCCTTTCAGGGTCTGCCGGCACGGATCTGCTGGTTGGGCTACGGCGAGCGCGATCGGGCCGGGCTGAGGTTCAACGAGATGGTCGCGTCGGGGGAACTCTCGGCGCCGGTCGTGATCGGTCGTGACCACCTCGACTGCGGTTCGGTCGCGTCGCCCTACCGGGAGACGGAGGCGATGCTCGACGGCTCGGACGCCATCGCCGACTGGCCCCTACTGAACGCGCTGGTCAACACCGCGTCGGGGGCCACGTGGGTGTCGATCCATCACGGCGGCGGCGTCGGGATGGGCCGGTCGATCCACGCCGGGCAGGTCACCGTGGCCGACGGGACGCCGCTCGCCGCCGCCAAGCTCGCCCGGGTGCTGAGCAACGACCCGGGGACCGGCATCGTCCGTCACGTCGACGCCGGGTACGCCCGCGCGCTCGAGGTGGCCGAGGCCAACGACGTCCGGATCCCGATGCGCGAGGCGTGACTCTCGGCAGCGCATGACCCCTCGACAGCGCGTGATCGTGCAATTCCCGTTGATCTGTGACGGCGTCGTCACTTGATCGACACGGATTGCATGATCAGCGGGGAATGCATGATCACGCGGGTGGGGGTGCCGAACGTCGGCATGACGGGGTTGACTGTGCACACGGACCTGAGCCGCCGGGGAGGGCAGCATGCCGACGTCGTCATATGCCAGTGGGACCTCCACCACGCCGCTTCTCGGCGAGACGATCGACGCCAACCTCAGGAAGGCGGTCGAGCGCTTCGCCGACCGCGAGGCCGTCGTGGACGTCGCCGGCGGGCACCGCCTGACGTACGCGGAGTTCGACGCCGCCGTCGACCGGGTGGCGCGCGGCCTGTACGCCCGCGGCATCCAGGCCGGCGACCGGGTGGGCATCTGGGCGCCGAACTGCCTGGAATGGATGCTCGTCCAGTACGGCACGGCGCGGATCGGCGCGATCCTGGTCAACATCAACCCGGCATACCGCACGCACGAGGTCGACTACGTCCTGCGCCAGGCAGGCATCGACACGCTGATCGCGGCGCCATCCTTCCGGACCAGCGACTACCGAGCGATGATCGACGAGGTGCGCCCCGGCCTGCCCGCGCTGCGGGACGTCATCTACGTCGGCGAGCCGAGCTGGGACGCGCTGCTCGCCGAGGGCGACCGCGTGACCGCGACCGCCGTCGCCGCCCGGACCGCCTCCCTCGACATGGACGACCCGATCAACATCCAGTACACCTCGGGCACGACGGGCTTCCCGAAGGGCGCCACGCTGTCGCACCACAACATCCTCAACAACGGGTACGTCGTCGGGGAGATCTGCGGCTACACCGAGGTCGACCGGATCTGTGTGCCGGTCCCCTTCTACCACTGCTTCGGCATGGTCATGGGCAATCTCGCCTCGACCTCCCACGGCGCATGTATCGTCATCCCCGCGCCGGGATTCGATCCCGCCGCGACGTTGCAGGCCGTCCAGGACGAGCGGTGTACGAGCCTGTACGGCGTCCCGACGATGTTTATCGCCGAGCTCGCGCTGCCGAGCTTCGGCGAGGTCGACCTCGGCTCGCTCCGGACGGGGATCATGGCCGGCGCCCCCTGCCCGGTGGAGGTCATGAAACGCGTGATCAGCGACATGCACATGGACG
>DATKNA010000034.1:0-9944 GCA_035541595.1 Kineosporiaceae bacterium | reverse complement strand
CGCGTGGGTGCTCGAGGTGCGGCGGCCGGACGGCCGGGGGCCGCAGCTGCGCCTGCCCGCCGGCCTGCGGATCGACCTGCCCGAGGGGGTCGAGGCCACGCTCATGGCGCCGTTCCCGCGGGCTCATGTCGGCGGGACCCGGCTGTGGCGCGCCGCCGTACGGCGGGTGACGCGCCGCGCCTCGGGGCACGACGGCCACCTCCCGGACGCCGTCGGTCCCGCTCCCGACCTCACCGGCTACCTCGCCCGTCACGGGCGGCCGATCACGTACGGCTACCTGAGCGGCGTGTTCCCGCTGTCCGACTATCAGACAGCCTTCGCCCGTCAGCCGGGCAGCGCCGAGATGCCGAGCGCGGGCCGGCCGTTCACCGACCGGCTGGTCGTCGAGCTCGTCACGCGCGGCATCGCCGTCGCCCCGGTCGTCCTGCACGCCGGGGTCTCCAGCCCGGAGCTGCACGAGTCCCCCGCCCCCGAGCGGTACGCCGTGCCGGCGTCGACGGCCCGGCTCGTCGCCGCCACGGGAGAGGCCGGCGGCCGGGTGGTCGCGGTCGGCACCACCGTCGTCCGGGCCCTCGAGACGTGCGCGGGAGCCGACGGCCGCGTGCTGGCGGGCTCCGGGTGGACCGGCCTCGTCCTGGGTCCCGAGCGCCGAGCACGGGTGGTCACCGGCGTCATCACCGGGCTGCACGAGCCCGAGGCGAGTCACCTGCTGCTGCTCGAGGCCGTCGCCGGGCGGGACCTGGTCGCCTCGGCCTACGCCGCCGTCACGGCCCCGGGGTCCCCACACTACCTGTGGCACGAGTTCGGGGACTCGATGCTCCTGCTGCCGTGACGGGGTTCTCGCGAGACCGCCAGGCCGAGATCAGCTCGCCGTAGGCCTCCACGGCGCCGTCGTCCCAGACGTCGTCGAGCGCGACGATCACATGCTGCACGCCGGCGCGGCGCAGGGCCTCGATGCGCAGGACGTGGTCGTCCACGGTGCCGGCGACGACGGGCGCGCGCCGGCGCCGCCCGCCGCCGGGTGGGGGGCCGGACGCCGGTGGCGCAGGCGGCCGGCCGCCGGCGCCGGTCACCCGGATCGTCGACACGTGGGTGACCTCGATCGTGGCGGGGTCGCGGTCCACGTCCGCGCAGTGCCGGTGCAGGACGTCCAGCGCGGCGCGGACGGCGTCCGGCTCGCCGGTGAGATTGCACGCGTCCGCGTACCGTGCCACGAGGCGCAGCGTGCGCCGCCGGCCGGACCCGCCGACCACGACGGGCACGTGCTCCTGCACCGGGCGCGGGTAGCACATCGCCTCCGGGGCGACGATCCGCCGGCCTTCGAAGCGCGGCGCCCCCTTGCCCCACACCAGCGGGAGCAGGCGCAGGGCGTCCTCCAGCAGGTCCAGCCGCTCCCCCGCGGGCGGGAACGGGATGCCGTACGCGTCGTGCTCCGGCCCGTACCAGCCGGCACCGAGCCCGCACACGGCGCGCCCGCCGCTCAGCACGTCGAGGGTGGCGACGATCTTGCCGAGGTGGGCGACGTTCCGGTAGGTGACGGCGTGCACGAGACACCCGATCGTGACCCTGCTCGTGACCGCCGCCAGGTGGCCGAGCGTGACCACGGCCTCGGGCATGTCCTCCCAGGCGCGGCCGAGCTGCGGGATCTGGCGTAGATGGTCCATCAGCCACAGGGAGTCGATGCCGGCGCGCTCCGCCCGGACGGCGACGTCGCGCAGCCGCTGCCCGAGCTGCGCCGGACCGGCGGGTGCACGGAACGTCGACAGGTGGAGCCCGAACCGCAGGCCGGTTGCGGCCGGCGAGGCGCCGTCCCGGATCGCACTGCCCCGGTCGGTCCCGTGCGCGGTCAAGGCCCGGACGGCGCCCGCGACCGCCCGGTCGACGACGCGGACCGGCCCCGCGACGAGCACGGCGTCGAAGCCCTCGCCCTCCAGCCCGGGCCTTTGCCCGGCGTACGCGGCGAGCTGCCCGGTGAGCACCGTCGGCGGCACCCGCTCCTGCAGAGGCCGGCCGGCGTTGCGCCGCCGGCAGTCGGCGGCCGGCGTGTCGAAGACGACCGCGACGCAGGGGACGCGGTGCTGCGCCGCCACGGCGCGCCACCCCGCGCGACGGTCGGGGTCGAGCCCGAGGGTGTCGACGACGGTGGTCAGCCGGCGCCGGACCCGCGCGGCGACGATGAGGTCGAGGACGGCGAAGGCATCGGCGCTCGCCGCGAGATCCCGCTCGCCGGTCCCGACGACGGCGCGGAGCCGGTCGCTCGAGACGACCTCGTCCGGCGCGACGTGAGCCGCCGCCCAGGTGCTCTTGCCGCTCGCCGGAGGCCCGACGAGCACGACGAGCGACCCCTCGGCGATGCGCTCCACGCCCCGAGGGTACGGCAGCCGATCACCCGGCAAGGTGATAGCATTTAGATTGCAAAATCGTAGCCATTCAGGAGGCGGTCATGTCCGTTCCGGTCCGCACCCCCACCGACGAGACGCCGGCCCCGCCCGCCGAGACGGCGGTCGGTCGCGCCCGCACCCCCGTGGCGGTGCGCGAGCGGCCGGCCCCGTACACGAACGGCTTCCTCGGGCTGCTCGTCGCCCTGCTGCTCCTGTCGGCGGCGATCGTGGCGTTCAACCGGCTCGCCGCCACGCAGGTCGGGAGCTGGGCCGTCCTGGGCGCGTTCCTGCTGGCCGCAGCGATCCTCGTGGTGGCGTCCCTGGCCGTGATCCAACCGGGGCGAACCGCCGTCGTCCAGTTCTTCGGCCGCTACATCGGCACGGTGCGCAGCGCCGGCCTGGTGTGGCTGCCCCCGCTGTCGACCCGGCGGACGGTCTCGGTGCGGGTGCGCAACTTCGAGACCGAGCGACTGAAGGTCAACGACGCCGACGGGAACCCCGTCGACATCGCCGCCATCGTCGTGTGGCAGATCGCGGACACCGCCCAGGCGACGTTCGCCGTCGAGAACGCCACGGACTTCGTGACGGTGCAGGCCGAGGCGGCGCTGCGGCACGTGGCACGCAGTTACCCCTACGACGGCCCGGACGACGTCGAGTCGTTGCGCGGCTCGACCGACGTCATCAGCTCCGAGCTCGCGGTGGAGGTCGCGGAGCGGGTCTCGATCGCGGGCGTCGAGGTCCTCGAAGTGAGGGTCAGCCACCTGGCCTACTCGGCCGAGATCGCCCAGGCGATGCTCCAACGTCAGCAGGCCGCCGCGGTGATCGCGGCACGCAGCCGCATCGTCGAGGGCGCCGTGAGCATCGTGCACATGGCGCTCGAGGAGCTGACGAGGTCAGGCCTCGTCGAGCTCGACGAGGAGCGGCGGGCGGCGATGGTGTCGAACCTGCTCGTCGTGCTCTGCGGTGACGCTCGCGTGGCGCCTGTCATCAACACCGGCACGCTCTACCAGTGACCACGGGCGGGGACGGCCCCGTGCCCGTCGACCGGCCGTCACCCGTCGCGACGGCAGCTCGACGTCGCCGTCGCGAGCGCAAGGCCGTGCTGCTTCGGCTCGACCCCGAGGTTCACCAGGCCCTGGCCCGATGGGCCGCCGACGACCTGCGGAGCACCAACGCGCACATCGAGTGGCTGCTGCGGCGGGCCGTGGTGGAAGCCGGCCGCCTGGGCGACCGCGACGACGTCGATACCGGATGACCGCGGCCCACCTCCTGCCACCTCCGTCGACGCGGGCGCCTCGGTGATGATCATCTATGCCGGATGATCACCATCCGGGCACACCCGTCACCCTGGGGTCAGAAGCCGAGGCGCTGGAGCTGCTTCGGGTCGCGCTGCCAGTCCTTCGCGACCTTGACCCTCAGGTCGAGGTGGACCCGCTGGCCCAGCAGCGCCTGGATCTCCTGGCGGGCCCTCGTCCCGACGTCCCGCAACCGGGCACCGCCCCTGCCGATCACGATGGCCTTCTGGCTCTCGCGCTCCACGTAGAGGATCACGTGGACGTCGAGGAGCGGGTCGCCGCCCGGCCGGCCCTCCCGCAGGGACATCTCCTCCAGGACCACCGCCAGGCTGTGCGGCAGCTCCTCGCGGACGCCCTCCAGCGCGGCCTCCCGCACGAGCTCGGCGACGAGCACGGACTCCGGTTCGTCCGTGAGCTTCCCCTCCGGGTACAGCGGGGGCCCCGGCGGCAGGTGCGAGACGAGGACGTCGACGAGCTCGTCGACCTGGTAGCCGGTCGCGGCCGACACCGGGACGACGTCGTCGGCCTCGACGAGCCCGGAGACCGCCAGCAGCTGCTCGGCGAGCGCGCCGCGGTCGACGGCGTCCGCCTTGGTGACGACCGCCACCACCGGCCGCGGCTGGTTGCCGTCGCGGCGGAGCTCGCCGAGCTCCGCCGCGATGAACCTGTCGCCGGGGCCGACCGGGCGGTCGGCGGCCACGCAGAACCCGACGACGTCGACCTCCAGCAGGGTCCGGCGCACGAGGTCGTTGAGGCGCTCGCCGAGCAGCGTGCGGGGGCGGTGCAGGCCAGGCGTGTCGACGAGGACCAGCTGCGCGTCGCGGCGGTGCACGACGCCGCGAATGGTGTGGCGGGTGGTCTGCGGGCGGCTCGACGTGATCGCGATCTTCTCCCCCACCAGCGCGTTGGTCAACGTCGACTTGCCGACGTTCGGACGGCCGACGAGGCAGGCGAACCCGCTGCGGAAGCCGACCTCGGTCACGACGCCGCCACGCGTGACGGCTGCTGCCGGTCGGTCCCGGACACGGCCTTGGACACGGGCCGGCCGGCGTCCTCGGCCCTGCGGACCAGCACGGTGGCGAGTTGGTTGCGCCGCCCCTCGAACCGGTCCGCGGTGAGGATCAGGCCGCCCACCTCGGCGGTGGCCCCGGCGATCGGCACCCGGCCGAGGGCTTTGGCGAGCAGGCCGCCGACGGTGTCGACCTCCTCGTCCTCGAGGTCGATGCCGAACAGCTCGCCGAGATCCTCCACGTGCATCCGGGAGGGCACCCGGTAGGCGCCGTCCGCGAGCCGCTCGACGTCCGGCTCCTCGAGGTCGTACTCGTCGGCGATCTCGCCGACGATCTCCTCGACCAGGTCCTCCAACGTCACCAACCCGGCGGTGCCGCCGTACTCGTCCACCACGATCGCGACGTGGTTGGCGCTGCGCTGCATGTCGCGCAGCAGGTCGTCGGCGGGCTTGCTGTCGGGCACGAAGGTGGCCTCGCGCATCGCCGAGTCCACCAGCTCGCGCGGGCCACGGTCCGGGTCCTCGTGCAACCGGCGGGCCACGTCCTTGAGGTAGAGGATGCCGCGGATGTCGTCCAGGCCCTCGCCCACGACCGGCACGCGGGAGAACCCGGAGCGCAGGAAGAGGGACATCGCGGAGCCCAGGGTGGTCCCGGACTCGACCGACACCAGGGCCGTGCGCGGCACCATCACCTCGCGGACGAGCGTGTCACCGAGCTCGAACACCGAGTGGATCATCTCGCGCTCACCCGCCTCGATGAGCTGCGTCTGCTCGGCGATGTCGACGAGCTCGCGCAGCTCGGCCTCGGAGGCGAACGGGCCGTCGCGGTAGCCGGGCCCCGGCGTCAGCACGTTGCCGATGAACACGAGGAACCGGGCCAGCGGGCCCAGCACCCGGGTCAGGGCGACCAGGACGGGCGCGGCCACCAGGCCGATGCGGACCGCGTGCTGGCGCCCGAGAGTTCGGGGGCCGACACCGACGACCACGAAGGAGAGCGCCGTCATCGTCCCGATCGCGGCGACGACGGCCCGCCACCCGGTGCCGAGGCGATCCAGGTAGACGACCGTGAGCAGGACCGCGGCCCCGGACTCGGCGACGACCCGCAGGAAGGTCGACACGCTGAGCGTCGGCGCCGGGTCGGCGGCGACCCGGGCCAGCGCCGCGGCTCCTCGCCGGCCCTCGGCCACGAGCTCGCCGGCGCGGGACCGGGAGACCCGGGCCAGCGCCGCCTCGCACGCCGCGAGCGCCCCGGCCACCAGCACGAGCAGGAGCGCCACGAGGACGAGGCGGACGTCGTCGGCGCTCACCCGCGCCCCTTGTCCGTCCCCCGTCCGGACGTCCGACCGCGCGGCGGGCCCGAACCCGAGCCGGGGCCCGCTCCGGAGGAGGGTTCGGGGGCGACCGTGGACGAGAAGGGGGACGCACCGCCCCGCCTCGTCGCCAGGAACGTCAGGAGCAGCCTGCGTTGCAGGTCGAACATCTCGCGCTCCTCGTCCGGCTCGGCGTGGTCGTACCCGAGCAGGTGGAGGATCCCGTGAGTGGTCAGGAGCAGGAGCTCATCCTGCGTCGTGTGGCCGGCCTGCTGCGCCTGGCGGGCGGCGACCTGCGGGCACAGGACGACGTCCCCGAGCAGACCCGGTGCGGGCTCCTCACCCTCGGCGCCGGGCCGCAACTCGTCCATCGGGAACGACAGGACGTCGGTCGAGCCCGGCTCGTCCATCCACTGGACGTGCAGCTGCTCCATCGCCGCCTCGTCCACGAGCACGACGGACAGCTCGGCCTGCGGGTGCACCCGCATCCGCGCCAGGACGTGCCGGGCCAGCGCGACGATCTCCCGCTCGTCGACCTCGACGCCGCTCTCGTTGTTGACCTCGACGCTCATCCTCGGCCCTCGCCTGCTCCGCGCCCGGCGACCGTCAGCGCCGCGACCGGCGGCGCTGGACGTCCCGCCCGGCCGGCACCGGCCGCGCGCCCGTCCCCTGCGCGGCGTCCCAGCGGCTGTACGCGTCGACGATCTCGCTGACGAGCCGGTGCCGGACGACGTCGGCACTCGTGAGTTCGGTGAACTGCACGTCCTCGAGGCCGTCCAGGATGTCCCGGACGATACGCAGCCCGGACTGGGTCCCACTCGGCAGGTCGACCTGCGTGACGTCGCCGGTGACGACCATCTTGGCGCCGAAACCCAGGCGGGTGAGGAACATCTTCATCTGTTCCGGGGACGTGTTCTGCGCCTCGTCGAGGATGATGAAGGCGTCGTTGAGCGAACGCCCCCTCATGTATGCCAGCGGGGCGACCTCGATCGTCCCGGCCGCCATCAACCGGGGAATGGTCTCGGGGTCGATCATGTCGTGCAGCGCGTCGTAGAGCGGCCGCAGATAGGGGTCGATCTTCTCGGTCAAGGTGCCCGGCAGGAATCCGAGCCGCTCCCCCGCCTCGACCGCGGGCCGGGTGAGGATGATCCGGTTGACCCGTTTCGCCTGCAGCGCCTGCACGGCCTTGGCCATCGCCAGGTAGGTCTTGCCGGTGCCTGCCGGCCCGATGCCGAACACGATCGTGTGGTCGTCGATCGCGTCCACGTACCGCTTCTGGTTCAGCGTCTTGGGGCGGATCGTCCGGCCGCGGTTCGACAGGATGTTCAGAGTGAGGACGTCGGCGGGCCGCTCGGTGGTCTGCTGGCGGAGCATGCCGACCGCACGGTCGACGGCGTCCGGGGACAGCTGCTGACCGTTGGCGAGCACGTCGAGCAGCTCGTCGACCAGCCGCTCGACGAGGGCGACCTCGCCGTGCGGCCCGGTGATGGTGATCTCGTTGCCCCGGACGTGGACGTCCGCCCGCGGGAAGGCCCGCTCGACGGTGCGGAGGACCTCGTCGCGCGCGCCCAGCAGGGAGACCATCGACACGTCCGGTGGGACGACGATCTTGTGAACGGCCTGCTGAGGACCTGTGGGGGCGCCGTCGGTAGGGCTTCGCGTCGCGAACCCGTCTGTCTGGTCTGTCATGTCGGCTGGACGCCGGCCACCCTTCGCATGCGATCGCGGCCCGGTCTACCGCGGGCCCGTGGCCCCAATGGTAGCGGCGGGCACCGACATCGCACCGGGTCGAGCGGTCAGCCGGGCGGCCAGCCGAAGGGCCGGCCGGCCAGGACGTGACCGTGGGCGTGGAAGACGGCTTGGCCCGACGCCGCGCCGGTGTTGAAGACCAGCCGGAAGGCGCCGCCGTCGGTCTCGGCCGCCGCCAGGGAGCCGCCGACCTCGACCAGCTCGGCCAGCGCCTCGGGATCTGCGGCGGCGAGCGCGGGTGCGTCCCGGTGGTGGTCCCGCGGAACGACCAGGACGTGCAGCGGGGCCTGCGGTTTGATGTCCCGGAACGCGATCACCCGGCGGCCGATCCGGACCACCTCGGCCGGCACGTCGCCCGCCACGATGCCGCAGAACAGGCACCCCTCCTCCGCCGTCATCGGTCCTCCTTCCGCCGCCGTCCACGCCGTCTGCCGCCGACCACCACCGACCACCACCGACCACCACCGGGCCCCACCGCCACCGGGCCGGGGGCACCGCCCGGGCACCGGTCGTCGACCCGACTCTAGTGTTCTTCCGTGACGGGGTCCGCGGGTCGTCAACCCGAGCAGCGGAACGGACGTCCTGGTGACGTGACGACGATGGACCTGCCCCTGGGGACGCCCTGGGCGCAGGTGCGTGCGCCGTCGCCCAGGACCGCCAGGAAGGAGGCCGGACTGGACGGCGGTCGCGGCAGCTCGTCCGGCGCCGTGCCAGGCTCGGCGGACGAGGCCGTCGGCATGCTCTACGCGGCGCACTGGCACCAGCTGGTCCGGCTCGCCACCCTGCTCACCCGGGACGCGTCGGTCGCGGAGGAGCTCGTGCAGGAGGCGTTCGTGTCCCTGCACCGGCGCTGGAGCTCGCTGGCCGACCCCTCGGCCGCCCATGGTTACCTGCGGACCACCGTGGTCAACAACGCCCGCTCCGCGCTGCGGCACCGGGGGGTCGAGGAACGCTACCGCCAGCCCGGGCCGCCCGAACCGGCCGGCCCGGAGGAGCGGGCCGTGCAGTCGACGGAGGACGCGCGGGTGATGACCGCGCTGCGGACCCTCTCCCGGCGGCAGCAGGAGGTGCTCGTGCTGCGTTACTACGCCGACCTCTCCGAGCAGGACATCGCCCAGACGCTCGGCCTCACGAAGGGCGCGGTGAAGAGCCACGCCCACCGCGGCCTGGCCGCCCTGCGGAAGGCTCTCGAGCGCGCCGAGGCGATCGGGCGATGAGCCGCGACGACGTCGTCCGGCTCGACGATCCCCCGGACGACGAGCCCACCGCGTCCCTCCTGCGCGAGGTGCTGCGCCGGCAGGCCGACGCGGTCCAGCCCAGCCCCGACGGACTGCGCCGGATCCGGGCCGAGATCGCGCACCGGCCGCGCCGTGTCCTGCCGATGCGCGGGCGAGGCCACCTGACACCGCTGGTCGCGGCGGCAGCCGCCGCCGTCGTGGTGGCAGCCGGGGCGACGTTCGCCGTGCGGACCGTGACGCACCGGGTCCCGTCGACCGTCTCCGTCACGACCACGTCGGATCAGCTGGTCGATCAGCACGAGGTCGCGGAGGCACCGGCGGCGAGCCTGCCGGTCTACGTGGCGGCTCGGGAGAACGGCGAGGTCGTGCTGTTCCGCGAGTTCCGGCGGGTGGGCGGCCCCACCGGCGTCGACGACCGGGTCGCCCAGGCCGTCGAGCTGGCCATCACCGGCACGCCGCAGGACCCCGGCCGGGCCCAGCTCTTCGCGCCGGGCCCGGCCCCGCGGGTCACCGCGAGGGTCACCGCCGGGCGGATCGACCTCGACATCTCCCCCGCGCCCCTGGCCCGCTCGCCGGAGCCGACGTGGGAGGAGGCCCGGGTCGCCGCGCAGCAGCTGGTGTGGACGGCGACCGCCACCGCCGCCGTCGCGGCCCAGTCCGCGCCCCCGGGAAGCCCGGCCGTCGAGAGCTCCGTGCCGCCCGGCGGCCGCCGCGTCCGGATCACCCTCGGCGAGCGCTCGGACGTCGCGCTCTTCGGGCGGTATCCGCTCGACCGGGATCTCAGGCGTGAGGTCGACCCCTCCCTCGACCCGCGCGCGAAGGCCTGGATCATCGACCCGGCCGAGAACGCCAGGCTGCACGGGCAGCTCGACGCCGACGGCGACGCCGTCGCGATCGGCACGGCGTCGGTGCTCGTCCGGCTGAGCCGCGACGGCGTCGTCGTGCGCGAGGAACCGGTCCCG
>DATKNA010000033.1:0-2184 GCA_035541595.1 Kineosporiaceae bacterium | reverse complement strand
AAGCAGGTGTCGGAGCCGACGGTTCTCAGCCTCGAGTTCGGCCACCCTGCGGAGCAGGTCGTCCACCAGCTCGCCCCGACGCTCGGCCTCGGATCGCTCGTCAGGCATCGGTGTGCGCCGCCTCGCGCTTCCCAGCGCGGTGTTCGGGCGGGGTAGCGATTGTCCGCTGCAACTGGGGTGTAATGGATCCACGCACTTGCACCGGGTCGGTGCAAACCGCCGACGCCATCCTGGCGACAAGCACCGGCTTCGCCGGCTGGCGCCCCGTCGGTCCCCGTCCGTGGGCACCGACGGGTTGCCTCACCCCACGCCGGCCGACCGACTCAGGGGCCGAGACCGGGGCCAGACTCTCGCTCGGCACCCGCCTCGCGCCCCAGCTCACGGTCGCGCCAACGCTCCAGCTCTGCGGCGAGTCGAGGCACATCGTGAGCAAGCGTGGCGCGGAGAATGTCGTAGTCGATCCGGTGGTAGATGTGGGCGACGAGGACCCTGTTGGCCCGGATGTCATCCCAGGGCACCCCGGGGATCGCAGCCCGGACGTCCTCCGGAAGTTTGTTGGCTGCATCGCCGATCCTGTTGATGACCGCCTCACCGGCCAGCCGGAGGATCCTGTCCTCGCTCCGACCGTCCTTTCCTCGGGAGACGATCTCCGCACTTGCGCTCGCCGCGTCGAGTATGTCCGCAATGATCTTTTCGACGGTCCGCGAGTCGCCGCGGTAGCTCACAGGGCCAAGGCGTCGGCCCGGATGTCGTCATCGCGGTCGGTGAGCCCGCCGGCGCTCACGACATCGACCGTCGTGCCCAGCAGCGCCTCGAGGTCCCGCCACAGGCCGACGTGGTCCACGAGCGTCCGCCCTGCCTCGAAGTCGACGAGAAGGTCAATGTCGCTCGTGGACTCAGCGGTGCCCCGGGCCACGGAACCGAATACCCGAACGTTCGACGCTCCGTGCGCAGCAGCGACCCGGAGGATCTCGTCCCTCCTGGCCCGTAACGCGGCGATCGTTGGGGTCGCCGTAGCGGCGTCCACGCTCCGACCTGTAGCCACCTCCCCCATGGTACGGGCGCCGGGGTGGCACAGATCGGGAATCGGCAGGGCTGGTCGATCCCGCGTCCATCCCGCGGCCGCCCCAGTCCAAGGATGTCCGACGGAGTCGGCGCAAGGTCCCTGACCAGGGATTTCACGTCATACCGATCCACCGAAGTCCGTGCGCGCAGCGTTCAGTCCGCTGAGGCCGCGGGTTCAAATCCCGCCTTCCCGACCAGCCAGCCAGGGGCGCCGTCGGGTTGCCGTACGCCACGGCCAGCCGGCTCACTCCGACCGGGGGCTTACGCAAGGCGGCGCGGCTGGCGGTGCTGCACTACGACCACGACTTCGGCACGATCGCCGAGATCACCCATCAGCCGGTGGAGTGGATCGTCCCAGCCGGCTCTGTCGATTAGGGCACGAACGCGCCCTGCAGCCCAGGGTTCAAAGGGCCACTGCGTCACCGCGGATGTCGCCGTCGCGGTCGGTCAGTCCGCTTGCGCTCACGACATCGACCGTGATCCCCAGCAGCGCCTCGAGGTCCCGCCACAGGCCGACGTGGTCCGACAGCGTCCGTCCCGGCTCGAAGTCGACCAGAAGATCGATGTCGCTGGCGACTCCTGCGGTCCCCCGGCAACCGAGCCGAACACCCTCACATTCGACGCTCCGTGAACTGCGGCCACTTGGAGGATCTCTTCCCGCCGGGACCGCAGCAGCGCCATCGTTGGCGGCGCAGGAGCCGCTGTCGTGCTCCGGCGGGAAGCCACAGGACTCGTGGTAAGGGCGCCTGCCCTCCCTGAGGACCGTCCGCGCGACATGACGGACCGACAGTGACGGCGCGTCGGCCGGGTCACTTCGTCGGCGTCGGTACGAGGTCGGGGGCGGGATGAGCTGGTCGGCCACGCCGGCGCGACACTCAGGCCCGTGGAGCCCATCTTTCACATCGCGGACGCCGTCGAATGGGAGCGGTCCAGGCCGTCGGGCGAGTACCGGCGCTCCACGCTGGGGAGCACGCTCGACGAGGTGGGCTTCATCCACTGCTCACGTCTCGGCCAGGTCGCCGCGGTTGCGAACGCGCGCTACCGCGGGGCACCGCGTCTCATGTTGCTGGTCATCGACCCGGGCAAGGTCCGCGCCGAGATCCGCGACGAGGACCTCGA